>CBRAFL010000273.1:0-7738 GCA_967755055.1 uncultured bacterium
GCACCGTTCCACCTGCCGCCGGAGTCCGCGGGAGGAGCTTTATGCATTTCTGCGGCAAACGAATATTTCCGGCTTGAATATCGAACGCGTCCGGAAACTCGCGCAAGACCCTGATGACGGAGTGAAGGCGCTGGCGGGCGTCGTGCTCGAGATTGCCCGCGTGAAGCCTCACAAGCGCCGACGGATGCAGATCATCGCGCAGGAATACCCAGATTTGTTCATGGATATGGTGGCGATACTGGGGAACGATTTCTGGAATGAGTTTTTCTTCCGCTATGGCGATCAGCCCGAGTGGTTGTATGAACGCTGTGAGAACGCCCGCTCGCAGATCCGCTTTCGTACGCAGGGAAACTCTCCCTGCTGGTGTGGAAGCGGGCGGGCTTATTGGCTCTGCTGCGCCGACCGCGACGACGTCTTCGCCGAGCAACCTGCGGCGGAGGAACGCGAGCGTGAGCGGGTGTTGAATCCAGATTCGATCCCGTGGTGGGATTCGGACAGCGATGTGGATCACTACACGCGCTCAGGCTACATGCTGTTTTACATCGACCGGGATCATCCGCTGGCGATTGCGCCGCCGGAATTGCGGGAGGAATTTGCCGCGTGCAAACCAGTAAAGAAAACTAGAGTTCGGCAGAAGGATAACCACTAATGGACACTGATTCACTCATCCGGAGAATGTGAAGGCGCGCCTCGCGCGCTCGCGCGCCAGCCTATGAACGAAAGCTCAGATCGATCCCCTTCAACCCGAAGTGCGACGCGGCGGCGAGCAGGTGCCGATCGTTGGAGTAGATTTCGCTGAATCCGGCTTCGCGCGCGGCGACAAGATGAAGACAGTCAGCAGAACGAACGAATAACGAGGACGGTAGCGTTTCGTAGGCAGTTTGAGCTTTAACTAACAACGCCTCCGTCATCGGCAAAAGGTGCCAGACACCAGCGGCGATATCTTCAGCAAACTGGCGGTGCAATTCGCGATGAATGACAGCGGAGAGTGTTTGCTCGCGGAGTTTGCGATGGAAAACGGCGGATACTTCAAGACGGGCAATGGCTGCGCTGGCGATGCGCTGCGATTGAGCGGCGAGGTCCGATACCTCCGCGTGACCAGCCTCCGGCAAATAACACTTGGCAATGTATGCGCTGTCGAAGTAACGCATCAGCGGTCGCGATCTTCGGAAACGATTTGGGTGCTATCGGTGCCACTGCGGAGCGGAGTGGCGAGGAAACGTTTGAACGCGGGGCGAAGGCGACGCTCGGCGAAAGTTACGCCTGCTGGTTCGGAAATTGGGACGAGACGGGCCACGGTTTCACCCCGATCGGTAACAACAATCGGCTCGGTGGCGGCACGGCGAACGTAATGACCTGTACGGGTGTGAAGTTCGCGAATCGAAATGGATTTCATAATGTGTCCAATGTGACACAAGCGGGACGGCGGTCAAGCCGTGAGGCCTCTTGCCATTCGCTGCAATGACGCCTCATTCCCGCGGGTTTGCGGTTCTCGTAAGCTGGTCCCAATCCCACGAAGCGAGACGAGAAGCCGCTGGAGGATAGGATCAAAAGGGCGTTGAATCATCCGGCCCTGAAGGCTCGGCTGGATCGGGTGGAGCGGAGGAAGACGGTGGTTCCGGCACAATCTGGTCGTCGGCCTCGGTGAGGATTTTTTCAACCTGGTCGTCGTCGAGATAGAATGGATCGAACATCTCGATCGCGTCGATGTAGTCCGTGCCGTAAATGACGGCCTCCCCGTCCGCGTCGGTGAAGCGGATGAACTTCTCCCCTTCAATCAGACCTCTTTTGGAAAACTTCCACTGGTCATGTTCGACCTCGTGATGAACGATGGGCTCCTCTGTGCCGCGGAACCAAATTCGGACGATCACCGGCTCGTAGTAGATCTCCCGCACGTCGTCTTCCTCCTCTGCCTCGTCTCCGGTTAACTCCGGTTTCGCGTCGATATGAAGACCCGCGAGAGAATCGAGAAGGTTGAGGCGGATGACGTGACGGGTGTTAAAAAGACAGTGGTGACCCTCGGGAGCGCCGACCGCGTAAAACAGATGCTGCTTGAAACCATCTGCGGTGATCTCGAGCAAGCGGTGTTCTTCTGCGCTATGGATGTTACAGGAGAGTGGGCGACTTCGACCGGCGAAGGTGACGATGAGTTCGAAAGGGCGGGTGGGTTCGGTTCTTTGACTCATGGGCGGTGAATGGTGGGGAAGCTCAACGGAAGAGCGCAACCCGAGGCAAACGATTTGGGGTCGAGGAGGACGCTTTGTCCGCGTAAAACGACGATGCGCTGAGCGATTTCTTCCGGACCGAGCACAATCTCTTCTGGCGAATTCATAGTTCGCGAGACGAGGGGAATGCGACGTAGGAGCGCTGCGAGAAAAGAGGAGAACCAAGCGCTGCGCCGGCGAACGAGCACCGCACCGTAACCGGTGCGGCTACAAATGAACGGGGAAGCGGATGGAGCACCGCATCGTAACCGATGCGGCTACGACGGAGAGGTAGCCCGCTGCGGGAGCGGCGGGATCCCTGCGCTCACGCGCAGGGCTACGAGCTGCGAGATTTCTCGGCGAACGATTACCGCACGACGCGGGCGCCGCCGCCGCTGATCTGCTTTTCCACTTCCTTGCGAGTCGCCATCGAGGTGTCACCGGGCGTCGTCGAGGCGAGAGCGCCATGAGCCGCGCCATACTCGACTGCTTTTTGCGCGTCATTGAATTGCATGAATCCGAATTGCAGGCCGGACGCGAAGCTATCGCCGCCACCGACACGATCGAGGATTTCCAGCTCTGGATATTTGCGGCTCTCATAGAATTTTCCGTCGTGCCAGAGGATCGCGCTCCAGTCGTTCTTCGTGGCGGTGATGACGCGGCGCAAGGTGGTGGCGGCGACTTTGAAGTTAGGGAATTCCTTCACTGCGGTTTCGATCATCGCCTTGAACGCGTCGGTTTCGATCGCGCTGAGACTGTGATCAGCACCTTTTACTTCGAAGCCGAGCGAAGCGGTGAAATCTTCCTCGTTACCAATCATCACATCGACGTACTTCGCGATCTCGCGATTGACCTCCTGCGCTTTTTTCAAGCCGCCGATGGTTTTCCAGAGCGAAGGCCGGTAGTTGAGATCGTAGGACACGATCGTGCCGTGTTTGTTGGCGGCTTTGACGGCTTCAACAGTGAGCTGCGCGGTTGACTCTGAGAGCGCGGCAAAAATTCCGCCCGTGTGAAACCAACGCACGCCGAGTTTGCCGAAGATGTGATCCCAATCGAAGTCGCCAGGCTTGAGCTGTGAAGCGGCGGTGTTGCCGCGATCCGGATTACCCACCGCGCCACGCACACCGAAGCCGCGCTCAGTAAAATTCAGGCCATTGCGAACGGTGCGGCCGATGCCGTCGTCTTCACGCCACTTGATGAAGTCAGTCGCGACGCCACCCTGCATGATAAAATCTTCGACGAGGTGGCCGACCTCGTTGTCGACGAACGCGGTGCAAACGGCGGTTTTGTAGCCGAAGCATTTCCGCAGGCCGCGCGAGGTGTTGTACTCGCCGCCGCCTTCCCAGGCTTTGAATTCGCGGGCGGTGCGAATGCGGCCCTCGCCGGGATCGAGGCGGAGCATGACTTCGCCGAGCGAAATTTGGTCGAAAGCGACAGATTGAGGGGAACGAAGGGTGAGACTCATGATGTGGATAAAAAACGATCGGTCCGATTAAGAAAACGAGTGGAAAGCGAAGAACGCCCCGCGGGCGGGGTCAATCGTAGGTTGCGTCTCGTCGTTGCGCGGATTCGGGCTCGTCGCTCCCATGTAGGCAGTCCGCTTGCGGACGCTCTGTGCGCTCGCGAGCAAGCTGCCTACAAATCGAATCGGACGGCTCGGCCAGAGGCACTCCCGAGGCGCGCAAGCCTCGCCCTACCTTCGGAATACCGCGGTCAACTGACGCGGCTTAAGCTAAGGTGTGTCTTCGAAATACCCAGCGGGAGGAAACCGCTCATGGGATCTGCCAAGGGGCAGATCCTTGGGTACCCTTACGCCTGATCGGCTCCAGAATAAGAACTGGGGCCTGCTGATCGCAGTCCGCGATGAGCGGATTCCAATCACCTCAAGGCGCAGGCGATTAGCCAAAAGCCACTGTATAAAGATTTCCCCATTGGGAAAATCCTATTAGCGGTCCTCCTCCGGGATTCAGATTTCTATTTCGAAGACACGCGCTAGCTAGGACTTCGCGGCTTTGAAGACGAAGGGCAGCTTCAACTTTACGTTGACGGGCGAGCCACTTTTTTGGCCGGGCTTGAACTGCCATTTTGTCACCGCCGCGAGGCAGTACTTACCCAGATCGGGGCTCGACGCCTGAACGATGCTTAAATTCTTCGTCGTGCCATCGCGGTTTACCGTGAGCTGAATTTCAACGCGGCCGCCTTCGAGCGTGAGGTAATACGGAAGCTCCGGCTGTTTGGATCCGATGGCATCCGGCTTTTGATCGACTTCGTTGATCGCGAAGACGCGGTCTTCCGGTTTGAACTGCGCGGAGAGTTCCAACGTTCCGCCACCTTCGACGTGTGCGACGAGAGGCAGCGGCTCGAAGTGGTCGAGCGTTACTTCGTAACGCGTTTCTCCGGGCGCCTGGTCGGTCAAAGTAAGTGGTGTCACACCGAGTGAAGTTCCGGCGCGCATGACCGTGGCTCCGGCGGGAGTGCTCGTAATTTTCACAACGCCGTTCGGCCATTGCCATTTCAGATAAGTGGTGGCGCTGCGTGTAATCGAGACGACTTGAGTGTGCGGGGCCCAACCTTCGCGAGTAAGCGTGACGCTGTAGTCTCCCGGGCTGAGGTCTTCGAGCGACGCCGGAGTACGACCGGTGCGGCGGCTCTCAGGCGCTACCATCAATGTGTTCGCTGGATGGAGTTCGTACGCGGCAACACCCGGATCACTGATGATTTTCAATGCACCGAAAAGAGCGACAAGAGCCAGAGGACCCGACTCGGTCGTCGCATTTTCTTTCACCGCCAACTCGAGCTTCATCTCTTCGTGATGCGCGAGGGTGATCGTAACAGGATAGGTGCCGATTTTAATATCGGAGAACGTGGCGGGTGAGTTGCGTGGCGGCAGGTTGCCCACCGTTACCATTGCACCGGCTGGATTGGTGGTGACTACGAGGGAGCCACGCGCGTTAGCGAGTCGCGCGGCGGTTTGGGCGAGCGCCTCGGATTCCGCCTGCTGGCGTGCGGTCTCGGACGTAACGAGCTTCTGGGAAAATTCCGCTTCAATCTTCTTGCGGGATTCGGCTTCCTCTTTCGCCTTCTGCTCGGCGAGCTGCGCTTTTTCCATCTCTGCTTTGAGACGCTGCTCCGTCTGCTGTTTTTCCAGCGCGAGCCGTGCGGCGGCTTCGCTCTGTGAGTGAACATAGAGTCCGCCTCCGGCCACGAGAGCGATGACGACGCCAGCGACGGCCATCAGTGCGGTTGGATTTTTTTTCTTCGCAGGTTTCAGCGCGTCAAGTGCCGGGGTAGGACGCGGTGCGGGAGCAACCGGAGCTTTTGCGACAACAGGCTCGGCGGGCTTTTCAGGCTTTTTCGGCTCTACAGGTTTCGCCGCCGGTGTTGGGACCGGTTTTTGCGCCCCGACCGTCGCGGCAGGTTTGTTCGAGGAACTCACCGGGGCAGGAGCGGCTTTTGCCGGAGCAGCCGGTGCCTTTGTGGGCGCGGGGGCCGGAGCGGGTTTCGGCGTCGGTTTCGCTTCGACCGCGGCGACCGCAGCTTTTGGAGCGGGAGTGGGAGCGGCGGGTTTTGCAGCGGGCGCCGCTGGCGGCGTGACGGCCGCAACGGGAGCTGGTGCTGCGACAGGAGTTGATGCGGCAACGGGCGCGTCGAACGAAATCCATTCGCTTTGCCACGCGGCGATCGTTGCCGGCTTCGCGAGCGAGGACGCGTGCAAGGAGTGCAGCAAGTTGAACCACGCGGGAGATTGGTGGGCCGCGACCTCAGGCGTTGCGAAAGTAATGCCCGCGGATCCGCTCCACGTTTTTAAATCCGGCACGTGAGTCGTGAGGCTGAGCGCGGAGGCGAGTTGCGGTCCGAACCACTGCTGAGTTGCAGGCAGGCCAGCGACGAAGAGAGCCGTCGGCGCAGGACGGTTGGCGAGCAGTTTGGCGAGATCGGCCTTAATCGAGGCCGCGAGTCGGACGGCGATTTTTGGACCGGCGTCGCTGAAATCGTAGTCTGGATTGAAAAACAATTTCACGGCTGAACCGCGAAACTTGAGACTCAATTCGGTCTGCACCGCTTCGCCGATGCGCGCGAGATCGAGCGAGATCGCTCCGGCGGCGAGCACGCCATCGCGACTGACGAGCAGCGCGTGGGACGCGAGTTCGCCGACTTCGATGAGGAGAACAGATTGGTTGACGGTACTGGCCAGTGCGCCGGCCGCGGCGATCGTCGCTGACACGCTGCGCACCGACTTGGACTGCAACGCTTCGAGTGAACCGACCGCGAGGGGATGAGCGTCTCCAGAACTTGAGGACAGCCACGGCGTGCCGGCCGGTGCCGCGCCGTCGCGCGCCTGGACGGCGGCATACCATTTGGGTGCGCCGCTGGCGGCCGCGGAGAGTTCGAGAAATTTGCGGACGCCGGCGAGTCCCGCGTGACGTTTCGCCTCGTCAGCATTCGCGAGATGCAGCGCGCGATTCTTTGGACGCGCGGCGCAGATGATCGCGGCATTTGCCGGGAGCGTCGCGATGAACGCGGCCGCTTCCTCCGCGGAGAATTCCTTTAATTCCTCAATGTGTAATGGGCGTTCGCGGTTCGCGCACCGCGCGAGCCGGAGAGAGAAATCAGTTTGCTCGAAGAAGAAGAGTGGGGTGCTGGACATACGAAGACTGGAATGATTTCGGATTACTAAAGCAGACTAATGGCGACCCGTCATCGGAATGGAAACCGCCGAATACCCTCCATCGGCTATTTTTACGTCACTTGTACGTCAAAAATTGTGATTTTTTGTGCAACTTCCTATCAAGTCTTTCGCAAGATTGCCGAGTGTCTGTGCGATGTCGCCCAAGATCCTGCTCGTCAAAAAGCTTCGGGAAGAAACCCGCGCGTGCTCCGTTGTCGTGGGTGAAGCAGGATTTTATTGGCGCTCTTTCGCCAACGCGCACGACGTTGGCGTGGCTCTACGCAAGGAGGATTTTAGTCTTCTGATTTTTGATCACCGCGGCGTAAGTGGCGATCCTCTCTCGTTTATTGAATCGGTTGGTGAGGCGCAGAGAAATAAAACCGTTTTCCTGATCAGCGATCCGCTCCAATTGGACTGCGTAGTTCAAGCGATCCGGGTCGGCGTGAAAGATCTTTTTCAGGCACCGGTCGATCTCCGCGCGATCGTGGAGCGAGTTCAGTCGGTGCTCAAAACGCGCGGCGACGGAGAGTCTGGCGTGCACCTCGAGGAATGGAGCGAGTTCGTGATGTTCCTGACGCATGGTACCATCACTCCAGGTCCGGGAATAGCGTCGGCGGAAGTGAAGCCCGGCGCGGGCAAAACAGACGCAGCGCAACAAAGTGTACTTGCAGCTGAGCGCGACCGGCTGGCGTTCGAAGTGAAGTCACTTCGCGAAGCGCTGAACAAGTCACAGCAGCAGACAGAGGAGTTGGAGAAGAACGTCGCGAAGGCTGTATCCGCCAAAGCAGAGAAAGATAAAACGGCGGGGGAGCGGCAGCGTTGCCGGCGGCTGTGGTGAAAGCCCAGCAGGAGCTCGCGGCGGAGC
>CBRAFL010000274.1:0-7717 GCA_967755055.1 uncultured bacterium
CGTTCCCCGCCAGCCACGCATTCACATAGAGCGGGAGATCGTAGGCCGCCTTACCGGAGGCCGCGATGTCACCGATGTAGGAAGCGTAGCGCCACGCCATAAAAATCTCGTCGCCATCCTTCGTGGTGCCGAAAACTTCCGTCCAGGAGCCGCGCTCCTTGCGCCCGTTCCGTTGCCAAAGCTCTTCAAGATGCGGTGTCAGATGGCCTTTGTTCGCGACCAGATAGTTGATCAATGGCTGGGGAACCTGACCGGCAAATGCGCTGTTGGCGTCGGGGCAGTGGTCACGTGATTCGAAAAGGCCGGTCTCGTTCTCAACCTGCACCATGATCACCGTGTTGTCCTTCTCATCGATCTTGCGCAGGTGTTTCATCATGGCGGTGAAGGCGGCCTTGTCCGCATCACGGGACTTTTGACCGAACGTGGAAAGCGCGGACATCGGGCGCCCGTTCGCATCGTGTGCACGCGGGAAACGTACGGTGTCCCGGCGCACCCAAGCCGGGGCGTATTGGGACACGCCATTTTTCCAGCTGCCAAACCACAGCACGATCAGCTTCAGCTGGTGTTTCCGCGCCGTGCGAACCATGGATTCCAGCTGCCCGAAGTCGTAGACACCTTCAGCAGGTTCGAGCAATTCCCACGTGACCGGGGCAATCACGGTATTGGCGTGCAGCTGCACCAGCTTGTTCACCACGCGGTCGAAATACTCGGGGCTGCCCGAGGACGAGTTATGCACCTGGCCGCCGATGACGAGGAACGGATTGTCGTTCACGATCAATTGCGTGGTGGTGCCGTGCGTCGTGAGGTGCGGCAGTTTCGCATTCGCTGGATTGCCGGCACCAAGGACGAGAACGGTCACCAGAACGGTGATGAAGTAACGATACATAGGGTTGTTGATAGAAAATTGATTATCGGACGGCCATCGAATCACTGCTAAGAAACATCTGCTTGGATGGAGGGACGACTCGCCGGAGGCGAGCAAGCCCCTGTGCGCCTCAGGCGCATCCGTGTCGTCCGGCGTCCGCGAAGCGGAATCACCTGACCAACGGAACGGACCGGACGGAGCCGGTCCCTCCGCCGCTGTTTCTTCCCGTCACGGGCAAAACGCGTTTTGCGGCCAGGGCTGCATGGATACGCCTCAGGGCAAAACGCTCGTGAGCGTGATCTCCTTCACCGCGAGGCCGGCGGACTCGGCGCGCAGCACGAGCTTGCCGGCCTGTCCCGCGCGGCTGCGCACGATGACGACCGCGCGTCCGTTGAACGCTTTGTGCTCCGGCGCTTGGAATGACTCGAAGCTAATCGGATTGCCGTTATCGGCCGCGAAAATTTCACCCGGCCCTTGCAACGAGAAGCGCACGAGGTTGCTGGCGCGCGGCGCGAGAACGCCGACGGCATCGGTGATGTCCACCGTCACGTAGACGAGATCGGTGCCGTCGGCGCGGAAGTTCGCCCGATCAGGTGAGAGCGCGATTTTCGCCGGAGCGCCGGCGGTGCGCTGCACGTCTTCCGCCCAGCGCTGGCCATTCTTGTAGGCGATAACCTTCACTTCGCCGGGCGCGTAGTGCACGTCATCCCAACGCAGCCGGTAATCTCCGGAGCCTTTTTTCTTCCGGCCGAGCGAGCGACCGTTGAGGAACAATTCCGCTTCGTCGCCCGAGGTATAGACGTGGACTGGCGTGATCTGGCCTTCGCGTTCCGGCCAGGTCCAGTGCGGAAGGATGTGCGCCATGGGAAGCTCCGCCCGCCAACGCGATTGATAAAGGAAGTAGCGGTCCTTCGGCAGACCGGCGAGATCGACAATGCCGAAGTAGGAACTGCGCGAAGGCACCGCGATGCGGCCGAGCTCGGCGAGTTGTTTTGCCATGCGTTCTTTCGCGGCGGGATCAGAGAAGTTCAAAAGATTCGTCGCGTCGCTGTTGTACGGCGTGGGCTCGCCCAGATAATCGAAGCCGGTCCAGACGAACTCGCCCGCGTAGCCCGGCACCGCGTCAGCGGCACGCCATTCCGCTTCGACCTGCGTCGCCCAACCGTCGGCATAAAGGTCATACGAGCTGACCTGAAAGTTCGCGCGCGCGATCGGGTCGGTTTTTTCGTCGCTGACGGGAAAGAAATACTCGCCGCGCGAGCTGAGCGTCGAAGCGGTCTCGCTGCCGTAGAGCGGGATGGCGGGATTCTCCGCCCGGAATCGCGCGTAGGTTTCGACGCGGTAGTTGTAGCCGATCGCGTCGAGAGCGTGTTGGACGCCGTTGAAGCCCATGTCGCCACCGTTGGACGCAGCGCTGACCGGCCGCGTGCGGTCCTCCTCGCGCACGATGCTGGCGAGATGGGCCGCGAGCTTCCAGGCTTCGTGACTGTCGTCGCCCCACTGCTCGATGACTTCGTTGCCGATGCTCCACATGATCACGCTCGGATGGTTGCGATCGCGGCGGACCAGCGCACGCAAGTCTGCCTCGTGCCAGTCGGCGAAAAAGCGGTGATAGTCGTTGCGACCCTTGCCCTTCGCCCAGCAGTCAAAGGCTTCGTCAAAGACGAGGAAACCCAGGCGGTCGCAGGCATCGAGGAACTCGGGCGCGGGCGGGTTGTGCGAGGTGCGGATGGCGTTGCACCCCATCGCGCGGAGAATCTCGAGCTGCCGCTCGATCGCGCGCGGATTGATCGCCGTGCCGAGCGCGCCAAGATCGTGGTGCAGACAAACGCCTTGAATGCGGACGACCTCGCCGTTGAGCAGGAATCCGCGATCGGCATCGAATGCGACCGAGCGGATACCGAACGGCGTCTCCACGCGATCGACGATCTCGGCCCCGCGCTTGATCGTGCTGACGGCGACGTAACGATTCGGCGAATACACGCTCCAGAGCTTCGGCGATGCCACCTTCAACGTTTGGGTAGTCGACGACTCGCGATGCGACGGCGCGCGAAACTGGCTGGCCTGCCCGCTCGCGACGGCTGCGCCGAATTTCCGACCGGCAGCATCGACGGAGAAGAGCTCAGTGTTGATCGTGAGCTCGGCGGCGACACCGGTTTCGTTCATTGTGCGCACTTCGACGGAAACCAGCGCCGACTCGGTGCTGACGCGCGGCGTGGTCACGAACGTGCCCCACTGCGCGACGTGGATCGGGCCCGTCTTGGTGAGCCAGACATTGCGGTACAGACCGGCGCCCGGATACCAGCGCGACGACTCGTGCAGGTTGTCGAGGCGGATCGCGAGGACGTTCTCTCCGCCGGGTTTCGCGTAGGGCGTAAGATCGAGTTGGAAGGACGAGTAGCCGTAAGCCCAGCCGCCGACGAACTCGCCGTTCAGCCATACCAACGGGCACGACATCGCGCCATCAATCTCGAGCGTGAGCCGGCGGCCGGCGTCTTCGGCTGGCAACGTGAAATGTTTTCGATACCAACCGGGAGTGGCGAAGGGAAGCTTGCCCGTGTCGCCGGGCAGATCCTGGCGAAACGGTCCCTCGATGCCCCAGTCGTGGGGGAGATCGAGCGTGCGCCACGCGTTGTCGTCATAGCCCGGTTGCACGCAGTTGATGTCGCTGCCGAGATTGCCCGTGGATGGCCGGGCCGGCTTGGTCGTGTCGGCACCGAGCAACGGCGCACTGCTCGGGACCAGCCACGCCCGCACGGATGCGTAGTCGAGCTGCGGCGACATCCATTGCGGGTCGCCCTTGTAGAAACGCCAGCCGGCGTTGAGCGAAACCCGCTCGCGCGGAGCGATGGGCTCACCTGCGCGGCCGCACAGAGGCACCAAGCCGAGGCCGAGGAGGACGATCACAAGCAAGTGGAGGGAACGTTTCATAGCGGGTAATTTGAGAGCGGAGCTACGAGGAGAACTCAGGCGGGAAAACACAGCATTCGAGGAGGGCAGCGGGAGTGGCGTATAATCTCCTGTATGCTATCTGATTTCTTCGGATCAAACCATGGGAGGAAGCACCAATGACATTCGCAATATCCACCCGCCGAACATCGCGCGAAGCGACCGTTTTTTGGGCGGTGCCGCGCAGATGCGCCTCGCGTCGAGTTCAGCGGAAAATCAGCGGGGCGAAATGGTAAAGGTTGTTGGCCCACGTCTCGCGGTCGTGACCGAAATCGTCGACGTTCCAAATGTGCGGAATGCCGTGCTCCTTGAGGTAGACGTGCACGGATTGCGGACCGCTGAAGAAGCCATCTTTGTTGCCGCAGGAGAGGTAGAAGAGCTTCAGACGCGCGTGGGCAGTCGTCGCATCGGGCGCGAGTTCAGAGAGAGCCCTGGCGGTGGGCGCGAAGGAGAATCCGCCGAGCCACGCAAACGCATCGAGATGGGCGAGGCCGATGTTGAGCGTCTGACCGCCGCCCATCGAGAGGCCGGCGAGCGCGCGATGCTCGCGGTCCGCGAGCGTGGGATATTTCGCATCGATTGCGGGGATGAGGCAGTCGAGCAGATCGTGTTCGAATTTGGCAAAGCCGGCGACGACTTCCGGCGTGAACATTTTTTCGCGAGGCGGCGGGCGGTCATCGGGGAGCGCGCGACCGTTGGGCATCACGACGATCATCGGCACCGCTTTCCCGTCGGCGACCAGATTGTCGAGGACGGTGTCGGCGTGCACGTAGCCGGTCCATTCGTGCTGATTGCCGGCGATGCCGTGGAGCAGATAAAGCACGGGATACTTGTGCTCCGCCGCGTAACCGGGCGGCAGATACACGCAGGCCCGGCGTTTCTTTCCGGTGACGGTCGAATCGTAGTCGAATAATTCGACGCGGCCGCGGGCAGCCGCATCGGCCCGCGGCTGGTCGAAGCCCGCCGGCGCGTCGGGAAATGCGCGAACGTCGTCCGGCGCGAGCACGATTGGTCGCTCGAAGTTAGGGCGGGCCCGATCGGGCGTGACCTCTTCGGCATGAGCTCGGAATGGCGCCGCCAAAACCACGGCCGATGCGAGGGAAAGATACAATCGGAGTTTCATGAAATAAGATGGCAAACACAGACTGTGCCGGCGGGACGAAGCAAGGGGGCGTCTGACGGGCGGTCGGGCAGTCGAAATCGTCAACGCGTTTTCAGCTTTCAAATAATCACGCTGTTCGGCAGGACCGCGTAACTGAATACTTTTCCCGGTTCGCTAATCGAACGAGTGTTTTCAGGCCTGCCTGCAAGCGCCCGCGAATAGCTCGCGTGGTCGGGGTCGAACATTTAGACGCCGCTGTTCGGAGGCGGAACTGCAGCGCCGCCCGTTGTGGCCCGCACGTTGTCGGGGTCCAGAGTCGCCCCTGTGGTCCAGTCGAAGAGTCCGCCGGGAGTATCCCAATAAAAGGGCTTTATGCCCATCCTGTTCGCGGCATCGGACGTGGTCTTGTGAAAATGGGTTCTGGAAGCCAAGTGCCGGTCGTATTCGAGGCCCGCTGGCAAGTCCGCGTATCCGGCGCGCTTGGTCGCCCGATACTCGCCCAACAGTACGGGGATTCCCTTGCTGGTAAACTTGGCCTGCATCTTCTGGAATTCTGCGATCACATAGTCCTCTTCACCCTTGTCCGAATTGCGGTCAAGGAGAGTAGACGAATGATACTTTAGTCCCCAAAAGTAGAACATTTTCCCCCAGTCCGCGTCAGCGGTCATTATACAAAACTGGAAGGGAGAGTAATAGTGCACTTCGACCGCCAAACGGCCCGGCGTCGGGTCTGTAGGCAAGGTGTTAAACCAATTGTAGGTCTTGTCCAGGTCAGTGCTGGGCCCCGAGAGTACCAGCCAGCGGCTCGTGTTCTGGCCGCCCGCGGCGCGGACCGCCTTGACGAACGTCTGGTAATACTGAAGCAGCACATTCGTTTTCGCCTGACTGTCTATATCCGGTTCGTTGGCACACGAGAACGACAAGCGGCTGTCGTAATTGCGAAACGCGCTTGCGATCTGGGTCCAATAGGACTGCACCTTCCCGTTGATCTTCGAATCGAACCGCCGGAAGCCGCTGTTCTCCAGCCACCCATTATCCCAGTGGCAGTTGATAAGAACGTTCAGGTTCTTGGCGATACACCAATCGACCACCTGTTTGACGCGCGCCATATAGGTCAGATCGATCTGTCGAGTTCGCTGGTTGGCGTGGCTATCCCAAGAGCAGGGGATGCGGACCGAATTGTAGCCGGCCGCGGCGACCGCGTTGATCAGTTGTTGCGTCGCTGGCGGGCCCCACGAGCCTTCGCCCGTGGGCGGCTCGAGCGTGTTGCCGAGGTTCCAGCCGTAAGTGGGAGTAGGAAGTTGCGCCAGCGCAGCCGCGGTAAGGGTCAGACAGGATGCGAGTGAAACGAGTAGTCTCTTCAGCTTCCGATTCATTTTCACACTTTCGTTGGTTTTACTTTGAAAAGCCGCGGGCTGGTCACGGCCGTTGGAGAGTTTTGGGGGCTCTAGATCCATGACCTATAAGCGAGAGTCGATGCACGACGGGGCGGCATCTCCCGCCGGGACGGGCCCACCCCGAACCGTCCGGTGCGGACGATGCGACAGACCGATAAACGGACGCCATGAGCAGCGTCCCCTTTTCGGATACATATCTGAAAAAGCCGCCCCACCCGAACGGTGAGGCGGCTTGGAATAGAATAGAAGCGCCACGAGCAGCGGCCGGAGCGGTGGGCAGACCTACGCCCAGAGCCACCGTGGAAAGGCTCGCATCCGCGCGGGATGCGGGCCGTGAGCCGTGAGGCTCGGATACAGTTATTGCGCGTGGTCTTCGAAGGGCCACCACCGTTGATCGTCAGGCGATCAGCGGTGACGCGTCCGTGAAGCGTGCGGTCTTCAAGGATTGGTGTCTCCACTTATCACGCGCGGGGTGTAGGTGATGGCGTGGTTAAACCCACCCGGAAGGGCGCCGCCCGGCGTTGGCTCACTAAACTCAAGCGTTACGCTCGTCTTTTTTCCCGGAGCGATGCCACCGGTCGTCATTGTAATATACGAGGTGCCCGTAGAGACAAACCTGGCTGTGAAACCGGTAGCATTCGCGAGGGTAGCGTTCGTCGAGAGTCCATCGACCACGAGGTAGATCGGTCCCGTGACGGTCTGAGTCCCCGGGTTGAGCACCTGCACCGTCTGGACCAGTCGATTGGTGCTATTGTCGACGTGGATACCACCGCGTGTAATTTCGAGCGTCGGCGTCAAAGGAGTGGCCATGGGCGTGCCTGTGATTTGCTGCTGCCACGAGGCGTAAGCGGGTGTCAGCTGAATATCGTCGATATAGAAGGTCGGCTCATCTTCGCCTCTCCAATGCTGGATGTAGAAGCCGTTGACGTTCGGGTTGCCCTCGACGCCGATACTGCCCAGCGGGATTTCGACCTTCTTCCAGGTATTCGCCTCCGCAGTAACCGCCACCCCGTTACCCCAAGAGCCGTTGCTCCAGATAGGGCCTACTCCAATGTACTGCCCACCGGTGGTACCGCCATGGATCCAGAACGTCAGCGTATGATAGGGAGACATATCCGGCGTGGCCCAAGTGGGCATAGCCAAGCCGCCATACCCGCTCGGAGTTATCCTGAGCGCCTTCGACCCGGAGTGCACCTGCTCGGTGCTGCCGAAGTCGTACGACATCCAGCCCCAGTTGTACCAACCGTAAGCGAGATCGTCCCCGTAAATCACGTAGTCGGGGCCACCGCTGGTGACGGGCGGCTGGAGCTGCATCTGATAGCTCAGGACTTTGCCGCTCCAGAAGAAGAACTTGAAGTTGATGACACTGTTGGCGGGAGCGCTCGAGAGGAAACCACTACTGAG
>CBRAFL010000275.1:0-7697 GCA_967755055.1 uncultured bacterium
TTGATCGCACCCACGAGCATCGACTGATAGGCCGGGCTGTCCCAGACATCTTCACGGTGACCCATCGCGTTGAAAGCAACGCGGCCCTTCCCGAAGGACCGCGCCCAAGCTAGTGGATAAGGTGGCCGGTCATAATCGCTGCCTTCCATTCCTTTCGTCTCCATCACGAGCAACACGTGATCGTTCGGAGCGAATTCTTTTAACGTATACCACTCTTCCTTCACGTTGAGTTCACCGCCGAGCTCGCCAAAACCCGGAAAACTCGGATCGATCACGCGGGCCTTCGCGATCTGCTGCGGTCCGTGTTTAATAAACTCACCGCCCAGCATTTTGACGTACGGATCCGCCGCGTCCCCATAATTCTTATATCGCTGAGTGCGGATCGGATTATTGCCGCCACCGCTTTCGTTGGTGTGAAACGTATCGCTGCCACTGTGCACGGCCACGAAGCCTTTGCCGCCGGCAACCGCATCGAGCAGCGCCTGCTTGCCGGCCGCGGTCATCGCTGGCTGGCCGTCGGTCCCGACCGCCAGGAGATCACCCGTCGTGTAGAAAAGAATGACATCGAATTGGGCGAGGTACGCCGATGAAAACTTACTGCCATCCTTGCTGAACGTGAACTCGAGCTGATTGGCTGCCGCGATTTTCGAAAGAACGTTTTCCGAATAACTCGGTTCACCTTTCTCGCGTTTCACGACGCTATGCTCAAAGCCCGAAGACTTGGAGAAATAGAGAACACGCAACGGTGCCGCATTCGTCGAGGAAACGGCGAGGCCAAGCAAGGCCACACCGAGGGAAAGAAACTTGGGGATAAAGTTCATCGCCCACCACGTTGCGCAGGCGAACCACCTGCGCAACTCCGGGAATCAAATCTCTGAAGAGGCCTGATTCATGGCAGTGAACCTCTGCGACCGAAGGCGGCAAACCAACCCATTCATGAGTGAGAAATATGGAGGCATGGAGGCAGAAAAATAACGGACGTACGGAAACCGAGGTTCGGGTGCCAAAATAAAGTTCTCTCCATTTTTCTGATCCTATTTTTCTGACCTACCGATCCGATGCCACAGATCCCCGCGGCCCCAACAGCAATCCCGTCGTCTCACCCGCGACACAACTCCGCCAGCCGACGTATGCCTTCCCGGATACGCTCAGGCGACGAGTTCGAAAAGTTCAGCCGCAAATGGTTTCGTCCGCCATCCGTCGGGAAAAAATCCCGCCCCGGCACGAAAGCCACGTGGTGCTTGATCGCGCGTTGGAGCAACGCGAGGCCGTCCAGATCCGCAGGTCCGGTGACCCACAAAAACATTCCGCCTTCCGGATGCGTCCAGTTATAGCCAGGCGGCAACTCACTCCGCAGCGCCGCATCCATCACGGCAAACCGCTCTCCGTACGCCTGACAAATGCGCTGCAGATGCACGGCCTGATCGTGCTCGACCAGAAACGTGTGGGCCACGCGTTGATCGAAACTCGATGTGTGCAGATCCGACGCCTGCTTCAGGATCAGCAGTCGCGCGAGAATTTCAGCGGGCGCGGTCACCCACCCCACGCGCAGTCCAGGCGCGATCGTTTTCGAAAACGTGCTGGCGTAGATCACGCGGTTCGCTCCGTCCCAATGTTTCACCGGTGGAATCTCGACACCGCGATAACGCAATTTGCCGTACGGGTCATCCTCCAGAATCGTGAGAGAATGCTCCGCCGCGATCCGCGCGAGCGTGGCACGCCGCTCCATACTCAACGTGACACCCGTCGGATTCTGAAAATTCGGGATCGTGTAGAGAAATTTCGGCCGATGGATTCGGATCAGCTCGGGTAGGGTCTCGGGAATAAGTCCGTCGGCATCCGTCGGCACCGGTACGAACCGCGCCTCAAATGTTTGAAACGCCTGGATCGCCGCCAAGTAAGTGGGATTTTCCGTCAGCACCACGTCGCCCGGATTCAGGAACAGCTTACCCACGAGATCGAGAACCTGCTGCGAGCCTGTGGTTATGAGCACGTCCGTCGCGGCAGTTTTCGCGCCGCGCTGCTCCATCTCCGCGGCCACCCATTCGCGCAACGGCATAAACCCTTCGCTCGGTCCATATTGCAACGCCTCGTGACCGTTACGCGAAAGCACCGCGTCCGCCGAAGCGCGCACTGCCTCGACGGGAAACAATTCCGGCGCCGGCAAACCGCCTGCGAACGAAATGATTTCCGGCTGCGCCGTCACCTTGAGGATCTCACGAATCGTCGAAGGACGAAGCTGCTTCATGCGGCTCGCGTAGAGTTCGCTAAAATTGGTCATCGTCGTACAGAAACACGGCTCGTTCTCCACCGCCACGGTTTTCCAAGTGCACCGGTCCGGTCGTCATAGCGCTGTACAGTGCCCTGTAGGTGCGTTCGCTGAGGCGGCCCGAAGTCTCCACTCGCTCACCAGACGTGTGAAACCTCCCGTAATAGTACACGAACTGCGAGCCACACACCCCGCCCTTCGGGCACCCCTCTTGCTAGAGGGGACTTCGGCTGCTTGTATTGCCAAAAAATCCCCTCTTGAGAGGGGTGGCGCGAAGCGACGGGGTGTATGATCGGGGCTTTTCACACCGCCCGATCACGCTCGTAGCTGCGAGCCCCGCTACTTCCCCAACAGCTCTTCCGCGTGCGCCAGCGCGCTCTTCGCTTTGCTGTCACCGAGCATGCGCGCCAGTTCGCTCACGCGATCTTTGCGACTGGCCTGTATCGGCTCAATGGTGACGACCGCCCGATCCTTCGTCTGATCCTTCGTCACGACCAAATGACACGTCGCCTGCGCTGCCACCTGCGGCAGATGCGTGACACAGAGTACCTGATGATTCTTTGCAATGCCGGCCATTTTTTCGCCGACGATCCGCCCAATCTCGCCACCCACATTCGCATCGACCTCGTCAAAAACGAGCAGTGGCACCTCATCCAAATCTGCCAGCACCGTTTTCAGCGCCAGCATCACGCGCGCGAGTTCCCCGCTCGACGCCACGCGATTCAATGGCAGCGGTGCCTCACCGACATTGGGTGAAAACAAAAACTCCGCGCCGCAATCGCCGGTCGGAGTGAGTTCCACCAACGGCACGATTCTGATCTGAAAATCTGCTTTCTTGAAACCAAGCTGCTCGA
Organism: uncultured bacterium; assembly: GCA_967755055.1. GTDB lineage: Bacteria > Verrucomicrobiota > Verrucomicrobiia > Opitutales > Opitutaceae > Opitutus. Next base: position 3,124 of record CBRAFL010000275.1, read on the forward strand.
TGCTTTTCGCCGCAATCCTGGCGAGTTCTTTCGCCGCTTTTTCGCGCAACCCTCGCAACGTCCGCGCCTCCGCTTTTGCCGCACGCTCGGACTCGGCGATTTGTTTTTCCAGCCGAGCCAGTGTTCCTTCGAGGTCACCCTGGACTTCCAGTCTCCGCCTCATCTCGTCGCGTGCTATGATCACCGCCGGCAATTCGCCGCCGTGTTTTCGTTTCAAATCGAGCCACGTGTTCATCTGGCTCTCGAGTTCCTCCGCTTGCTCGGGATCGAACTGCAATTGCTGACTCAACGCCGAAAATTCGGAGCTGAGATCGTTCAGTTCAACCGTGACCGAGGCTAGACGGTCTGCGAGTGGTTTGCTCGCCGCATCGATGTTCTCGACTTGCCGTGCTTCGCGCAGCAGCGCCGCAAGTTTTAACTGCACACCCTCTTCACCGGTGAGTCCCGCTTCAAGCGTTTGAGTTAACTCGATCAACTCCTGCGCGCTACTCATACGCGCGAAATCCCGCTCCAGCTTCTCGATCGCCTCCTCGGTCAATTCCAGAGCATCGATGCTGGCGAGTTGGTTTTCGAGAAACGCAATTTGGTCCGGTGACAACTTCGTCTCGCGCGCGATCCGCTCGCGCTCCGCCACTTGTTCGCGCCAAGCGCGAAATTTCTGTTGATAGCTTACCAATGCTCCGTGCGCGCGTCCGAACAGGTCGAGCAGTTCCAGCTGACAGCTTTCTTTCAACAACCGTCGCGGTTCGCTGGGCCCGTGAAAATCAACCCAGTGCTCACCGAGCCGCTGGAGTGCGGACAACGACGCGAGCCCGCCGTTGACCGTGATCTTCGGCGCCTTTTCCCGTGGGAGACTGCGCTTGATAATGAGCAATCCGTCCTCGCACGGAGGCAGATTCAATTCGCCAAGCACCGCATCAATTCTCTCCGGTTTCTGAAAAAAAAGTGACGCCTCGGCATCACATGAAGGTGCGCCCTGGCGAATGATGGTTTTGTCGACGCGTTCGCCGGCGAGAAGCGCAAGAGCACCGAGCAGGATGCTTTTGCCCGCGCCGGTTTCGCCCGTGACGGCCGTGAAACCTGCTTCAAAATCAAGTGCGACTTCCTCAAGGAGAGCGAGATTACGAATGCGCAGCGATTGGAGCATGGGATGCGCGAAAGTGAGTGCACTCGCGCGCGGCTCTTCAAGCCCTATGGAATCGAATGTACCCGCAAAAGTGTCAGCCGACCTGATGCCAAAAACCAAACCATGCCGGAAATGGTAACCGCAAAGAACGCAAGGAACCCAAAGAAGGTGCTGTCTTGATCGCTGCGCCCTCTGCGCTGTGTTCTCTGCGGCTAACATCCGCGCTCGATCGGTGATCAGCACCACGTAGCGCAGGCGTCCCTGCCTGCAGTTCTCATGTGGGTGTCGGGCGCGATCCGCTGTACAACACTCGGGTTCTCAAGCACCGCTATTCGCGGCCGCACTGCTTGCAGAAATCCTCGCAGAAATTTACTTGCCGAGACGCCGGGCGCTCGTGCTTACTCCCCGACCCGTCAGAGAGAGCGGACCTTTAGCTCAGTTGGTTAGAGCGTTTCCTTGACATGGAAAAGGTCACTGGTTCGAGTCCAGTAAGGTCCACCATCTTGAAAAACCGCTCACCTGCAAAGGTTAGCGGTTTTTGATTTTATGAATGCCGTCCATGACAACGGCCGCATTGATGTTTCCGCGATCTTTCCAGTGTGCGGGAATCTGCGGGAAAAACATTGTTCGGTTTCGATCCGGCACGGTGATATCAGGGCGAAACTCATGAGCGCCGACGCCGAACTTCTGCGCTGTTACGCCAAGATGCGGTGAAAACCGCTCGATCCGCGACGACATCGTCCAATTCTGTTTTAGCCGGAGCTTCGCAAGCTGACCTGACGCTCGGCATGGCCTGATGGGAAATCCAGCAGGCGACGTTGTCCAATCTCAGGCAGATCGACGCAGCGCGGGCTCAATACAAATTGAAAAGCAGCGGGACTGTAGTCTCCGACTCAGCGTCCTACTTGGCTTCCTGCCAGTCCTCCACAATCAGACGAGGCACACGTGTGAACTCTCGCACGTTGTGCGTGACGAGCACGGCGCCCAACGCCAGCGCCTGACCTGCCAAAAGCACATCGTGAGGACCGATGGGTTGAGCATTCGGCTTGAGCGTTTCCAAGTAGGCGCGCACGAACGCAGCCTCGACCGCATCGTCCTCTCCGAATGGACGCACAAAGGGAAATATTTCCCTCAGTAGCACCAGACGCTCACTCGATTTAACCGGATCGAAGCTGCGCGCAGCGCCGTATTCGAGCTCATACCACACCACCGCGGAGAGAACGCAGTCGGCGACATGGAGCCTGACCTTGTCCGAAATCGCGTCGTCGATGCCCCGCGCCAACCGCGAAAGCACGTTCGTGTCCAGCAGGTAGAGCGGCATCGACTACGGGCGGGGCCAGTCGTCGTGCATGGGTCGGAGTGCGCGAAGCTTCCTCAACGCCTTCAAACGCCGAGCCTTGGCAGCCGGATCAGTGACCATAAAACCATCGGGCAGGGGTGTCACTTCATAGATCTTCGCCTTGACGTCGAGCGCACGGGGCAGTCGCAGCGCCTTGGAATTCCCGGCTTTGAATACTTTGGCCGTGATTGCGCTCATGTGCTTACGTTGTATCTACGACAGCTTGGGTCAAGTCAGCGAATCAAGCGCGGGATCGAACTCTCAACTGGAGACTCTCAGCTCTCAACTCCGCACTCTCAACTAACAACTCCACCTCACGGTATCAGATAAAACGGATTCGGCAGTTTGAACGTCCGCTCAGCGTATCCGCCGACCAGGTCGCTTTCCTGATCTCCGATCATCGCGATGATCACCCGTCCTTCGCCCACTAGTCGCTTGCGCTCGGCCGCTTTAAATACTGCCGCAGTGGTCTTCAATCCATCCGGCTTGCAGATCAAAACGGCGTAATCGTCACACCCCACCGCACGAAGATTTTTGTTGGTCACCGCCCGGTCGTGTTCGGCCCGTGCCGTCAGAAAAATAACGTCCATGCCCAGCTGGCGGGCTTTCCGATAAACTTCGCGCACCGGCGCAATCACCGGCGCATTCGCCGCATCGACCCACGTCTGCCACGTCGCTGCGGTCCAACCGAAATCAGTTTCGCCGATGTAGGACCACCCGGACAGCAACGTATAATCCAAGTCGAACACGACGGTCAGTCGTTCACCCGGTGTCCGCGTGGACGCACGTTGTTCGATCCACGCCGTTGCTCGTGCTGCAACTTTCGTGACGTCACGATCGTAATCCCCCGCTTCGACATAATGCCGAAGCTCTTGCTTGCGGAGTTCGAGGTTGACCGGCTCGTGCAGCGACGACGCGCAACCACCAAGGAAGAGCGCCGCGATCAGAACGAATGTTGAAGTGGACCTTGGCATGACGAACAGCATGCAGCAATTGCACTGCGACTGAAGCTGATAGATGCGGCGTCACAGATCGCGCCACGAATAAATTTGAAAAACGCGCCGCGACTGTTTCTCGTGCGGGTCACCTCGTTTAGGCGAGCCCAGGGCGCTGGGCTGAGAAGGGAGCACGATCCGCTCCTAGAGTCTTCGAACCTGATGCGTTTAACACCGCCGTAGGGAAAACAGGATCGCCGCTTCACGCGGGGAGCTTGCCGACCATCGACTGTGTGCGGCGCCTAACCTAAAGCTCCCGTGCCTTCCTCTCAATCCAACTCTCCCGCCGCTTCGTCGGGCCACCGTTTGTTTCCCGCTTCCCGTCGCGTTTACGTGACCGGCTCGCGTCCTGATCTTCGAGTGCCTTTCCGTGAGATCACGCTTTCGCCCACGCGCCTGCCGAACGGCACCGAGGTGCCCAACGAATCCGTGCGCGTCTACGATACCGCCGGGCAATGGGGTGATGCTGATTTCCACGGCGACGCCACTCGCGGACTCGCGCCGTTGCGCGCCGAGTGGATTCGCGAACGGGGCGACGTCGAGGAGAGCGCCGGTCGTGCCGTGCATCCATTTGATGACGGCTATCTTTCCGAGCAGCATCGCGCACAGGCGGAAGCCGAGGGAAAACGAAATGCAATTAAGTATTTCGACCGCGGCACGCGCCCCGTGCTTCGTGCGCAGCCTGGCAAACGGCCGACTCAGTTGCATTACGCGCAACAGGGCATCGTCACGCCGGAGATGGAATTTATCGCGATTCGCGAGAACACGAAACTCCAGCGCGCGCGCGAGTTGCTCGAAATGACGGAGACTGGCCCACGCAATTCGCTTTGGCGACAGCACACCGGTCAAAGTTTCGGCGCCGCGATCCCGCGCGAAATTACACCTGAATTCGTGCGCGACGAGGTCGCTCGCGGTCGCGCGATCATTCCAGCAAACATCAATCACCCGGAACTCGAGCCGATGATCATCGGCCGGAATTTCCTCGTGAAAATCAACACGAACATCGGCAATTCCGCCGTCGCATCGTCGATCGATGAGGAAGTTGAGAAGATGCGCTGGTCGGTGAAATGGGGCGGCGACACGCTCATGGATCTCTCCACGGGCAAGAACATCC
>CBRAFL010000276.1:0-7694 GCA_967755055.1 uncultured bacterium
CGTTCGTAATCTGTAGCGCGGCAAGCGCGCGACCTACAATCGATCCTCCACTCGCGAGACCGTGTAAAAGTCCCAATCTCACACCCCGTCGCTCCGCGCCACCCCTCTCAAAGAGGGGATCTCCATACAACCTGAGCAGCCAAAGTCCCCTCTTGAGAGGGGTGCCCGAAGGGCGGGGTGTGTGATCGGAGTTTCCCTCCACTCGCTCACGCTCGCAGCCACTTGGCGGGTTCGCTCTTCATTGCGCTGCCAGACGGTCCAGCGCCCAGGTGATCGCGGGGCTTTGCGGATTGTTGACGATTAGCTGAAGACCGGCAGTCAGGCCGGAGGGCAGGGGTACTGGAATCGTGAGTACAGGCAATCCGCCGATGCTGGCGGGCGCGGTGAGTTGCAGAATGCGCACGCGATTTTTCATCGTACATTCGGCCTTGGTCAGCGCGCCAAACGGCGCCGCGGGCATCATGAGGAAATCGAAGTTTCGAAAGAATTCCGTCCAACGTGCGCGCACGGCCACCATTCCGGCATATGATCGGTCGAGGTCTGCGCGTGAGATCGTGTGGATTCGGGTCAACCGTTCCCAGACCGCCGGGTCATAGCGCGATTTAAAACGATCCGCCCATGCGGAGTGAACAGCCCAAGCTTCTTGAGCGACAATGTGATTGTAGATGTCGGCGCTTCGGCTGAAGCCGTCGAGTAGCTCAGCGCGAGTCTGCACGTCAGCGGTGGGAGCGAATTGAGCGGCGGCCGCGGAACAGACATCGGCTACGTCCGCGTCAATTTCAGGAAACTCCAAATAGAGTCCCCGCGGAATGCGCTCGCGCGGTTGTGATCCGACGAGTGCGCCGAGCGCGGTCCGCATGTCTGCAGCATTTGCGGTGAACCATCCGGCGGTGTCGAAACTCGGTGCCAGGGGAAATGCGTCTGCGATCAACGGATCTTTCGGCGTGAGCCGAAAACCATACACCCCGCAGAACGCCGCCGGGACACGGATTGAGCCACCCGTGTCAGTGCCGATCGCGAACGGCACGATGCCCGCAGCCACCACGGCAGCAGAACCGCTGCTCGATCCGCCGGTGGTGCGACCTGGAAAACGAGGGTGCTCACAATCTCCATAATGAGGATTTTCGCCGGTGATACCGTACGCGAACTCGTGGAGGTGCGTCTTCCCTGCGACCACGGCGCCGGCCGCATTGAGCGTGGTGACGATCGCGGCGTCCTTTGACGGTGTGGCTCGAATCTCCGGCAGAAACGCGGAGCCCGCGAAGGTGGGAATTCCCGCAAGATCGAAAAGGTCTTTGAGAAAATACGGCACGCCTCCGAGCGGCGCGCTGCGATCGGCTTTGGAAAAAGCCGCCGTCAACGCTGCTTCGTCCGGGAGAGTTGCGATCGCGGCGCGTTGTTGGCGCGGAGTCAGCCGCGTTCGAATTCGATGGTGCAACTCATGGGCGGCCGCGGCGGCGGAATGTTGCTGCCAATCGTTAAACGTCATTAGCCGTTCGTTGCATCGCGGAGCGTTGGAGGCAACTCCAGCCGTCGCGCAAATTGCTTTTTACGTTCGTGTTTCAAATGCGCGCGCCGATGAAATCCGCTTTGCGTTGGAGCATCTAATCCGAATCTTTGGTGGATATGAATGTTGAAGCCAAACTCGCTGAACTCGGTCTCGCTCTTCCCACACCTCCCGCCGTTGCAGGCAGCTACGTGCCGACGGTACGCACGGGCAATCTGCTCTTCTGTGCCGGGACGATTTGCGCAGTGAACGGACAGATGACGCACACGGGGCAGGTCGGCAAAGAGCAGACAATCGAGACGGCGAAGAAGTCGGCGGAGATTTGCGCTTTGAATACACTCGCGAACATCAAGGCGGCGATCGGCTCGCTCGATAACGTTGCGCGCATCGTGATGGTGAACGGCTTTGTCAACGCGATCGACGGCTTCGCGGATAGTCCCGCGGTGATCAACGGCGCGAGCGATCTGTTCGTGAAAATTTTCGGCGACGCCGGCAAACACGCACGCGCCGCGGTGGCGGTGAACGGCCTGCCGAAAGGTTCGACGACCGAGATTCAGATCGTGGTGGAAGTGAATTGATCGGAGAAAGCGGCAGAGCGATCGAATGTAGGTCGCGCGCTTGCCGCGCTACAGATTACAAACGTAGCCCGACGAGCGCGCTACCTACACCGTTGAATTCACGGACGGCGGATCGAGCTTTCAACTCTCAGCTTTCAACTCTCAGCTAAAACCTACCCTAGTTGCTTCACCAACACCTTCGCGTTGCGGCCGCTCTCTTCGTAGGTTTTCAGGCGGGCTTCGGGGAGAATTGACTTATCAGCTTCGGCGAAGCCGACCACGTTTTGGAAGAAACCAAAACTCTGCGTCGAGAGCGCGAGCACGGTTTTCGCTCCGCGCTCCTTGGCGACAAACGTGGCGTATTCGACCATTTTCTTGCCGATACCACGGTTGTGGTAAAACGGCATGACATAGAGCGATCCCACTTCGGCCATCTGCGGTTTGTCGGGATAAAAATACAGCGTGACGCACGCGATGATGTTCTCGTCGATTTCGAAGACGAAGAATTGATCGATGTTCTTTTCGATCGCCTGCTGCGTGCGGTGGAGCAACTCCTCGCGGCGGACGGCTGCGCGCGTGAGATTGTAGATGAGGCGCACGTCGCCTTTGCGTGCCTTACGGATTTGCTGATAGTCGTTGCCGTAGACGAGCGATCCGACGCCTTCGTTGGAGAAGATCTCGTTTAGCAATCCGTCGAAGACGCGGCCGTCGAGAATGTGCACGCGCGGCGTGCCGGTCTCGATCGCCTTCACGGCATGAGTCGCCTTGCTCCGGGTCGCTTCGGAAATCTGATCAGGTTGATCGTTCAATAATTTTCGAACCGCATCCACGGAAATTTCGCGCCGCACTTCGCCGTTGATTTCCAGGCCGGGCTGAGGCGTGAGATAAATAATTTTCGTCGCGTGCAACGCCTCGGCGAGTTCGGCGGCGAGCAAGTCGGAGTTAACGCGAAGCGATTTTCCGTCGGGTCCGAACGCGATGGGCGAGACGATCGGCACGACCTGGCGATCGATGAGTTCGCTGAGAAAATCTTTGTCAATCCGTTCGACCTTGCCGGTGAACTGCTGATCAACGCCCTTGATGATTCCAAAGGGAAGGGCGCGCACGGCGTTCGTGACGGCGCATTTCAGTGAGCTTTGCGTCAGGCCTTCGATGAGCGCGTGAGCGACGCGCGATGACGCGCGAATGCCGAGATCGAGCGTGGCGGCATCCGTGATGCCCGTGCCGTCGACATTGGTGATCGGAATATTTCGAGACGTGGAGAGGTCCTGTAACTGGTGACCGATGCCGTGGACGATTACGACTTTGATGCCGAGCGAGCGCAGCACCGCGAGGTCCACGAGGAGATTGGCGAAATTTTCGTCCGCGACAATTGAGCCGTCGATGGCGACGATGAAGATCTGGCCTTGGAAGCGCGGGACGTATTGCAGAATTCCGCGCAAATCAGTCGGCTTGATCGTCGTCGTCGAGGCGTGCGATGCGGGAGGCGGAGTGGATTGGCCGGGGCCGTTGCTCATGAGTGGTGCGCGGTGGTTCTCGACGATGCGAAGGGGCGCGTCAATAGCTGGGGAGGGATTGAGGTAGGGCGAGGTCTCCGACCCGCCGTTTGGAGCGCTGAAAAAAAATCCAGAGCGGGTCGGAGACCTCGCCCTGCCTCGGAGCGGAGCGAGACCGCGTTCTACTTCACCACGAGCGACCAGGCTTTCGACGTGTGCTCTCCGATCAACGTGACGTCGTAATGTCCGGGCTTGAGCGCGCCAGCGGGTACGGTGACGCGAACCACGGTTTCGCGGTTGCGCGACAGGAGGTCACCCGTGAGTCGCTCGAAATCCGGCACGATGTAGATCTGGCCTTCGCGCAAATAAAGATGGGCGTTGCTCAACTGTCGTTTGTTGTCCGGCAAGCTGCAGGTGAATTCGAGCGGGTACGCAAACATCGCGCTGATCTCCGGCGTGGCGGTCACGGAAAGAATGTCAGTCGGAAGAAGTGGTTTTTCGACCAAGGTGGTTCCGAGTGATGATGGCAGACCGCCGGGAGCGGACGCGATTGGCGCAGAGGTAATCTTACGCAGCGGATCGGCTGGGAGCTCAGCTTCAAGCGGGATGCGTTGAAATCCGGCGGAGAGGAGGCGCATGGTATTGGCGCGCTCCTTGATGTCGCGGTACGGCTCAAACGCCGGTCCTGGTTTCCGATAATGCCAGCGGAGAAAAGTGTAGGGCCCGATGATTAATATAATCACCAGAGCGATCCACTTCATGGGCCAGGGCTGACGTTGACGGGACATAGAGCGGGCGAGGAAAGAGCCGGCTGCGGTGGGGCGCAAGGCTGCGCTGGAGGAAGAAATTTAGGTAGGGCGAGGCGTCCCGCCGAGCCGTTCAGTGAGCCAGGCAATCGCGGCTCGGCGGGACGCACTCCGGAGGCGTGCAAGCCTCGCCCTACCTTGGCTGACTGATCGTAAATAAAATTGCTCCGCCGCACTGTGGCTGCTTCGGTGGCGGGCTTCATGAAACTTTGGTCGCAGTATTTCATTCCCACGCTGAAGGAAAGTCCCGCTGACGCCGAGATCGCGTCGCACAAGTTGCTCGTGCGCGCCGGCCTCGTGCGCAAGCTCGGCGGCGGCCTCTACACGTACCTCCCACTGGGACTGCGCGTGATGCAGAAGCTATCGCAAATCTGCCGCGAAGAGCTGGAGCGGGCGGGCGGCATCGAATTGTGGATGCCGCACGTGCACCCGGCCGAGTTATGGGAACAGGGACCACGTTGGGCGGCGGCGCGCGAAATTATGTTTCGCGCGGATAGCGCGGGTGACGGTAAACGCGCGGGCCGCGAGCCGGAATTCGTGCTCGGGCCAACGCACGAAGAAATCATTACGCCTCTGGTGAAGGCGGAAATCACGAGTTACCGCGACCTGCCCAAGAATTTCTTTCAGATCGCCACGAAGTTTCGAAACGAGATTCGCCCGCGCTTCGGCCTGATGCGTGCACGCGAGTTCGTCATGATGGACGCGTATTCGTTCGACGTGGACGACGATCGCGCGATCAAGAGTTATCAAGCGATGAAGGCAGCGTACGAGGCGTTCTTCCGTCGCATCGGCGCGCACGCGATCGCAGTGGAAGCGGACACCGGCGTGATGGGCGGAAGCTTTTCGCACGAGTTCATGATCCCTGCCGAAATTGGTGACGACGACGTGATCTACAACGAAGGCAGCGGCTACGCGGCGAATCGCGAGAAGGCGACGAGCGCGCTCGTGCCGGCGGATTTGGCGGATGCTGCGCCCCTCGGCGCGCTGGAGGAATTTGCAACCCCAGGGGCGGTGACGATTGCGGCGCTCGAGGCGGCGCCTTACTCCGTGCCAGCGGATAAGCAGTTCAAAACGCTGGTCTATATTGGAGACGGGAAACCGTTCCTCGTGGTGCTGCGCGGCAATGACGAATTAGAAGAGGCGAAACTGGGCTCGCTTGGGTTCACGGTTTTTCGTGCGGCCACGGCGGATGAGATTGAGCCCGTCATGGGTGCGAAGGCCGGCAGTCTGGGTGCGATCAAAGGCTCGATTAAAAATCAGTCTGCGCTCGCGGGAGTTTTTGCGGATCATGCGATCCGGCTGATTGGCAACGGCACGACGGGCGCGAACAAAGACGGTTTCCATGTGCGCAACGTCAACGTGACGCGCGATCTCGCGCTCACAAAATTCGGCGATTTCCGTCGGGTGCGTCCGGGCGAGCCTGATCCGAAATCCGGCCAGCCGTTGCAGGTTCGCCGAGGAATCGAAGTCGGCCACATCTTTAAACTGGGCACCAAGTATTCTGAAAAATTCGGTGCGGTTTACACGGACGACCAGAAACAATCTCACATGATGGTGATGGGCTGCTATGGTATTGGTATTAGCCGTACGCTGCAGGCGGTCATCGAGCAGAGTCACGACGCCGACGGAATCCGCTGGCCGTGGAATGCGGCGCCTTTTCACGTTCTCATTTGCGTGTTGGATCCACAGGCGACCGAGGCGATGGACCTCGCGCGAAAGCTCGCGACCGCGGCGGAGAACGCTGGCGCCGAAGTTTTGATCGACGATCGCGCGGAGCGGCCGGGCGTGAAATTCAAGGATGCTGACCTGATCGGTATTCCGCTGCGGCTCACGATCGGTGCCAAGGGTTTGAAAGACGGCGTGATCGAACTGAAGTGGCGAACGCAGAAGGAAGTAGCGAAAGTCTCGTTGGCTGATGCTGAAGCAACGGTGGCTTCGGCGGTCGCGGAAGCGCGGGCGAAAGCTTCCTGACGCTGCATGGAAAACGCTTCTTCAGAGACAATCGGAAAATCCACGGTTTCGAAGTCGCGCGGTTGCATGCTTTCGTTGCATCGCGCAAAGTAAGACCAAGCCCGAATGCTCGTTCTCGCGAAATCTGATCCACGTACGTCGACCGATCCTCAGAGCGCCACGGCTCTTGCGCTCGAAGGAGTCTGGAAGGTGGTGGTGTTGAATGATCCTGTTAATTTGATGTCTTACGTCGTGCTGGTATTCAAAAAGGTATTCGGCTTCGACGAATCAACCGCGCGGCGTCACATGCTCGAAGTTCATGAACAAGGGCGTTCCGTAGTGTGGAGCGGCCTGCGCGAAAAGGCGGAAGCTTATGCGTTCACCTTGCAACAGTGGCACCTGACGGCGGTCTTGGAATCCGATGAAGCGCATTGAAGTGAGATTGAGTTTGACGGTGGTGGCGCCGCTGCTCGACGTGATCAAATCAGCGTCGCAAAGCTTGCAGCAAAATCTTGCGGCGCCGCTTGCGATGACGGATCTCGATTCTGAGTTTCGCGAGGAGTGGACGGCAGAATTACAGAGCGGACAATCGGCGGACGTGCAGGTCTTGCTCGGGCTGTTCGACGAAAATTTCTTTACCGACAGCGTGATCGGGCTTGATGGGTCGAATGCTGAGCCGGTTATCCGCGCGTGTGCGGCGGTTCGCCTGCGGCTGCGCGAGAAATATTTGAAGGCGTTGGACGACGAAATCCTCGAGAGCAGTGATGTGGAACTGGAGCAACTCGAGGAGCCCATTCGGAAGGCGTTCATGTGCTACCTGTTTCTCGCGACGCTGCAGGAGCTGATCATCCAGCATCTGGATTCGACGATTATCGAATCGTGACGAGGCGCGACGTTGGTGAATCGTTGCGCGGCGAGCGCGCCAGGCGATACGCCTCCTTGAATCCGCATTTGACGGATGGAGATGTGCACCTACTTTTGTTACCGACACGCTGTAGTGTTCGAGGTGCTTTCAATAACTGCTCTTCGCCTTGAAAATATCACGGGAGCTAAACCCGTCGTGGAAGATGCCAGGCCGTAAATCGGAAGGCAGACGCTGCGGCGGAGGCGCCCACTTAAAACAATAGGGTCCTGAGCCTTTGGGCATACGGCACAAGGCAGCGTGTCACCTTTTTTATCGTTCGCGTTTCGTTGTGATCGTACTCGTTCTAGTTTTTGTTTCACGTGATCCTCGCGTGACCGCGTGAAGCCTGGACGAACGAGAAACAAAAACTAGAACGAGTACGATTCTCCAGCCTCCTTCCGCATCATGAGCCCGATCTTCTACTACATCTTGCACGTCAGTTCCGTGTTAGCCCTGGCGGCCTACACGTTTTAC
>CBRAFL010000277.1:0-7687 GCA_967755055.1 uncultured bacterium
GTTTCCAGGTGTGCTCTGCAGTCGATCGGTCACCCGGTTCCGCTCCGTTCGACGCGCAGATGGAAACCCCCAACGCCAAACTCCAAAAAAACGAATGCAGGCACAAGCAGCGCATGGAAGAATTTCGGACGCGCGAATCCTGCCGCGCTCCGGGGAGCACGTCTATGAGTTTCGCGAGACGTTCACCGCTCCCCTGAGTCGTTCACCGGCAGCATGGCACCGTGGTAGCGCGGGTGTCTCACTCGCTCTAAGCCGGAACAATTCAGTTGAGAGTTGAGAGCTGAGTGTTGAGAGCAAAACCAAATAGAGAATCACCTCCGACGCGTTTTTCCGAAAGTCGCTCGGAGATCGATCTCTCAACTCTCAACTTGGTTGAGAGTCATTCGCGGCCAGCACGAGGCGTTCACCGTCCGCGCATCGCCGCGAAACGAGCAGCGGGATCCCATGCCCGCGCACCGTTTCACGCCGTGACCAAATAACTCCCCGATGAACTTAACCTCCATCCGCCTCGGTTGGCTTCTTTTTCTCGCCACCTCCACCGCAGGATTTGCCCAAACCGCGCCGGTCATTACCTCGATCTCCGCCCCACGACAAATTGTGTCGAGTGGCCTGCCTTTGATGTTGATGGCGGTAGCCACGGGCACTCCTGTGCCAACCTATCAATGGAAGCATAACGGGCGCCCCATTCCTGCCGCCACCTCGCAGATCTACACAATCGCGAACGCTTCCCCATCGACCGATAATGGCTGGTATCAGGTCGTCGTCGCCAACAGCAGTGGCACGACGACCAGCCCGGTGATTTTCGTCAACGTAGGCGTTTATCCCGCGCAGGTCTTAACTTCGGGCAACTTCGAGGCTCCCCAGAGCGCGGTCCCCGCCGATCTGAACAACGTCAGTGGGGTCGCTGCCGGTGCCGGTCACTGGCTCGCCCTAAAAGTCGATGGCACCGTCACGGCCTGGGGCAACAACGCCTACGGTCAATCCACCGTGCCCGCTGGTCTGAACAATGTCGTCGGAATTGCGGCCAGCAACTACTGCTCCTTTGCCCTAAATGCTGACGGCACGGTCGTGGCGTGGGGCGACGGCAGTTTTCAGGCAACCGCTGTGCCCGCCGGCTTGAAGAACGTCGTCAGCATCACCGCAGGGCAATCCCACGCGCTCGCGCTGAAATCCGATGGCACGGTGGTGGCCTGGGGGTGGAACGTTGAAGGACAAGCTTCGCCGCCACCTGGATTGAGCAACGTGATCGGCATCTCGGCGGGCCAGAACAACAGTTTCGCCTGGAGGGCTGATGGGACCGCCGTCGGTTGGGGCAGCAATGGTTTCAATCACACGTTGATCCCCGCCCGGGTGACCGACGTCGTCGAGATCCAGTCGGGCGAAGACTTCTCCCTCGCCTTGAAGGCCGACGGAACAGTCGTCGGCTGGGGTAACAGTTATTCGCATACAGACCAGGTCCCAGTGGGTCTGACTCAGGTCATCCAGATCGCCGCCGGCCTCCAGCATGCGCTCGCGTTGAAGTCCGACGGCTCGGTGGTGGCTTGGGGTGAAACGTACACCGGTCCTGCGACACTACCTGCCAACGCGACCCAGACCGCCGTCATCGACGCGAACGATGCCTACTCGGTCGTGCTCCGCCGCGCGATTGAAAGCGCCCCCGCCGTCGGGCAGGCCTACCGCTTCACTCCCCTCGCGGGTCTGGCGGACACCAGCGGCAGCACTGACGGCACGGGTAATAACGCGCGATTTAATCGCCCCGTAGGCATCGCCGTGGACGGCGCGGGAGTTGTATTCGTGGCGGACGCCAACAACCGCGCGATTCGGAAAGTAACACCGGACGGCGTCGTCACAACCCTGGCGGAGCCCATCGGGCAATCCGGCTTCACGAACGGCATGGCCAACCCCGGCTACTTTATTTATCCGACGGGCGTGGCCGTGGACAATGAAGGCAATATTTCTGTGGCCGACCCGGGAAGCAGTCTGGTTCGCAGGGTGACGGCCGCCGGCGTTGTCAGCACCCTGGCGGGCAGTCCCCTGCACGGCTTTGCGAACGGCTCCGGGGACGCCGCGCGTTTCGACGTACCTGTCGGCGTTGCTTTGGATGGTGCCGGTAATCTCTATGTCACCGACACCGACATCGTTCTCAGCGCGAACTCTGACAACAATACCATTCGCAAGATCAGTCCGGCCGGCATCGTCACCACGCTGGCCGGCACCGCCGGAGAATACGGCAGTGCGGATGGCGTGGGCGCTGCCGCGCGATTCAAGTTGGGATCCTACGGTGGTTTCTCAGGAATTGCCGTGGACCGCAGGGACAACGTCTACGTGGCCGACTACGGCAACAGCACGATTCGCAAGATTACGCCCGACGGAGTCGTCACTACGTTGGCGGGCGAAGCAGGCAGCAGAAGCATGGTGGATGGCAAGGGCAGTGCCGCCCGGTTTGCTTTTCTCTGGGACGGAGGTGGCGTGGCTGTGGATGGTTCTGGAAACGTATTCGTGACGGACACCGGCCGAATACGCAGGATTTCGCCGGACGGGACCGTCACGACGCTGAGGGATCCCTCCGGCAGATTCGTCTATATTCCGTCTAATCTTAGGGGCATCGCGGTCAACGACGCTGGCCACCTCTACCTGAGTGCAGGCAACGCGATCCTCCTAGGCGTGCCGAGCGTTGAGCCTCTCGCGCTTACGAAATCGCACACCATCGCCCAAGGCGGCACCGTGGCGCTGACCGTTGACGCGAGCGTCTCCTCCCTGTCGACGTTCCAGTGGACGAAAGATGGCACCGCTTTGCCCGGCGCCACCCAGGCGACTCTGGTCATTTCGGGCGCGAGCGCCGTGCACACCGGCAACTACGAGTGCATTGTCACGGACGGCCAGGGCTCATTCTCCAGCGGCGCAACCACGCTCATGATTTCGTCGACCGCTGCCGTAGGCCGGATCGTCAATCTTTCCACGCGCGCACCCGCCGGTACCGGCTCGCAGACCCTCATTCTCGGCACGGTCATCAGGGGCTCGGCGGCGAACACAACCAAACCGGTTCTTTTTCGTGCAGTCGGACCGTCGCTCGCTGCCTTCGATGTCCCCGGCTTCATCGCCGATCCCAAACTCGAACTCGTCTCGGGCGGAACCAAAATAAATGAGAACGACAACTGGGCTGGCGACTCGCAGGTCGCGACGATCGGCAGCGGAGTCGGCGCGTTTCCGCTCGGCGGAACAACATCGAAAGATGCCGCTCTCTACCAGCCGTCAGTCGCGCCCGGTGTCTACACGATGCTGGTCACCGGTGGCGGCGGTACGACCGGCGTGGCGCTCGGGGAGATTTACGACGCCACTCCCAGCGGCGCGTGGAGTTCCGCGACACCACGCCTCGTCAACGCCTCAGCGCGCGCGCAGGTCGGCACCGGCAGCGGCGTGCTCATCGTTGGTTTCGTCATTGGCGGCGAGACTTCGAAGACTCTGCTCATCCGGGCCGTCGGTCCGTCACTCGCAGCGCTCGGAGTTACCGATGTGCTGGCCGATCCCATCCTCCAACTCTACTCCGGCTCCTCACGGCTGCGGGAGAACGATAATTGGAATGCGGATACAGCCGCCAATACCGCCGCTTTTGCGCGAGTCGGCGCATTCACGCTTCCGCTCGACTCCAAGGACGCGGCGCTTCTCGTCACGCTTCCGCCCGGAGTCTACACCGCGCACGTCAACGGCGTGAACAGCTCCACCGGCGTTGCCCTTGTCGAGCTGTACGAAGTGCCGTGAGTCCGCGATTCGCGGCGAGTCGTTCACCGTTGGCAAGAGCCGCTCACGGGAAACCAGTCGCCCGCGGCGGTGCCCGGTGATTTTTGCGTCCTCGTCCTGTAGAGCATCACGGCGGCCGTTGTTTTCCGGCAGCGGTTTTCCGCCACGTCATTTCATCACCGGAAAAGTCGAACACACATCAAAATCATGCATGCTTCCCTCGCAGTTTCATCCACCCTCGCACGCCTCGCCGTCGCGATCTTTTGCCTGGGCGCCTCGATCCGTGGCGCGTTTGCCGACGTCGTTCTTGATTGGAATGCCGCCATGACAAATTACGTCGCGGCGTTTCCGCCGCCGCCGCCATTTCTTTTTCCATTCCCCGCTTTGCCGCCGATGCCGGTCGCCCGGTCGTTTGCGATGGCTCATGTCGCGATGTTCAACGCGATTGATGAAGCCAAAGGCTCTCACTCCCACCCGTGGAAGAATCGCGGTCCCGGATCGCTCGAGGCTGCTGCTGCGCAAGCCGCTCACGATGTGCTGGTGCACGAATTTCCCGGCGCCTCGGCAAGTTTCGATGCGTTGCTCACGTCTGAACTTGCGGCGATCGCGAACGGGGCACCGAAATCACAAGGCATCGCCATCGGCGCCGATGCCGCGGCGGACATGCTGGCGTCGCGGGCCAATGACGGCTCGGCCGCGCCTCCGACACCATACGTCCCCGGCACGAATCCCGGCGACTACCAGTTCACGTCTCCATTTAACGGAGACCCGATCGGTCCATTTGTCGACAACGTGCCTTGGGGCTCGGTCACGCCATTTGTGATCAAGAGCCCACTGGATTTTCGCCCACCGCCGCCGTACAAGGTCACCGATCTCGCTTATACGTTTGACCTGAACGAGGTCAAAGCCCTGGGCGCACGCGATAGTCTCGAGCGGACGCCTGAGCAGACCGCCGTGGCGCTATTTTGGTTTGAACTACCGACAGTGACTTGGAATCGAATCGCGTCCTTGATCGTGGCGCAGCACCCCGGCAATCTCTGGAGCAACGCGCGTTTGTTCGCGACGTTGAATGCCGCCATCTTCGACGCCGGTGTGGCGTGCGTCGACACGAAGTTCCATTACAACTTCTGGCGGCCAGTCACGGCCATCCACTTGGCGGATACGGACGGCAATCCCGCGACCGCCGGCGACCCAACGTGGGAGCCGCTGGCAATCACGCCACCGGTGCCCGATTACGATTCCGGGCATTCAGCGGTTGGCGCGGTGGCGTCGACGGTGCTGATCGCGTTCTTCGGCGACGAGCAGACATTCACCATCCGAAGTACGATCGAGCCTTTGTATCCCACCGTTTTCCCATCGGATGGATCCGGCAATCCGGTTGGCCGAACGTTCACGCGGATCTCCGATGCATCGAAGGAAAATTCGATCTCGCGCATGCTCGTCGGGATTCATTTCCGCCTCGCCTGCGAAGTTGGCTACCAACAGGGCGTCGAGGTCGGAATGTACGTCCTGAAACACGCGCCATACGGCAATGGCCAATAGCTGCGTCTGGGTTGAAAACTATTTAAACCATCGAGACGCTGCCAAAAGCACTGCAGTCCAATATTGTAACCGCTTCGCGATTTGTCAGCGCCATTGGTAAGGCCGAGCTCTCCGGGTGAGTCGTGCTCGAAAACGGTTCAGCGGAGACGCCTCCGCACATCCCCAAAAGTGTCACGCAACGCGTGACACTTTTTTTGCGCAGTACGCAAAGCGGCGCGCGGTCTATAAGCCTGACGCGCGAAGCATGTGCGAAATAAGCGCCGATACGAGCAGACCAAGGACGCTCTCCTGGGTTCGGCACGTCCGGCGCGGAAACTGGTCAATGGGAGCATGTCATCCCAAAAAGCCTTGAATCCGATTCGGTCGCCGTCGCGATTCTCAAATTTCGCCAAGCTCACGGCCCACGCCACCGGCCGCCCGACCGCGTTCATGACCGCCGCCGTGGTCGTCCTCCTCTGGGCAGTAACGGGTCCGCTTTTCCACTACAGCGACACGTGGCAACTCGTCATTAATACCGGCACCACAGTCGTAACGTTCCTCATGGTTTTTCTGATTCAGAACACCCAGAATCGCGACTCACAGGCGATCCACGTCAAATTGGACGAGCTCATTCGCTCCATCGGTAGCGCCAGCAATACGGTGATCGATCTCGACACGCTCACCGATGAAGAACTGGAAAAGCTTCAAGCCAACTACGCCAAACTCGCGGCGACTGCGCAAAAAAAATTGGATAGAGCGGGACGGCGAAAACAAAACTCGAATTCGGGAAAATAGGACGAGCACGCTGTGAACTCGTCACCCATGTAGCTGGCCTCGCTGAGGCCGGTCCGGTGAACTCCGGAGGGCGGTTCCCTGCCTCGTGCTCGTGATCTCATCATCAGCAGGAGTCGATCACGAGTAAGAGCACGATCAAGGGTACGAGAACCCAGCAGGCTTCGGGCGGCCTCAGCGCCCTGCCACTCATCCCGCCATCAAACCGCTCCTCTCCGCACTCCGTGAATTCATCGATGTCGGCTTGGCTCTCGAAAGAACCCGCGTCATGTTCCCGCCCAAGTATCTATCGCATGAAATTGAAATCACTGTTCGTCCCTGCCTTTCTCGTTCTCACATCTTTCTTCAGCCAGGCCGCTGAACCGCCCGCCGCACCGCCGATCCAAGCCGAGGGATATTCTTTCGTCAAAACCGTCGGCAGCATTTCCGAATACACGCTCGATTCGAACGGCCTTCAGGTTCTCCTCCTCCCCGAGCACTCCAGTCCCACACTGACCTTCATGGTCACCTATCGCGTCGGCTCGAAAAACGAGGTCACGGGCACCACCGGTGCGACGCATCTGCTCGAGCATTTGATGTTCAAGGGCTCCGTTAATTTCAACCGCGAGAAAGGGAATTCCGTCGATCAACTGCTCTCGAAAACAGGCGCCAACTACAACGCCACCACGTGGCTCGACCGCACCAACTATTACGAAAATCTGGGCAACGAGCACCTCGCCACCGTGATCGCGATGGAAGCCGACCGGATGCGAAATCTCCTCCTGCACGAAGATGATCGCCGGCCCGAGATGACCGTGGTGCGCAACGAATTTGAACGCGGCGAAAACTCTCCGTTTCAAGCTCTGATCAAAGAAATCTTCCAGGCGGCCTACGTCGCGCATCCGTATCATCACAACACGATCGGGTGGCGCAGCGACATCGAGAAAGTCTCGATCGAAAAGCTCCGCGAATTTTACGACACGTTCTACTGGCCCAACAACGCCACGGTCTCGATCATCGGCGATGTCGCACCCGCGGAAGCACTGGCACTCGTGAAGAAATTCTACGGAGCCATCCCGCGCTCGCCGAAACCACTTCCACAAGTCTACACCGAAGAACCTGACCAGACGGGAGCTCGTCGTGTGATCGTCAAGCGCGCCGGCCAGCTCGGTGTCGTCGCGATCGCTCACAAAATCCCCGCTGCGACGCACGCCGATTTCGCCGCGATCAACGTCCTTAGCGCAATTCTCGCCGACGGGAAAAACAGCCGCCTCTATAAAGTGCTCACGGACAAAAATCTTTCCACCGGCGTGCAAAACGTCGCCTTCGCTAATCACGATCCGTCGCTGCATTTCCTCTTCATTCCTCTCGCTCCGGGAGCGAAGCACGAAGAAGTCGAAAAAATTGCGCTCGACGAAATCGAGACGTTGAAAAAAGACGGCGTTACTCCGGCGGAAGTTCAGGCCGCCGTCGCAAAGTTTCTCGCCGACTCCGCTTTTCAACGCGATGGTTCTTTCGCCATCGCGGGCAACTTGAACGAGTGGATCGCAGCCGGTGATTGGACGCTGTTCTACGGCCTTGAAGACGCCACGCGTAAAGTCACCGCGGCTGATGTGCAGCGCGTCGCCAATAAATATCTCAACGTGGACCAAAGCAC
>CBRAFL010000278.1:0-7677 GCA_967755055.1 uncultured bacterium
TGGGGGGGGGCCCCGCGGGCCCCCATACTTTCCTTTGTTGTTTTTATTTTTTTGGGCGGCCCCCGGGGCCCCCCCCCTACTCACACCCTCAGCGAACCACGGAATCCTCTGCCGCTATAGTAAGACTCCGCGCCGTTATGATACACGAAGACACGGCCGAAGCGGCGATCGCCAAAGATGGCCCCGCCGAGTTTTCTAATATCAGCAGGTGCTTTCAGCCAGCTCGACGACTTCGTATCGAAATTTCCAAGTTTCTGCAGCTCTCGATATTGTTCTTCCGACAAGAGCTCAACGCCCATGTCCGCAGCCATATCCATGGCATTGTTTTTCGGCTTATGTTCTTTTCTGGAATCCAGAGCTTCACGATCATAGCAAATACTGGTGCGGCCTTTGGGACTTTCCGGCGAACAATCATGGAAGATATATTCGCCCGTCTTTTTATCGTGGCCGACGACGTCCGGTTCACCACCGGTGCGTTCCATCTCGCTGAGTGACCAAAGTTTTTCGGCATGCGCCTCCAGGCGCACTTTTACTTTATCCCATTCGAGCCCCTCGTGGCGGCTCAGGTGTCTCTCAAAGCGGGCTTTTAACACCCGGAGCAGTTCTTCGCGTTGTTCTGGTGACAATTCTTTTTTCGTTTTGGCGCCTTTCATAGAGATTTAATTTTTATTACGGTGTCGTGTTAACCGATCCTTTCGAAGCGAGCCGTCCAAGCACCTGGCCTTTCCACATCCACAATCCCGAAAGGACGATTACCGGAAGGGCAACATATCGAACAACCGGGGCGTAATTTGGAAGTTCCGCAAACGGACTGTAGACATAGCCGATGATCGGAATGCCAAAGACGATGTGAATCCAGCGAAGAATCGAACGTTGAGTGGTATCAATCATGTGAAGGGCGACGGTGGTTTTAGTGAGTGAACGGTAGGGAAGGCATTGGCGTTTGGATGAAGCCGCTCGGTTATTTGCTGCTTCACCTCGATGACGGTTTAGAAACGATCATCCCGACATTTCGGCGAAAAAATCGATGGCAGATGCTGAATTCAACGCGCACCCATGCGATCTTTCCTGACGCGACCTGCTCGGGCTCGAGCACGCGTCGCCTCCTCTATGCAGTATACGGGTACAGTACGGCGCGCAATCTTCTCGGCGAACGCCCAGAAGAACACCGAGATGGGCCTCGTCCGAGCCAGGCAGCAGGACACGGGCATCTCGTGGATTTTGGGATTAAATACGTTTTCTGAAACCGTCGTCCCGATATTTCCACTGGGCTCTGAAGCGATTCAGGGCTTTTTTGCAGTGCCAAAGGATCCTCGACGCCGCCCCAGTCGTGATCGTTAATCCGACGGCGGTCGCACAGACACACACACCCGAACCGAGATCGGCTATATCAAATCGCGGATATCTGCCGCTGGGTAACGGTGCGGAGTTTCTGCTCCATTTCTGACGCGCGAAGTGGTTTGGTGAGGTAGTCGTCCATGCCCGCTTGCAGACATTTCTCGCGATCTCCGTCCATTGCATTGGCGGTAAGTGCGATGATGCGCGGTCGTTCAGATGACGGAATGCGAAGGCAGATTTCGCGGGTCGCTTCGTAGCCGTCCATCTCGGGCATCTGCATATCCATGAGCACGACATCGTAACGCTGCCGTTCAACCGCCTCCAAAGCCTCGCGGCCATTGGCCGCGAGATCGCACCGGTAGCCCATGTTTTCGAGAAAACGAGCGGCGACTTTTTGATTCACGACATTGTCTTCCGCCAGGAGGATCCGCAGGGGCAACTCGTCGGCGAGCCGGCGGCCCGGAGTCGGTTGCGGGGCTGGCGCGGCCGCGGGGAGACTGTTGCCCAATGCACTCAGGATCGCCTGATAGAGCTGACTGTGCCGGATCGGCTTGCTGTAACACGCGGCGAAATTCCGCCATCGCGGGTCGTTGCGATCACGACTGTTTGCGGCGGAACTCAAAAGGATCAATGGAATCGTGGCACAGCCCGGTAGCTCGCGGATACGCGTGGCGAGGTCGAGCCCGTCCATTCCGGGCATTTGCATGTCGAGGATCGCAACGTCAGCCGTGGTGGGACCGCGCAACCACGCGAGCGCAGCGTCGCCGGAATCGGTCTCGTGCGTGCTCATGCCCCAGCGTTGGCCCAGCACACGCAAGATCCGGCGATTGACCTCTCCGTCGTCGACGATGAGGAGCTGGCGACCTTTGAGCATGGACGGATCAATGGGTGGTGGGAGGCTGGCCAACGCGGTGGCCTCGCGAGCGTAAATGATAAAATGAAACGTGGAGCCCAGGCCTTCCTGGCTCTCCGCCCAAATGCGTCCGCCCATCAGATCGACGATCCGCTTCGAGATCGCGAGGCCCAGACCAGTGCCGCCGAAACGACGGGTCATCGAGACATCGACCTGGCTGAAAAGCTTAAACAGCCGGTCCATCCGGTCGGGAGCGATGCCGACTCCTGTGTCCTTGACCTGAAAATGCAACTCGTGCCAGACGTCCGTGGCAGCGTTAGCGTCCTCGTCGGCCGGCCGGAGCTCAGCGGTGGTGATTTCCGGCGGGCGCGCATCGAGCTGGCGGGTTTGGATCGTGATGAACACAGACCCGTGCTCGGTAAATTTCACTGCGTTGCCCACGAGGTTGACCAATACCTGCCGCAGTCGCGTAACATCGCCGACAATATTGGCGGGCAGGCGCTCGCAGCCGAGGTAGGCGAGGTCGAGGCCCTTCTCCATCGCTTTCAGACTGAGCAGGTCGAGCGTCTCCTCGATGCAGACGTGCAGGTTGAACGGTTGCTCTTCCAATTCCATCCTGCCCGACTCGATTTTGGAAAAATCGAGGATGTCGTTGATGATCGTGAGCAGTGAGTCGCTGCTGCCGCGGATGGTTTCGGCGAAATTGCGCTGATCGGTATTCAGCGGGGTATCGAGCAGCAGGCTGGTCATGCCCATCACGCCATTCATCGGCGTGCGGATTTCGTGACTCATGTTCGCGAGGAAGGCGGACTTTGCGCGGCTGGCGGCCTCCGCTGCGTCCTTGGCCGTGACCAATTCCTGTTCGATGCGGGTGCGCTCGACGATCTCCGCCTGAAGATCGCGATTGGTCGACGCGAGTTGCGCGGTGCGTTGAACGACGGCCTGCTCGATGAGGTCGTTGTTGACCTCGAGCTGTGCGCGACGGATCGCGATTTCCTTCATCTCGGTCTGGCTGCGCAGACAGGCGTAAATGAGAAAGATATCTTCGAAAATCACCCATCCGGCGTGTTCCAGCCAACGCCATTGCGAAACACTCGCACTGCCGAAGACGGACTGCGGCCAGTACGCGCCCCGCAGAAAATGATCGAGCGCCACCACGGCCGAGCCCGTGATCAACACGCGCCAGTCGCGGTAGAAAGCGAGGAAAGCCAGTGAGCCGAAGACGTGGAAGTGCGTCTCGATGCGTCCACCGGTCAAATGAATGAGGAGCGCGGAGGCGAGCATCTGCGCGCCAGCGATCACGTGCCGCGTGAGCGTGCGTCCTGGCTGCCACCACGCGAGGATGGCGGGCGGCAGTGCAATGCAGCCGCCGAGCAAGAGAGCGGCCCAGACGTGGATGTGAGTCTGACTGTTAACGCCGATCCACGTGCGCGGTGAAATCCAGTAAGCTGCGGCGATGCCGCCGAACCATTGGAGTAACAATAGGCCGCCGAAAAGCCGGTCGGTGTTGCGACAAATTTTATCGCGATGATTAGCCCAGAGTTCCTCGCTCCGCTCGCGGACGTTAGCGATATCTTCAGCCGAATCGAAAGTCATGGTTTGCCAGTAGAAGTATCGTCCCAAAGCGCGCAGCCGAAGACCGGCGTGGCAATCGGGGTTTTGAGCTGAGCGCCCGGTGTGAGCATGGCCACGATGGCGGCCTGCCCTGGATTGTCGCCGGCGTGGCCGCGCGAAGCGGTAATGCCACCGCGAAACAAAAGCTCGCCGGCCGGGCCGTAGAGACGCGTTTCGCCGGATGTGCGCGTACCGAAGCGACGCGCCTCGGTGCCGCCCACGTCTTTGGTGAGTCGGACGCCGGCAATGCGGCTGGCCCGCTGCCAGAGTTTTGAATCTTGCACGGGCGGCAGGCCTGCGAGTTCCACGAACAATAACTGCGCCTGGATCCGCCCGGCTCCTTGCGCGATGATGGAATCGAGTTCCTCCACAGTGGCCTCCGAGCACGGACACTCAGGATGAAGAGCGATCACGACGGTGAAGCCTGCGGGATTTCGAACGATGGCTGAGTCGGCTGGCCACTGTTCGGGCGCCACGCCTTGTTCCCCGGGAGCAAGTGAATACGCCGCGAGCCGCCAAACGCCCCAGCCGCTTGCCGCCAGCCAACTGCACACGAAGATCGTGAGCAGGAGTTTTTTCGGCGAGAAATGGGTCATGTGTTTTTGACGAAACACGAAGTCTATCGGCTGCGCCGGGTACAAGCTTGAGACGTTCGAATGTAATGCCGATTCATCGCACTCAGCCGGCCGAAAATCTGTCGGCACGGCGGTTTTCGACGTAACATTTTTCCAAGCACAAACGTGGCGCGGCGAATTTTCGGGAGCGATATCAACATGGTCCGCGACTGCGCTGCTGCACAAATTTCAGATTTTTGCCTGAGTGGCAGACACTTGGCTCTCGAGGGCTGTGGCGGCGCAGCGCGCGCGGAGCTGGGAAAATGAAACGCGGTTAACTCATGCCGAAGTTTCTGCAGGCTAATCGCAACATGGAAAGAGGACGATCGCTGAACGCAGCGAGTCGCGCCCATCAAAGAAGAAATCTTTTCATTTCAGCCCCTCGCCGATTCGACCGCTCAGGCTTTCGCTGCTTACAAACGGGTTTTTTCTTTTAAGATTTTGATCAGGCGGGCTGCGATCGGCGAGAGCGGGACGCCGCCGAGAAAGCCTTCTGGCGGCGGTCACGAAAACCGGCCGGCTGGCCGAGTGGCGCGAGATTGCGGAAAAGCTGGATCGCATGACGCTGCGTCGCGAGCGCCGGACCGGTGAATATCGCCCAAGGATGAGCGCCGTCGCGGAGCGAGTGAAGTCGGCCAAAACGCGTAGCCCGCTGCGGGAGCAGCGGGAGATCGAGTCGTCCGAGAGGTAGGCCAGCGCGCTCTCGTTTCCAATTTCCGATCCGCTGGATATTCGCGTCTCTGCGACTCCGTGGTGAATTCGCCTTTCTGTGGGTCGCGAGTTTCGGCACCGGCTGAAAGATGAACCCGCTTGGGATAACCGCGCGAATCCTCAGTTCGAATCATCGATCGCGAAGGCGGGCGGCAGCATCTGCTCGACGCAGCTCGTGTCCAAATGCGCCGCATCGCCCACATCCAGGAATTCCATCATCAGTTTATCCAGGCACTCGAAATTGCTCAGATTGTCCGGGAGATGCGCGCCATGCTTGAGCACCACGTGCCTGCTCCGTGGCATGTGCCGGGCAACTTCTTCCGCCCATCGCGGTGGCGCCACCGGATCGCGATCGCCCGAGATAATTAAAACCGGAACGTCGGACACCACCGGCTCATCGTAGCCCGTTGGGATCTCCGCTCGCGGCCAGAGCCCGCAGGCCCGCGTTTGCTGGTCGACGCGATAGTTTCGGAAAATGTTTCCCGCGTTCAGCTCGGCCGCGAATACTGGGTCGATGAATCGCGTATCTTCTGCCGCCGTGACGCAGAGATACATCCCATCCATGATGAAGCTGGGCTTCGAGCGATCAGCGGGTATGGCGATTTTTAGAAACGGCCCAAAATCGCCTTGAGCGGCGCGGTGCACGATCAGTGGGATCCGACGGGCGGTCGCAACGTCGTAAAGTTGGTTGCGTAATTTTTCAGCGAATACGTCCCGTTGAATTTCGACCATCTCGTCCGTTTGCCTGTCGGCTGATACGTAACGAACGCGCGCCGGCTGGCGCTCCAGTCGGACCAGCAATTCGTTCAGTTCGCGTCGCAATCCGGGGAACGCCTTTCCGGCCACCGGATCCCGTTCGCAATCGTCCAACAGCAGGTTCAACGCGCGTTGCGCATCACGAGCATGGTAGAGCGGCATCTTTTGAAACGTAGGCGCGACACCCATCAGGATAACCGATCTCACGTGCTGCGGATGCTGCCGCAGATAAACCATGGCGGCTCGCGAGCCATAGGAGAAACCGAATAGATTGATGCGTTCATAGCCCAGCCAGGCCCGCACGTCGTCCAGATCATCCATCGCGATTGATGTGGTGTACTGAGTGAGATCGGCCTTGAGCTCGAGCTTGCGCCTGAGCGTTTGCACATACTCGACCGGATACATTTCCGAAAGAAAACGCTGCGGCCGGGGATCCGGGTCAGCCGCGAGCGGGTTGGATTTCCCAGTGCCGCGTTGATCGACGAGTACGACATCGCGATGGCGCCGATACTCCCGCATGTCCGTAGCGTAAATGCTGACGGAGCCGGTGGCGGCGATACCCGGGCCGCCGGCCAGTTCGAACAGCGGCTCTTGTTTGGCGATGCCGTCCAGTGCCGGCAGGACCACCACATTCAGTTCGATCGTGCGTCCGGTTCGGGTCTGGCGATTTTCAAACACCGTCAATGTCCCGCACCACAGTTCTTCCTCGATGCCCGGAAGCCTCGTCCGCTTGAGTCCGGATATCGGCGGCGCGGCCTTTATAACCGTGGCGGGTTGATTATACCCCGGAGCGCGATTCGCCTCACCACCGAACAGAGGTTGCGCGAGCAAAGCGCTGACGGCCGCTGCAAAAATTCCACACCCAAGCCGAAAGAACCAGACAGCTGCAGGCCTAAACGTGGGCGCATTCGAAAGTACAACGAGCGAGCCGAACACGCTGGTCAAAGTGAGAAGCAGTCCGGTCTTCTTCAATCCGATTTCCTGCGCCCGACCGAAATTCACTTGTCTCCCATTTTCGTTCTCTGCGCTTTTTGCGTTCTCTGCGGTAAAATCGATCGAGCTCCGGAATTGACCGCGAAGCTCACGGATAGCGCGGATCAATGCGTGATTCGTTAAGCAAATCCTCCAATTCACTTTGGCCACAAGAGGCACAAAATGCACAAAAATCGGAGATCAGATTATGTGCGTCTTGCGCCTTTTGTGGCCACTTTTCCGTCTTGATCCGTAGCTTTCCGGAACGGAGTCGGTCTCTCCGTCGCTGTTTCGAGACTGAGCGGCGCAGGCTTAGAATTACGTCAGCTCAAACCTTCCGTAGGAAATGAACGCCGCCATGATTCCCATCACTAAGCTATAGGCCATCGGGGAGAAGTCTCGGTAGGTGATATATAATGCGCTGATCACAATCGATTCCATCGCCACCGCGGCCGCCGCAATGGGAGTCAGACCGGGCAGCACGTTAATTGCTCCGGGCAAAATCAGGCTCAATCCGGCCAAACACCCGAAGACTCCGAAGAACGTCCACAAGCCCCGGGGAAGCGCGCGCATCGAGGCAACCGTCTTCTGGAGCTGCTCAATCTTGAAAATCTGAAAGATGCCCCCGGCGATACATAACCAGGCCAGCGCTATTTGCAGAACCCACAATAGAATATTCATCTTGGAAAGTTGGTTTCGGGTTTCATTTTTGTTTTGGTTGGTTGATGAAGCCGCGAAGATATTCGTCGCTTCACCCCGATGACGGGGGAGAGACGGCCATTCCGACATTTCGGCGAATTTTTTCCCCGACCCAGGGGG
>CBRAFL010000279.1:0-7674 GCA_967755055.1 uncultured bacterium
GCTGGATCGATGCGGTGGATGCGGAACTGGAGCAACCACCACGATTCACCGTCACGTTATCCGCTCACGCTCAGTCGCAGGCTGAGTGGCTGCGTGAGGGCTGGGGTGTCGAATTTACCTCGCGGATGTCGGAGCTGTTGGCGCGCGATCCCGCTCCGCACCGCACGCGGCGGATCAAGCGTCGCGGCGGCCCGCTCCTCGAGATCGGATGCGGTGCCTGGCGCGCAGTTTTTCGGGTCGACGAAACAAAGGTGTCCGTGCTGTCGCTCGAGCCAGCTTATCCGCTGCGTTTTCTCACACGCGATGGCCACGAACAAGTGCCGGACCGCGAAGCGCAATTGGCGTTCATGGAACGGTGGCCTGCGTCGGCTGTGGCACCGGAATCGGGCGACAAGAATCCAACGTTGTTGACGGAGCCGTGAAAAAGCCAACACGGGATGAGCGTCAGCGTATGTGTATCCGGAAAAGGCGGTACGCCTCCGAAGGTGACGCCTTGGATGCGGTTGTACTGGCAACGGGCGCACGCAACGCGAGTGCGTATCGTTGTCCGCTCTGCGGCCAGTGGCACCTTACTTCACGGGGACCCCGTGAGGGACGGCGAGGCAACGGGAGGTAAATCACGCTCCGGTTTGTTCGGTTCGTTCCGACGCGTAACCCTGCGCGGGGAGCACAGGGCCCGCGGCTCCCGCCGCGGGCTGCACGATCAGGCGGTAGGTACGCGCTCGATCCCATCGGACTCCGCCCGGTGGGAGTAATCAGACCGCGCCCGATGGCATGAGGTGGGGCAGAGGACTAAACTGCACTTCTGCCGCACGCCCCTGTGCGCGGATCTTGAGGAAACCCGTCCTCATCAAACCTCAACCCGTGTCCACGTTCCAATCATGAATTCTCAATTGCGAAACCGTCTGCTGATTGCGATCGCAGCCGCACTCCCATTATCTCTTGCCGCGCAAAGTTCGAGTTCCAGCTCGTCTGAGCCGTCCCGTGCGAGCAGTCCAAGCGCTCAACCTTCGAGCTCATCGTCCACTTCGACTCGTTCTTCGACGGCGTCCACTGCCAGCGGCGTGGCGGCGGCAGGAAATATCCGTCGTCTCAGCGACGACGCGTCCGACCATCAGTTCACCGCCAAGGATCTGATCGGCAAAGAAATTTACGACAGCCGTGGCAAGCGGATTGGTGAAGTGAAAGACGTGGTGATCGCGTCCTCCACCAATCCACAGCTGGCCAGTGGACTCAGTACCAAGGAAGCTTCGAAGGCAGCCGCGACAACCGCGACCACCGGCAGTTCAACTTCAGATACGACACGCTCAGCAAGCGATCGCGCTTCAGTGAGCGGCCAGATTTCGCGAGAAACCCAATCGATGATCGGCGCAGCATCCGAGAACGCAGTAATCGTTTCATACGGCGGTTTTCTCGGAGCCGGAAACAGCATGCTTCGCGTGCCGCTGTCGCAGCTAAACTACGACGCGGCGAGCCGGCACATCACGGTGAATGTGACCGAAACCGAATTGAGCAGTCTGCCTGTCTCAACCGAGACGACTCGGAGCGCCGCCGAGTGAGTGATTCGCGCACGCGTTTTTTTCCACCTCTTGGGAAAATCCAATCCACGCCGCGGCCCGCTGTTTTGCGGACCGCGGTCTTGTTTTTGGTGACCCTGTTGTAGCTGGCCTCGCTGAGGCCGGACCTACGCCACATCAGCTCGATCACGAGCACGACGGAATAGCCCGGGGCGAAATCAGCGACCCCCGGCTACACCGCACGTTAACGTGTGTGGCTACAAATAAGCATGCGTCCAATGAAGAGCGGCTACGGCAAACGCGCTGTATTCAAAATAATGATCCCTTGTCAGTCTGGCCCAACATCGCACGGCGGACGAGTGGAATGGGCGGTCCGCCGTAACGCAGGAATTCATCGTGAAATTCTTTCCAAGCCGCGCGTCCGCCGCGCGTGGCGCACCAGTCTTCACGCAGCTTTCGGATCATGAGTTTGCCGAGAGTGTAGTTGAGATACGCTGGATCGAAGGTGCCGCGTCGCGCTTGTTGCTCGGCGTTTGCCTCGTCGGTATGAGCCTTTTCGCGGAAAAGTTTCTCCGCTTCCACGAGAGTCATGCCGTGGGTGTGAAGTCCGATCGCAACCATAAATCGCACGTTGCGTAGGAGCGCTTCCTCAAGCTGTCCGATGTGAATTTCGGGAGAGCCGTCCCCGAGTCCGGCGTCCCACATCAGCTCTTCGGTATAATGAGCCCAACCCTCGGCAAACGCGTAGCCGACGAAGACCTGGCCGAATTTCGAGGGCGCGCGATTGGCGTGAAGAAACTGAAGAAAATGTCCCGGCCAGACTTCGTGAACGGAAGTGAACAACAAGCTGCCCATGCTCGGAACATACCCGTCTTGTTTTTCTTTCGGCCAGCTCGGGTCGGGCGGAGCGACGTAGTAGGTGGACGGTAGACCGGTTTCGTACGGACCCGGGATATTGATGTACGCGAAATTCCAGCGCTTGTACGCTGGCGCCTCATCCACGCGAGCTTCCTCATTGCCGGGAATGCTCACCACATCATGGGAGGCGACGAATTTCCTCAGTTCGGAGAGCTGCTCAGCGGCAACACGCACAACGCTTCCCTGCGGCTTGTTCGCGTGAGCGAGTGCCAGTGCTTCGTCCATGGTCTTGCCAGGGGCAAACTGCGCGCAGGCGGCTTCCAAAGCTCGATGGTTGCGATCGAGATCACGGCGACCAATTTCCTCCAACTCGGGCAGAGAGAGTGTGACCCCTTCGGTTTCGCGAAGCATGGCCTGGAACTTTTCCGTGCCGAGCGCGAACTCGCCGTCGGCGGTTTTGTCGCGCTCGTCGAGCCATGCGGTAAATTCTTTTACCGCACGGATCGCCGCGGAATTGGCTGATTGAAATTCAGTGGCGGCCGCGCCTTTGAGTTCGTCAGAAAAAATCTTCGGCACGTCGGACTCATAAAAATCCGCAAGTCCACCGATCACAATTTTACCGATCGCGATCAGCGGCCTGGCCAGCGGACCGTGGAGATTTTCTTTGATTTGAGCCAGCGCGACGGGCACGGCTTTCGCGTAACGAGTGTAGGCCGCCAGCCGCGTCGCCAACGGCGCGTAGTTGCGTGAGACGTACACATCGGGATCCAGCGCATCCGCATAGAATTCGGGGTTCTGGTGCGGAGCATCGGCGGTTTCCAACCAGAAAAGGTCATGGCGAATAATCCCGATCAAGTAGTCCCGTTCGAAACGTTGTGCAGGGTTTAGCGTTTCGTTCTGAAAGGCCATCGCTTGATCACGCCGGGCCTTGAGCCGCGCAATTTCGCGCTCCAAACCCGCCTGGCTCCAATCGGGGAGCTGCCCGTCGAAGTCGTGCAGCCCCGACATTACTGCGAACGGGGGATTGGCGGCGAAATAGCTGCTGGTGAAATCCCCGACAAAGCGGTCCCATGGACCAGAGGCGGGAGCGGGCGAGGCAGGAGTTGTCTGCGAATATCCAGTGACCGAACAGAGGCCTAGGAAGAGGGCCGAGACCGAGAGGAGTGAAAAGATACGACGCATAATGAGTGCGCCAACAGTGTGCGGAGTTGTTGTTCGTACAAACGCATTTAGAACATTCCGGGTGCGCGACGATGTTCGCGCGCGGACTCTCCCTCGATTGTCATTAGCAGGAGCGCAGCGACACGGTGATCCATCTAGACCACTCCGTGGTTTGCCGCAGTCGGCAAACCTCCTTCTCAATGACAAACTCGGCCGCTCAGCTCAATTTCGCGGTGAGCGAGATCTGGGCGTTGAGCAAACGGGAGATCGGACAGGTGGCTTTCGCCTTGGCGGCGATTTCGTTGAATTTCTCCTCGTCGATGCCCGGGATTTTTGCGGTGAGCGTGAGATCGGATGCGGTCACTGACCAGCCGGCCGACGGAACGTTTTCAAGTTTTACCTCCGCGGTGGCTTCAAGACGTTCCGGTTTAAAACCCGCTTCGCCGAGGGCCGCCGACAGCGCCATCGCGAAACAGCCGGCGTGCGCCGCGGCGATCAGCTCTTCCGGATTGGTGCCAGCGCCCGACTCAAAACGAGAGCTGAACGAATACGGAGTCGAACGTAATGCGCCGCCGGGGGCGCTAAGTGTTCCATTTCCTTCTTTCAATGAGCCGTTCCAGACGGCGGTGGCGGATCGTTTCATTGCGCAAGCATTCGACACTTTTCGGAATTCGCAACCGGCGCAGTGGATGACCTTGTTTTATTCAGAAGGTGACCGCCGGCACGAGGCCCGCTGCTACGAAGGAGCCACGGCGTTACGAAGGTGGCCTTGCCGCTACTTGGTTTCTGGCTCGCGGATC
This sequence comes from uncultured bacterium, assembly GCA_967755055.1. GTDB lineage: Bacteria > Verrucomicrobiota > Verrucomicrobiia > Opitutales > Opitutaceae > Opitutus. Next base: position 4,337 of record CBRAFL010000279.1, read on the forward strand.
GACGATGATTCCGCTGAATGGGTGGTGCGCCACAAATCATGGATCGTCCCAACCTATCGACCTGCTGGCGTGCTGAACTTGTTTCGAGGATACGCGCGAATTTCTGGCTCAAATTTTTCGGAGTTCCCGCTTTCATCGCTGTTTTCTTTGTCAGCTATTTTCTCCTGCTGCGGTTTCCGCTCTTTGACGTCACACTCATGCCGGTGACGTCATTCGATCTCGCGATTCCCTATCAGCCGGCCGTGCTGGTGATTTATTTTTCGCTGTGGTTATACGTTTCCATCCCGCCAACGTTGCTACAAAATCGCGCGGAGCTTCTGACGCACGCAAAGATCGCGGCGATGATGGGACTGGTGGGGCTGGGGATTTTTTTCTTTTGGCCCACCGCGGTTCCGCCCGCGGCGAGCATGATCAAAGGCGACGCAGGACTCTCGTGGCTCAAGCAAGTGGACGCGGCGGGAAACGCCTGCCCGTCGCTGCATGTTGCGTTCGCGGTTTATTCCGGAATTTGGCTGCATCGCGTGCTTGTTGAAATGCGGCAGTCGCTCGCGATGCGGCTTTTCAATATCATTTGGTGCCTCGGCATCGCGTACTCCACGCTCGCCACCAAACAACACGTCATCGTCGACGTCTTGGCAGGCGCTGTTCTTGGATTGATCGCCGGGACATTTCGGTGGCGGCTGCCGGTGGTGGATCGTGTGCCCGACGCCGTCGTTGAATAAGCCGTAACGCAGAGCTGAGGGGGAACGCGACTGTCCTCGTAGGGTTGGATTAAAGCGAACGGCTCCAGACCCGATGGACATCGGGCTCCGCCTGCCTGCCTTCCACCTTCCAACTTTTCAGCGGGAGCAAAACGCTTCCGGTCCGTGCGAACTCATTCGGCTAGGCATCGAGCGAAAGCGGATGACAATTCGGTGGTATTTCCTGGAACGGATTGTTTAGGTCAGCCGATGTTCTCTCATCGGTGGTGGGTTAAAAGCGTAAGCGTGATTATCTTTTTCGCGGCTCTGTCGCGGTCGGCGCAAGCAGCCGATCCGATCCAGAATTCTGCGAAACCAGTTTACGAATGGGAGGCGATGACAGGTCTTCTCTGGAAGGTTGGCGGCGGTGCGACACCGCTGACGTATATGGTTTTTCCTCAAATTATATCGCTAAAAATCCCGCCGATCACCGAGCGGCCCTGGTTGGGTGGGACCCTTGTTTTCCGTTCACGTTTCAGTTTGCTGCAGGAAGCGATTTTGCGCGGTCCGGAAAATTATTATCTGGGCGTGGCGGCGGCGGGTGAGATCGAGTGGCGTGATCCGTCCGGCCAATTCGACACGTTCTTCGCGAGCGGCGGCGGGTTTGGTTGGATGGATAGCCGAGGCAACCAAGTGTCGGGCGGACAAGGCCAGGATTTTAATCTGAACTGGCTCGTGCACACGGGTGTGCGGTATCGCACGCCGACGGGCTGGGTGTGGTCAGCGGGTGCTTATTTTCAGCACATCTCCAATCGCGGGATGAATAAAGTAAACCCAGGGCTCAACGCACTCGGACCGACCATTGCGTTGTCGCATCGATTCTGATCGAGCGCTGCGGAGATTTAGAAAAAACAGTCCCGACAGTCCCTCCGCTCCCGCGGAGGGCTACAAAACGTAGCCCGCTCCGGGAGGAGCGGGATTCTTCAATCAGCTCGAAGGCAGAGCCAGCAGACAATCCGGGCCTTTGCCGTCGAACTCGGTCTTCAGATATTTTTGGCCGGAGTGATTCATTACGACGACCTTCACCATACGATCGGGCGCGCTGACGAAAAATTCATCCAACCCAGCTTCGATCGCGGCGATGGCAGCCTGTTGCGATAATTTCCAGCGGCTCTTGTCAGAGTTGAGTCCACCGATCGAATCGATGCGTTCGTGTGGATCGTAGCTGTAGGCTTTTTGCACAAAAGTGACAGTGCGGCGTTGGATAGGACGGGCCATGAGAGATCTTTCGTTGAGTCGTTGCGAGGCGCAGATTGGGCTTACGTTAAACGCGAGGAATCCCATTAGCGAATTAATCCTCAGGCGCGACCGACACGGATCACTTTTCGCTCAGACCGGGCCATGGCGTGATCGAATTGAGCGCGGGGACGATGGCACGGCGGAGAGCGAGAAAATCGATCGAACCCGTTTCGCGATAGAGCACTTTTCCGTCGGCGCCGATCAGGAGCGTGTACGGCAGAGCGCCTTGCCATTCTGGATCAAGCGCTTCGATCGGCGCGTATTTGTCAGTGGTGCCGTAGATGAAGTTGCGCGTCGAAGCCTGATGGCGCTGAAGAAATTTCAGCACGTTCGCTTCTTCATCGGGAAACTGCGCCGCAATCGTCACCAGCTCGAAATCGCGATGCCGGAAGCGGAGATTCTGTTCAACGAGTTCGTCGAACTCCGACACGCACGGTCCGCACCACGTGGCCCAGACATTGATGAGACGGAGTTTGCCCGTGCCGGTGTTGGCGCGCAGTTCGCGCAAAGTGGCGGGGTCGGCATGTGCGATGGTCACCGGCTCTTTCGCTACCTTCTCACGCCAGCGGTGGTTGTCGTCGACTTTTTCGCGCCACTTGATCGAGCAGCCGAAAACTTTCGTATGTGTTGCCGGCGGCTCGCGACCGGCGAGCAGCGCTTCAATGGCGTCACGTGTGTCGTGATGCGTTGCGAGCTTCACGCGCTCGGAGTCGTCGATGCGGCCTTGGAAACGAAGATGCCGGGCACGGTCGAAGACGAAAACGTGCGGCGTGGCGATCGCACCGAATTTCTCCACGACGGACTGAGTTGGACCATCGTCGAGATAGGGAAAATTATATCCGCGATGTGCGGCGCGAATCTTCATTTCATCGAAGGTGTCGCCGAGATCGGTGTAGCCCATTTCATCGAACCGCACGGCCTCGGGATGATTGGGATTGATCGCGACGAACGCCACGCCGCGTGGTTGAAAATCGGTGACGAGCTGCTTGAGGCGCTCTTCGTAAGCTTGCGCAGTGGGGCAGTGATTACAGGTGAACACGATCACGAGGATGTCAGCCTTTGCGAAATCCGCCGGCGTGTAGTCGCGTCCGTCGATCCCGGGAAGTTTGAATTCCGGCAATGGTGAACCAATCGGCAAAGTCGGACGATCGACCGCGGCATGAACACGGCCGACGAGCAGAAACAGAGCGAGCAGGGTGGGGATAATCGCGCGACGCATGGCTCACCGGTAAACGCGGAAGTGGTCAGCTTCAAGTTCCGCGAGCCGAGATTCGTGAAGCGTCGTCCTTTTCGTAGCTGAGCGTGAGTGAGTGGTTCTTCGTCCTCGCTGTCCGATGTAGGTCGCGCGCTTGCCGCGCT
>CBRAFL010000280.1:0-7666 GCA_967755055.1 uncultured bacterium
AAATGGGGCGGCTTCGAGGGAAACGCGCAAACGCTGCACCTCCTGACGAAGACGATGATTCAAAACGAGACAAGCGTTCGCGGCATGCAGCCGACGCGTGCGCTGCTCGACGGCGTGTTGAAATACAAGAAGCTGTTTTCCGAATTCATAACGCCGCCGACGAATCATTTTCTCTACGATCCGCAGATCGCTGAACGGGAATTTGTATTAGGTCGCACGATTCCCGGCGAATTGCTCGAAGGCGAAAAGTTGAATGGCTTCAAGAGTATCGAGTGTCAGGTAATGGATTGGGCGGACGATGCAGCCTACTCGCTCAACGATATTGTCGATGGCGTGAAAGCGGGTTTTCTCACGCGCGAGAAGATTGAAACGTGGGCGGCATCCGAGGCGATCGATGCGCCACGGCAGCAACTGCTGGATGAGCTGTTTGATGCGATTCATGCGGACCGGCTGGAGAGCGTTTTTTCCCAGAAGATCGGCGCGTTTATCACGACGTGCCGGCTGCGCAAACGTGACAACTTCATGGCGGAAAAGACGAATCGCTACCGCTTCGAACTTGTGATCGGAAACCACGCGGAAGTTGAAGCGTTGTTTTTTAAAAAACTGGCGAACGATATTATTTTCGAGAGTCCGCAACTGCAGCAGATCGAATATAAGGCGCGTCGCGTGCTGTTCGATTTATGGGAAGCGGTGTGGCAGAACTACGTCGAGAAAGGTGCGCGAGTGATTAACATTCTCCCTCCACGGGTGGGCCGATTGATCGATGCCGAGGAAACGCGTGCCGGCAAAGCCCGCCAGATTTGCGACTACCTCGCGGGGCTGACGGACGGGATGATCGTGCGCACGTATCGGCGGCTATTCGATCCGGAGTTTGGTTCTATTAGGGATTTGAGCTGAGGGCGGACAACGCGAGGCGCGGCTCACCGGGGACGGTTCGCCCTACCTGGATTTGTAGCCGTGTCGGTTACGACGCGGGATTCCGCATGCTAACGCATGCGGCTACACGGCGCATGCAGCTACGAAGGCTGTGATTGCGGCTTCGGCTTCGCGGCGAGATGGCCGGCGTCGACCGCTTCCTGAATCATTTGCTCTGCATACTTCCAGAGTTCGGCGCTTCCTTCGGTGATGTGTTGGTTGCGTGCGATGACGCGATCTTGCGTGATGCCGTGGCGGTTCCACGCGGCGCCTTGCGTCAGACAATTGAGCAGCATCGGCTGAAACCGATCGACGGCTGCGGCGAACCTGGCTTCAGGCGTCGTCTTCTCTTCGAATTCGTCCCACAGCGCGCGGAATTCCAAAGCCTGATCTTCCGGTAAAAGTCCGAAGATCCGATTCGCCGCGATCACTTCACGATCGTGCTGGCCGGCCATTCTTGCGGTGTCGTAGGCGAACGTGTCGCCGGCGTCGATTTCGACGAGGTCGTGGATGATGACCATTTTCAACACGCGGAGCACATCGAGTTGCGCGGAGTTCGCGTGCTCAGCGAGTACGATAACGCAGAGACAAAGATGCCACGAATGCTCGGCGTCGTTTTCCGCGCGGCGACTTTGTGTGTTGATCGTCTGGCGGAAAATTTCCTTCAGCTTGTCGACTTCTGCGATGAACGCGATCTGGCGGACGAGGCGGGAGACGACGGTCATGGCGAGAGTAGCGGCGCGAGTTGGTGTACCCATAGCGCGTAAGTGGACGGCTTCATGTGCAACTGATCGCTCTCGAATAATTCAGGCCGGGTGCGTCCGTTCGGGTCGAGCATCGGCGTGTTGACGTCGACATAGGTGCAATGGTCGGTGGCCGCGCAGTCGGCGGCGATGAGTTCATTGGTGCGCTGCATCGCGTCCTGAAGTTTCGCGCGCGAGGGACTGAATTTGATCGAGAGATAAAAGATGCGCGTGGACGGAAGCGCAGCGTGGATCTTCTTTCGAAACGAACGAAAGTCGCCGAAAACGGCTTCTGGAGTTTTGCCGCTCGCGAGATCGTTGTCTCCGGCATAGAGGACGACCGCACGAGGATGATAGGGGATGACGATCTGATCGACATACGCGACGCTGTCGGCGAGCTCGGAACCGCCGAAACCGCGTTTGACGACGGAGAGAGTGGGGAAGTCGGCCGCGAGCGATTTCCATTTCACGATCGAAGAACTCCCGACAAACACCACGGCGTTCTGTGGCGGCGGATGCGCGGCATCGTTGGCGATAAAAGCTTCGATGTCGGGCTTCCATCTTTCGGGCGACGCGACCGCGCTGGCAGTGAGGATTACAAAGAAAAGAAAGCGCCGCAGAAATGAAGTGGCCATGCCCGAGGAGAACGCTTTACGGCGGCAGGGCAATCCGATGTTGCGGCGGAAACGGCGGCTGCGTCCATTCAAGACAACACACCCCGCCCTTCGGGCACCCCTCTCAAAGAGGGGACGTCGGCTGTGAATGATTGATTCCCCTCTAGCAAGAGGGGTGGCGCGCAGCGACGGGGTGTGTGTGCCGGATTTTCGGCCATCGCTCACGCTCGTAGCTACCGGTCCACGCGGCGGCTACGTCTTTGTTGTGGAGGGCAGGACTGCTTCGACGAGTAGACCATCCGTGAGCGCGTCGCTCGGATTCGAAACGACGTGATCGCCGTCTTTGAGGCCTTCAACGATTTCGACCTGGGTGCCGAAATCCCGGCCGAGTTTCACTTTGGTGAGCCGGATTTTCTGAGTGGCATCGATCGTCGCCACCGACGAACCGCCGCCGGTGAGCATGACCGCGTTGGACGGAATGATCAGCGGCGGCTCGCTCGCACGAAGGCGGAGGCGAACTTGTCCGAACATTCCGGCGAGGATTTCGCCTTGTTCGTTCGGTATTTGAATTTCAGTGACGAGCGTGCGCGTCGTGGCGTCGAGTGCACCGGCGACCCGCGCAACCTTGCCGGTGAAGATTCGGCCGGGAAATTCGTTGAGCAAGACATCGACGGGCAGACCGGGCTGCACGGAATGAAAATAGGTTTGGGGAACGTTGATGTAGACGCGCAGCGTGCCGGTTTGCGCGAGGCGGAAGAGTTCGCGACCGCTGCTGCCAGCGGCGATGAGCGCGCCAACGTCAATGTTCTTCGCGGAGATCACGCCGTCGAACGGCGCGGCGATCGTCTGGTAACTCTTGAGTTGAGTGAGTCGGGAGACGTTGGCGTCGGCGGCGCTCACGTCGGCCTGACGTGCGGCAAAGGCAGCTTGTTTTTCGTCGATCTCTTGCTGGGAAACGGCTTTTTGCGTGCCGAGTTCTTTCCAGCGCGCCGCGCTCGTGCGAGCCAGTTCGAGATTCGCGCGAGCTTGTTCCAGAGCGGCGCGGGCTTGGTTGAGCGCTTGATCGACTTCGGGTCCGTCGATGATGGCGAGCGGCTGGCCGGCGGTCACGTGATCACCGAGATCGACCAGAAGGCGGCCGAGATATCCATCGGTGCGCGCGTAGATCGAGGCTTCCTGCAGCGGTTGCAAACTCGCGGGCAGCACCAATTCGTTCGCGAGCGCTGCGTGTTGCGCGATGACAACATTGACCGAAGGACGACCGACCGCACGACTGCGCTCGGTGAGTTCCGTCGTCGCGCGCAGACGTGGACGAACGCCGAAAAAATAAACAAGCGCCACGGTGACGGCGAAGAGGACGAACAACAATGAGCGAGACGCGGACTTCATTTGGCTTTGAAAGAAAGTGAGTGATTCAGGGTCGCTTAGAGCGAATTTGCCAGATGAGCTTCGCGCAGTTCGTCGGAGAGCGTTTCTTCCGGTCGATGGCCGGCTTTGCGACGAAGCGTCGCGTAGACAACGGGCACAAGAAATAGCGTGGCGACGGTGGCGAGTATCAGGCCGCCAATGACGGCGCGACCGAGCGGTGCGTTTTGTTCGCCGCCTTCGCCGAGGCCGAGTGACATCGGCAACATGCCGATGATCATCGCGAGTGCGGTCATGAGCACGGGGCGGAGTCGCGTGTGGCCGGCTTCCAGAGCCGCGGCGCGGGAGTCCTTGCCTTCATTGCGCTGATCGTTGGCGAAGGTGACGAGCAGGATCGCGTTCGCCGTCGCAACGCCGACGCTCATGATCGCGCCCATCAGCGAGGGCACGCTGAGCGTGGTGTGCGTGAGAAAAAGCGCCCACACGATCCCGGCGAGAGCGCCGCTCAGCGCCATGATGATGATGAACGGGTCGAGCCAGGATTGGAAATTCACGACCATGAGCAGGTACACGAGCAGGATCGCGAAGAGCACGCCGACGCCGAGACTGACGAACGAGGAATTCATGCTCTCCACCTGGCCGCGCAATGTGATGAAGCTGCCGCGAGGCAGCTTGGGTTCGTACTCTTTGACGAGTTTGGAAACCTCGTCAGCGACTCTGCCGAGATCGCGGCCGTCGACGTTGGCGTAGACGTCGTAGATCGGCTGGATGTTGTAATGGCCCACGACGGCTTGCTGCGTTGTGCGCTCGATGGTGGCGACGTTGCCGAGTAGTTGCGGACCGCTGATTCCCGAGGCTGCGGAGATCGGGGTGGCCTGCAGCGACTCGAGGGAGTTGATCAGAAATTGCGGCGTCTGCGTGGCGACGGCGTATTGCACGCCGTTCTGCGGGCTGAGCCAGAAGTTCGGCGCGGACTGCGCGGAGCCGGAGAGCGAGATGAGGAGATTGGTGGCGACGTCGCGTTGCGTGAGGCCGAGTTGTCCGGCGCGGTCGCGATCGACGTTCACTTTGAGCGCAGGTGCGTTGATGATTTGGTGTACGTGCACGTCGACGGCGCCGGGGATGCGTGCGATGCGCGAGGAGAGCTCTTGCGCGAGTTTGTAGTTGGCGAAGCGATCGCGGCCGGCGATTTGCACGTCGATGGGCGCGGGCAGGCCGAAGTTTAGAATTTGTCCAACGATGTCGGACGGCTGCGTGAAGAAGGTGAAGTCGGGAAATTCGCGATTCAAACGCGCTCGAATCTGGCGGACGTAATTCCAGGTCGAGCCGTGTTTTTCCTGATTGAGCGAGACAAGGATTTCGCCGTCGGCCGAGCTGATCGTGGCGGAATCGCTGAAGGCGAGATTCAGTCCGTTCGGCAGGCCGATGTTGTCGAGCACGGTGACGAGTTCTTCCGCGGGAATGATTTCGCGGATGACATTTTCAACCCGAGTAAACGCACGTTCGGTTTCCTCGACGCGCGTTCCGGCTGGTGCGCGCACGTGCAAACGAAACTGACCGGCATCGACAATCGGGAAAAAATCACGACCGAGAAATGGTACGAGACACGCGGTCAGCGCGACGAACGCGAAGGTGCCGATCACGACGAGCTTGCGGTGCGAGAGACTCCAATCGAGACCGCGCGTGTAGGATGCGCGGAAACGTTCGAAGTGGCGGTTGAAGCGTTGATGGATGCGCCAGAAAATATCGCCTTTCGGGGCGTGAGGATCGACGTGGCCGTCGGCGCTATCGTGGAAAATGGGCTGACCGCGCAGCAAGAAATGCACGAAGGTCGGCACGACGGTTCGCGACAGAAAATACGACGCGAGCATCGCGAAAATAACGGCCATCGCGAGCGGGCTGAAGAGGAATTTCGCGGTGCCCTCGAGGAAGAAAATGGGAACGAAGACGATGCAGATGCACAGCGTGGAAACGAAAGCGGGCATCGCGATTTGTTCGGCGCCGTCGAGGATCGATTGAATCAGCGATTTTTTCAGGCCGAGATTACGGTCGATGTTTTCAATCGTGACGGTGGCATCATCGACGAGAATACCGACGGCGAGTGCGAGACCGCCGAGGGTCATCGCGTTGATCGTCTGGCCGAACGCGGCGAGACAGAGGATCGAGCAGAAAATCGAAAGCGGAATCGAGAGCGCGACGACGAGCGTGTTGCGCCAGGTGCCGAGGAAGAGAAGGATCATCGCGGCGGTCAGCGCGGCGGCGAGTGCTCCTTCGCTGAGCACGCCTTTGAGGGCGGCGCGGACGAACACCGATTGGTCGAACTGCGGATTCATCTCGAGTTCGGGTGGCAGTGTGGACTTTACACGCGGGAGCACGGCCTTGATGCGTTCGATGATGTCGAGTGTGGAGGCGTTGCCGCTTTTCAAGATCGTCATGAGCGCGCCCCGCGTGCCGTTTTGACGGACGATGTTGGTTTGAGGCGCGAAGCCATCGCGGACTTGAGCGACGTCGCGAATGTAGATCGTGGAACCGTTGACGCGCTTGATTGGAAGATCGCCGAGGCCGGCGACGAGATCGGGGCTGCTGTTGAGCAGGACGCCGTATTCGCGATCGCCGATTTTCGCCGTGCCGGAAGGGAGCGTGAGATTTTGCGCGTTGATCGCGTTGCTCACGTCGCTCGGCGTGAGGCCCTTTGCTTGCAGCGCCTGCGGATCGAGATCGACCTGGATCTGGCGAACTTTACCGCCGAGCGGCAGCGGCACCGATGCGCCTTGAACGGTGGCGAGTTGAACGCGGAGGAAATTCAGGCCGATGTCGTAGAGCGTTTGCTCGGTGAGCGTTTTGCTGCCGAGGCCGAGTTGAAGGATGGGAACGTTCGAGGCGCTGTAGCGGACCACGAGGGGCGGCGTGGTGCCGGTGGGCATGACGCGCACAACAGTCTGATTGATGGCCGTGACCTGCGCCACGGCAGCGTCGACGCTGGCGCCGGGTTGAAAAAATACTTTGATCACCCCGATGCCGGAGAGCGATTGGGACTCGATGTGCTCGATGTCGTTTACGGTCGTGGTCATCGCGCGCTCGCTGATCGTCACGATGCGCTTCTCCATTTCCTCGGGAGTGAGTCCGTTGTACGTCCAGAGAACGGTGACGACGGGGATATCGATCGATGGGAAAATATCCTTGGCCATCCGACGCACGGTCACTGCGCCGAGAAGGACGATGAGCAGCGCCATCACGGTAAACGTGTAGGGCTGACGAAGAGCGAGACGGACGATCCACATGCGAGAGCGCTCAGTATCGCTGATCGTGATCGAAACGACCAATATATCTTTGATCACGGAACGAGACGTGTGGCATATCGATGGGATGGAGCTGAGACATCTACGATACTTCGTCGCCGTCGCCGAGGAGTTGCACTTTGGGAAGGCGGCACGGCGGCTCAATCTCGCGCAGCCGCCGTTGAGCCAGCAGATCCGCGCGCTCGAGGGCGAACTGGGCCTGCCGCTCTTCGTGCGTTCGAGTCGCAAAGTTGCACTGACGGAGGCGGGGCATTTGTTTCTTCAACAATCGCGGCTGGTGCTGGCGCAAGCCGAACAGGCACAGCACACGATGCGCGCGATGCATCGCGGCGAGGCGGGCCGGCTGACGATTGGTTTCGTCAGCTCCGCGGTTTACTCGCTCGTTCCCGCGATCCTGCACGAGTTCAATCGCCGCCGGCCCAACGTGGAAATCCGCTGTCTCGAAATGACGTCGACGCAGCAGCAAGTCGCGTTTCACGAGCGGCAAATTCAAATCGGCTTCACGCGCAATCCGGCGGACGGCCCGCATCTACAGCGGGAAACGTTGACCAAGGAAGCGTTCGTGCTCGCTCTGCCGACGAGTCATCCACGCGCGGCGCAGACGCGATTGCGCCTCAAAGATTTTGCGAACGAAGGCTTCATTTTATTTTCGCGCCTGCACGGCTCGGCGATTTACGACGGGATTATCGCATCGTGTCAGCGCGCGGGTTTTAGTCCGCGGATCAGTCAG
>CBRAFL010000281.1:0-7657 GCA_967755055.1 uncultured bacterium
GGCGACGGAGCGCGGCAGCGCGGAGATGGTCGCACTTGGTGCGGCCCCGAAGCGGGGCGAAGGGGTGACCGTTGCGGGTGCCCTTTGGGCGTAGCGGTCACATTAGCCGTAGCCACTGAATAAAGATTTCCCCATTGGGAAATCTCATTAGCGGTTCCCCTCTGGGATTTGGTTTTTTATTTTGAAGCGCATCCTAGCCGAAGGTGTTTTCGATCTCGTTCGCCAACGCGCTCAAAGCTCGGCGGTGAGTTCGATCACGGCGCTTTCGAGGGCGCGGCGGAGTGGGGAATTGAAGCCGTCGGTCATCAGCGTGGCGCCGTCGATGACCTGATCGTTCAAGGTTAACCGGGACTTGCCGCCTTCGGGCAGGTTGATTTCGCGAACGCGATAACGCCGGACGGGATCGAGGCCTTGTGGTTTCACGGCGCTGACAATGCTTTCGCGCAGCTTGTAGATGAAAACCATAGCGCGACTCCGGTCAGCGGATACATAGCTCAGCGCAGCTTGCGGCTGCTCGTAAGGAGATTGCAGGCGGTAAAGATCGCCCTGCGCCACGAGATCCCGCAGGCGTTCACGATAGAGTTTCACGGCGGCGGCGACCTGCTTGCGCTCGGCAGGTGTCCACTTGGAAACATCGCGGTCGACACCGAATGCGCCGCTGAGAGCGACGTCGAGTGCGAGCTTGAGTGGCTTGTCGCCCATGTCGGTGACGTGGGCGGCAATCGTGTTGGCCGGAAAAAAATGGCCGAAGCCCCACTGGATATAAATGCGCTGGAGCGGATCGGTGTTGTCGCTCGGCCAGAAGGAATGGAAGTAGCGCAGCGCGCCGTAATCGACGCGGCCCGAGCCGCCGGCGCAGACCATGGCCATGATCTGCGGATATTTTTCCGCCATGTGCCGCATCACGTCGTAAAGGGCCCACTGGTAATCGATGAGCAGATGCTGCTGGTCGGCGGCGGGCAGGTAGGGCGAGCCGGGTTGCGTGACGAAGCGGTTGCAGTCCCACTTGGTGTACGCGATGCCGGGATTTGGGCCGAAGGTGCGGTCGATGACGCCGCGAACGAAGTCCTTCACCTCGGGGCGCGTGAGATCGAGGATGAGCTGGTTGCGGCCGTAGAGCAGTTCGCGATTCGGCTGGCGGATAACCCAATCGGGATGCTGCTCGAAGAGTTCGCTCTTCGGGTTGACCATCTCGGGCTCGATCCAGATGCCGAAGCCGACGCCGCGTTTTTGCGCTTCAGTGGCGAGGTAGGAGAGACCGTGGGGAAGTTTTTTCGTGTTCACGTCCCAGTCGCCGAGACCGGCTTTGTCGTTGTCGCGCGGGTGCTTGTTGCCGAACCAGCCGTCGTCGAGAAGGAAGAGATCCACGCCGAGCTCCTTCGCGCCGTCAAAGAGGGAGACGATCTTCTCTTCGTTGAAATCCATCAGCGTGGCTTCCCAGTTGTTGAGCAACACGGGGCGCGGTTTCTCGCCGTCGCGGATGCCATAGCGGCGGGCCCAGCGGTGAAAATTACGCGAGACCTGGCCCTTCCCGGCGCCGCTCCACGTCCAGAGCATGCTCGGTGTTGTGAACGTTTTCCCTGGGGCGAGCCGGTATTCGCTGCCGAGCGGATTGATCCCGCAGAGCGCGCGCAGGCGATTGTTGAAGCCAAGGTCGAAGGCGAACGAGAAGCTGCCTGACCAAGCGAGTGTGCCGCCGATGACCTCGCCGGCGTCTTCGCGTGCGGGGCCGTTGAGCGCGAGGAGGAAGGACGGGTTGCGCATCTGGTGGGCGCGGACACCGAGCTTGGTATCGAGCACTTTGATACCTGGGCCGAGTTTCTCCTCGGCGAGCTCGGCTTCGCGCATGTAGTCGCCGTGAATTTGGGTCAACCAGTAGCTCTCGGCCTTGAAGACCGGCGCGGCTGACGCGAAGCGCGCGAGCACGACGGGGGCGGACTCGTCGTGGCCGATTTCGGTCCACTGTTCGATGACGTCCTCGGCGCGGTGCGCCTTGAAGTGCAGTGTGACACGGAAGGGGTAGTGCGAGTCTTTGAGCCGAATAACCGTTTCGGTAATGTTGCCGTCGAGTGCGGTGGATTCGTGGCTGACGTAGGCGAGATCCGTGGAAGTGTTGCCGTCGGCGTGAATGGCCTCGAGCGCGGGCTCGAGGATGTAGCCGTTGCCATACGGAGGCAGGGCTTCGTTCTCACGCGTCGGAGTGCGCTTGGCGGCGGGCGTGGCGGCAACGTCGCGGGTGCGGCCGTAGTCGAGCTGGTAGAGCCGGCCGTCGGCCGCGGCGAGCAGCGAGAGGGTCGAGTGCTCCGTCGCGACGGTGATGACCTGCGGCTCGACGGCGACGGCGGTTGCAGCGGCAGCGGAAGCGAGCACTGCGACGACGGACAAGAAACGAAAGAGCGGAATCATGAGGAGCGCGTGGCTGGTTGGGGGTCGGGCGCGGCGACGCTCAACAGCCTGAGCGTACTTGTCGCGCAGCGAAATCAAGGCACGTTCCTGTCGTCCATTGCCAACTTTCGAGTACGTTACATCCTTAACAATTACTGCCGCCGCGCGGGGCGGCGATTTCCTTGTAGAGGCGAGCCTTCGCGCTCAACCGTGTAGCGGCAGGCTCCCTGCCTGCCGTGGTTGGCTTCTGAGACGGACAGGCACGGAGGCCTGCCGCTACACGCTGAGCCGTCATATCACCACTAATTGCCGGCGAGGAGCGCGATTTGGATGCCGGGACCGTGGACGCCTTCGATCAAGATGCCTTCGACGTCGGCGGTTTTCGACGGGCCGGTGCACCAGATAATATTCGGATCGGCGGGCATGGCAGACACGGCGGCGGGGAGATCGAGGAAAATTTGATCTCGTTGAACGAGGGCGATGTGAACCCACGGAGCGAGTGCGCCGAGCCGGCGTGACGTGCTGGAGTCGGACAGAATGATCGTGCCGGTTTCCGCGATAGCGCCGAGGGCGGACGTGATGCCGAACTGGAAATCGTCGATGCGCGTGCGGTCGAATTCGGTTTCGACTTTGAATTGCGCAGGAAATGCAGACTGCAGCTTCGGCCAGAGCGCGGGATCGCAGTAGCCGTGAAGCGTGTTGTTCTCGACGAGGTAGGAAACGAGTTCGGCGATGGTGGTGATCGGCCGGCCGTTGACGGCTTTCAGTCGCTCGGCAAACAGGGTCCAACGATCGACGTTGCCGTGCGCTTCACGCAGGATGACGAGATCGCGGTCCCAATCAGGGAGCGTCGCGCGTTGCGGGAGCGGCGCGAGAGCGTTGCGGACTCGGGAGAGAATTTGTTCGCGGCTCATGAGCGGTCGGAGGGTAGGGCGGGACCGCTGGGCCCGCCGGAATGCGAATTGGCGTCGGAACTAAATTTCGGCGCGCCCAGCGGTCGCGCCCTACCCTTCATCCATTTGCGGAATTCGCCGCCGCGCCATTTTGGCAAGGTGCGTTCGTTGTCCCATGCGCGAAGGGCGGGTACGGGAAGCAGTTTCGTCGGTAGATAATTGATCAACTTTCCGCCGAACAGGGCGGCTTTCCATGCGGCGGGTTGCGAGGCGAGGACGGACCACGCGCCCATCGGCGGACTGCCGGCGGACGCGAGCGGAGCGTGCTCGCGCTTTCCTTTGTCGCGGAGTCGCAGCAGCAAATCGGGAATCGGGATGTTGACGGGACACACCTCGTTGCATGCGCCACAGAGCGATGACGCTTTGGGCAAATCGGCGAGAGCGGAAAATTTTTCTCCCGCCAGCAGCGGCGAAAGCACGGCTCCAACGGGACCTGGATAAACACTGCGATAAGCGTGGCCGCTGGCCTGGCGGTAAACGGGGCAAACGTTGAGGCAGGCGCCGCAACGAATGCAGCGCAGGATATCACGACACTCGGTGGCGAGTACGTCCGTGCGGCCGTTGTCGACGAAGATGACGTGCATCTCTTCCGGGCCGTCGGGTTGCGTCGGCGATTTCGGGCCGGTGATGAACTCGGTATAGACGGTGAGTTGCTGGGCGGTGCCGGAGCGCGCGAGCAGGTTGAGCAGGAGACTCAGGTCCTTGTCGCGGGGGACAAGCTTCTCGATGCCGACGAGTGCGATGTGGCACTTGGTGGCGGCGAGGCAGAAGCGGGAATTGCCCTCGTTGGTGACAAGGACGAGGCGGCCGCTTTCAACGGAGATGAAGTTTGCGCCGGTCAGACCGACGTCGGCCTCGAGATATTTTCCGCGGAGAAAAGCGCGGGCGCGTCGCGTGATGGTTTGCGGGTCGTCGTTGTACGCGCCAAGGCCTTCGCGCTCGAAACTCTGGGCGATCTCGCGGCGATTTTTGTGAATGATCGGGCGGACGATGTGGCTCGGGTGATCGTGATCGATCTGCACGATGAATTCGCCGAGGTCGGTCTCGAGCGCTTCGATGCCGTGCTTTTCGAGGTAGTGCGCGAGTTCGATCTCTTCGCTGACCATGGTCTTCGCTTTGACCATTTTCTTCGCGCCCCTCGCCTGCATGATTTTCAGCACGGCGGCGCACGCGTCGTCGCCGGTGGACGCCCAGTGCACCTGGACGCCGTTGCTTTGAAGCTTCGCTTCGACCTGTGGGAGGTACGTATCGAGATTTTCGATCACGTGCTGTTTGATCTCTCCGGCGATCTCGCGGAGGCGGTTCGGATCGGCGAACTGATCGAACAGCATCTTGGTCCGCTTCTCGTGCGTGGCCTTGGTGCTCTGGTAAACCGAGGCGCGCTTATCGGGAGCGAGCTTGGTGGAGAAAATGTCGAGGGGTTGGACAGGCATGGGATCGAACCGTTTTGAAACCACTAATGGGCACTAATGATCACTAATTCGGAGTCAGAAATTCTTTACCACGGATGGGCAGGATGAACACGGATTCGGATGAGTGTCCATTAGTGTGGATTAGTGGTTAATCAGCCCGGCGTTTTTCAGCGCGTCGCGGAGGACTTGGGCGAGGTGCTGCGTTTTGATCGGCTTGCCCTCTTTTTCGGCGAGGCCGCCGAGGTGCATCATGCAACTCATGTCGCCGGACACGAGAACGTCGGGCTTGGCCTCGCGGATGTGCTCGAGCTTTAACGTGCCCATGCCGGTGGAAACATTCGGGAAACTCACAGAAAACGTGCCGCCGAAACCACAGCATTGTTCACCCTCGCCGAATGGCACGATGCGCACGCCGCTGACCGAAGAGAGGAGCGTCTGCGCGGCGTCGCTGCTTTTTGTCCCACGCGTGTGACACGAACGGTGCAACGCGATCGAGGCGTCGTAACGACCCGGCCAGGTTTTCACGTCGAGGGCGTTCACGATGAAATCGGCGAGTTCCCACGTGCGCTGGCCAAGGGCGGTGACGGCGGGGAGATCGGATTCTTTTTCGAACTCCAGCAGCGCGCCGTGAAACATCATGGCGGCGCAGGAGCCGGAAGGCACGACGACCGGAGTTTCACCCTCGAAGGTGCGAACGGTGTGGCGGACGACCTTGCGGGACGCGGGCCAGTCTCCACCGTTGAAAGCAGGTTGTCCGCAGCAGGTCTGACCGGAGGGAAATTCGACCGTACAGCCCAAGTATTCCAGCACCTCGACGGTGGCACGCGCGACGTCGTCGTAAAATGCATCACAGATGCAGGTGGCCATCAATTGCACGCGGCGATCGGCGGCGGGGCGGCGGCGGTGGGTGAGATCCATGGTCGAGGAAAAGGCGTTTACCAAAAGCCACTCTACGTTCGCATGCAATGCGACGAATTTCGGTCTGTCGGAGATTTGCGACCCAAATGGGTTAAGGGGAAACCATGCGTGGAATCGGGCAAAAGGTGCAGAGCGCGGGCTTGCAGAATAGGACAAGATCGGCGCTTTACGCGCTGCGATAAAAACGTTCATCTCGCCCGCGAAGTCCCCGCAATCACCAGCCCCACCCTGATTTGGTTATGCCTCACACCTTCTCCCTCGCCGGAATCGATTACGCTATTCTGATCATCTATTTTGTTTTTGTGCTGGGCATCGGCTGGATGCTGAAACGGCACATGAAGGGCAGCACGGATTTCTTTTTATCCGGCCGCTCGATCCCGGCGTGGGTGACCGGCCTGGCTTTTCTCTCTGCTAATTTAGGCGCGCAAGAAGTGATCGGCATGGCGGCGTCGGGGGCCAAGTACGGCATCATGACGAGCCATTTCTACTGGGTGGGCGCGATTCCCGCGATGGTGTTTCTGGCGATTTTCATGATGCCGTTTTACTACGGCTCCAAGGCGCGGTCCGTGCCGGAGTATTTGAAAATGCGTTTCGACGAGAAGACGCGCGGTTTCAATGCGATCTCGTTTGCCGTGATGACGGTTTTTTCGTCCGGCATCTCGCTGCACGCTCTGGCGCAGCTGATGGAGAAGCTCATCGGCTGGAACTACAATTCGTGTATCCTGATCTCTGCGACGATCGTTCTCGTCTATATCTTTCTCGGTGGGCTCACCTCCGCGATCTACAATGAAGTGCTGCAGTTTTTCATGATCGTGCTCGGCTTCGCGCCGCTGGTGTTTCTCGCCCTGAAAGATGTCGGTGGCTGGTCCGCGTTGAAGCAGAAGCTCATCCCGGTTGCGACTGGCCAGGGTTTCGAAGCCGGCACGTGGACCAATTCGTGGACGCATATGGGGAGTGCGATTGAAAATCCGATGGGCGTGGGCTGGTTCGGCATGGTTGTGGGTCTCGGATTCGTCCTCTCATTCGGCTACTGGTGCACCGATTTCCTCGTGGTGCAGCGGGCGATGGCCGCGAACTCGATGTCGGCTGCGCGCCGCACTCCGCTGATTGCGGCGGTGCCGAAAATGCTTTTCCCCGCGCTCGTGATTTTGCCCGGTATGATCGCGATCGCGATGTATCAGGCGGGCGATCATTTCCTGCCGTTGATTGACGCCGCCGATCCATCGAAGGGCGTGAACTACAACATGACCATCCCCATGTTGCTCGCGAAATACCTGCCGGCGGGCATGCTCGGTCTCGGCTTCACCGCGCTGATGGCCTCGTTCATGTCGGGCATGGCGGGCAACGTGACGGCGTTCAACACGGTGTGGACCTACGATATTTATCAGAGCTACATCGCACCGAACAAATCGGATACGCACTACCTTTGGATGGGCCGTTGGGCGACGGTGTTTGGCATCGTCGTGAGCGTAGGCGCGGCCTACCTCGCGTCGCAGTTCAACAACATCATGGACATGTTGCAGCTGGTGTTCGGATTCGTGAATGCACCGCTGTTTGCAACGTTCCTGCTCGGCATGTTCTGGCGTCGAACGACGGGTCACGGCGCGTTCTGGGGGCTGCTGGGCGGCACGGTGGGAGCGACGATATTCCACGGGCTGGCGCTCTCCGAAGGTGCGGTGCCGGGCATCAAGGGCGGCTGGCTGGCGCGCGAATTCATCTATCGCAGCGAAATGGGGCAGAACTTCTGGATGGCGATTGTGGCGTGGACGACGTGCTTCGTGCTTACGATCGTGATCTCGCTCGCCACGAAACAGCAGAAGACTAACGCGGAACTTACGGGCTTGGTTTACTCGCTCACTCCGAAACCAAAAGCCGAGAACGAGCCGTGGTACATGCGACCCGTCACGCTCGGCATGGTGGTGATGGCGCTCACGATCGGTCTCAACATTCTCTTCTGGTAACCAAGGATTTTTATGAATTTCGATCTTC
>CBRAFL010000282.1:0-7642 GCA_967755055.1 uncultured bacterium
GTCTCGGCAAGCCATCACGGCCACGCCCATTTTTATGGATACTCGATCAAATTCGAAAAACCTCCGGTTGCTAGCCAGCGTTGGTCTAGGATTGGGAGGTCTTCTTGGAATGGCCGGCAGTGTCGCGCCATCAGACGCACTGCGCGGTCTTGCGTGGGGCATCGATGGAGTTTCGCTCGTGATCGCGAGCGTGGTGCTTGCCGTCTACTTCTTCCGGCGAGATGACGATCTCGTTGCGGCGGGTTTTGTCGTCTTCGCAATTGGCCAAGGTTTGGTCCTCTCTGGCGCGGCGATGAGTCTCACTGCGAGCATCCCGTCCTTCGGCGCCGGAGCCAGTCTTTGGGCGGCGGCACTGGTTCTTATCAGCGTGCCACGCACATTTCCAATCGCGGTGCGAATATTGGGCTTCGTCACGGCTGTAATGTTCGCTGTGACTGTCGTTCAGATTTATTGTGGCGTGCCCCTTCACCCCAAGAGCGAGCCGCTTCCCACCTTTGCTTACCCAATCTTTGTCGCTACTCTCGGAGGCTGGATTTGGACGCTGTGGCGGAGGCAATAATTCCACAGCAGATGATCATGCGCCAGAGGCCGAACCAGTCGTACAGCGCAACGCGATGACTCGGCCTATTTCTGTATTCGAGAGTCGCTCATCGCGTGGCTGTATCTGTAGCGTTGATTAGGCCGAGGAGACCCTTGCCAACGGTGGGTGCAGTGTCAGATTTCGACCATGCCGACAGCAAAAGCACCACGACGGAGCGTTAAGAAAGAAGCGATTAGGCTTGTTCGGGGTCTTCCTGCAGCATCGTCATGGGACGATCTTATGTATCGTATCTACGTGCGACAGAAGATCGAAGCCGGCCTGGCGGACATCGAGACTGGGCGAGTTCACTCTCACGCGGCGATTCGGAAAGAATTCGCCTCGCCGTGAACATTGTTTGGTCGTCAGAGGCACGCAAAGCCCTGCGGTCGATCAGAAAGTTCATCGCGCAGGACTCTCAGTTTTATGCCGCACGAATGGTCGCGCGGATCGTCGAGCGGGTCGAACAAGCGGCCGAGGCGCCGGCGCAGGGGCATCCGGTTCACGAGTATCCGGAAGCAAGTCTGAAAGAAGTTCATGAGTCGCCTTACCGCATCATCTATGCTTTCACCGGCGAGGAGCTGCGCGTTGTTACGATCGTCCATTTCAAGCAGCGCTTGCCAAAAAAGGGCTAACTCTGAGCGTCCGGTGTCGCAGCAGCCGACACCGGACGCCGGTTGAACAAGCCCCAAGGAACGGGCTCCGCTGGACCGCGATTATGCGGATTGTATTTTAAGCGGAGGTGGTGACATCGCGCCGAAGCAACCGAATGCGAGGCGGGGAGCGTGTAGACCACGTGCAACGTGACGCCTTCGCCACCGAGCTTGCGCAGGACTTTCCCAATGCCCCCAGATCCGAGGAAATTTCGCCATAGAGGCGCACCTCGCCTCCCGGCCACCATCAGCCACTGCCACCACCGTTGTATCTTTATGGACATCCAAACCTACATATTTATTTTTCGTCTTCATGTGCCCGTCTCCGTTTTTGGTTGATTTGGTTGCTGTTCGCACTTCAGCCAGACCCATGCGGATAGGCTCCTTCTCCGGGAGCAACCCGCGTTCGCGGGGCCAAGCACCTTCTATTTTTCCGCCTGCGTTCGGCACGCAGCTATAATGTCTGGGCAAAGAAAAAAATGAAATGGTTCATCATTGCCGTAATCGTGGCCGCGGTCTTGGTCGCTTTTGTCGTAGTCGTTAATCCGGTTCTGATCGCGGTTTCGAGCGGTCCGGGGCCGCGGATCGAATCCAAGGTATCGTTGAAGGACGGCGCCATCGCGTGCGATCTGCTGCTCCGCAACGCGAAGGCAGAGCGTTATATCACGGAATTGAAAATTCTGCGCTCTGCCTCTGAAATGATGAAGATCGGAACTCCAGACGGATTCCGGATCGAAGAGATGCCGGCGACAGAGTCCGACGACAAAGAGTGGGTCAAAAACTGGAATCGAGAAAACGTTCGCTTTATCGGTCGCTTGAAGATCGCACCGGGTGTTCCAGTGACACTCGTGATTCCGGCCTCTACATCCACACTTGAAGGACTCGAAATCGGCGGCCAGTTCGAGACAGGAAAGACGTTCGGAAATATGATAAGCTTCTTCACGGCAAAACCGATAAAAACGGAGCCCAACCAGGCGCTACAATCCAACGCGGCTGCGGCCCCGTCGGCGGATGAAGCATTGCCCCCGCGTGGCTGACCTGGAGCGTTGGGCCACGCAACCTTCCGCGACTACCTCATAATCACAACGCTTCCCATCGTGTATACTAAAACAAAAGCATTATTGACTGCCTTCACTGTCGCCGCCCTTCCCATCTGCTGTATTCATGCCCAAGATCGAGAGCTTGCTTCTGGCGCGAAGGCTCCTGAGAACAGCACTCAGCCAGCCGCCGGCGTGAAAACCACTGAGAAAAAACCGGAAAAGAGCGACTCACCGAAACCGATAAACCGAGCCTCAGACCCTATGAACAAAACGGAGAAAGCAACGATGAAGCGCGTAACGGGAATTGGGGGGGTGTTCATGAAGGCCAAGGACCCTGCCAAACTGCGCGCCTGGTATAAAACCCATCTCGGCATCGACGTTCAGACGTGGGGTGGCGCGTCCTTTCGCTGGGTCGATGCCGCGGGCGTTCCGGCAAATGGGAAAACCGCCTGGTTCGTCGGTGACGGCTCTAATTTTGCGCCGAGCGATGCCTCGTTTATGATCAACTACCGCGTGGCGGACCTTCATGGGCTCGTGAAGCTGCTTCGTGAAGAGGGGTGTCAGGTGCTCGATAAGGTAGAGCAGTCGGATTTCGGTATATTCGGTTGGGTCATGGACCCGGAGGGAAACAAGGTTGAGCTATGGCAGCCGCCTGAGGGTCAATAGGCAGGGGTTTGGACCGCATTTATTGAACCGCGATTCCGTATCTTTATATTTCCATGACCACGTTCGACTACTCGACGGTTGCTTTCGATACGACGGCTTTTCTCGTTGGTTCGAAGCTGAATCACGAAGCATTTGCTGCAAAGTTGAATGAATACGGATCCGAAGGTTGGGAGCTCGTGAATGTGTTTCAAATGAACCGTGACGAGGGCCGCACCTATGAAGTCGTTGCGGTGTTCAAGCGTGCTACTGCCCGATGAATTCGAGGCCGAACCAATCGTCACTATGAAAACCCATGTTCCCGAATTCGCCGTAGGCATCGGCACGCTGGCATTGATCAATGCAGGCTTGGCGCAGGCGAAAAACCGGAGCGGACTTGGTTGGTTTTTTGCGAGCATGTTTGTTGGCCCTATTGCGACGCTCCTCATTGTTGTACTCCCAAAATTGGAGTCGGGTGATACCGCGGCCGGGACAAAGCGTTTCGACTTGCAGGATTATCGAAGGCAATGAGTAAGCCGAACCAACGCTCGGCTGATCTGGATCGGAATGATTTCTAGGCAAAGAAGATGAGATCCGTGTTCTGGCTTATCCGCGACGCGATTGGAGGCAGGCCCGGCCCGCAGTTGGAGCCGTGGTCAGTCGCCGAGCTACGTGCTGCTGGCTTCGACGCCGTGATTAATTTGTCGGAGCATCCGACTGACTTCGCCGCCTTCGAGGCAGCCGGTATGGAGGTGAGCTGGGTGCCACTGCCGACCGATGTTCCGCCGACGAAAGAATCAGAAGAGCAGTGTGTCGAGGCACTGCCGCGAGCCTTTGCGTTTGTGTCGGCGCAGATGTCGCAAGGTCGGCGTGTTCTCGTTCACTGCCATGCGGGCAAGGATCGCACCGGAATGTTGCTGGCGGTTCTTGTCGCGAAGAAAGAGAGTCTTTCCGCGCGAGCAGCAATTCAGAGAGTTCGCGATGTCAGGCCGCTGGCGATCACCGCGCCTGGCTGGGAAGCACTCGCGTTGAAGGTGATTCCCCGCGTGGTTGCCCAGTTGCCGTGATTTAAAACTTTAAAAGCCGATCCAGGTTTCCTTCAGTGCCACGTCAGCCACACGCCGCGGTTTCTCACCGGTAATGCCCAACAAAAGAAAGTCGTCTGATGACAAAAAAGAAACTGAATCGAGATGGTGAGAAAATCGAGAAGCTGGTGTTCGAGTTGGCTGAGCGATTTTTGGCGACGCCCGATATTGCCGGAGGTCGGCATCCACTTTGCGCGACTCCAAAGAGAAGGCGTATTGGCCGAGGACGCGAAGCGTATGATTGGCACGATCCTAGTCACGAATTTGTACCTCGCTAGAAAGGACGACGCGCCCATTGATCTCGGTCAGCTCAGGAGCGACCTCGCGAAGCTCCCAAAACTCGGGGTGGCGCCCGACGGAAGGACGTTGGATATTCGCAGCTTTGACTGACCGACATGACACTTGACCGAGCCAGTTGCCGCAACGCGTGCCATGGCTTGGCCGTTTTTTTAAACGTATCTGAGACTTGGGGGCCTCCTCAGGTCATTTGAGGTTCGGCAAAAGCGGCTGAGGGTCTTTTCTTTGCGGTTGCGTCGTCGGATTTCACCGCCACGTTGCCCGTATCATGGCTTCGACTCTCGCAAAATCGAAAACCCGCACAGCCAAAGTTCGTGAGCCGCAGCGGCGTGAGAAGTTTTGGGTAAGAAAGGCCAATCCGGAGTTGGATCGCGCGGGCGATTGGCTGCTGGAGAATTTTGCTGCGGTGCGCGCGCAGGCAACAACCCGTGGCCATTCTCGTTGATACCGGTGCGATAGAGCTGTTGCGGAGGCGTGATCGAAAGGCCGAGTCATTAGTCCTCAGATATTATCCGCCGGTTATCTGCACGCACGCGGTTGGCGAGTTCCTCTTTGGACAGGCGCACGCCAAAGTCTCGGCCGCGGCGTTTCAAGAAGCTCGCGAGTTTCTCGATTCGTTTGAGATCCTGTTTCCTGACGCTAATTACTGCGGCGATTTACGCTCGGCTTAGGGCGCAGCTTTTAGCGTCCGGAGTTCAGTTGCCGGACCCTGATTATTGGATTGCCGCGCACGCTTTGGAGAACCGGCTGCCGCTTCTTTCGACCGATCGGGATTTTCGGCATGTTGGCGAGTTGATGGTCCATTACGTGGGAAAAGAGCCTACGCCATGAGTCGAGCTCGTGACTGATCGATAGAGCGAGGATTACCGTCGGATGAATATGAATATCCATCGCTCGATCCATGCCCATCCGTGAAATCCGTGACCAACTTCGACAGCAGAGATCACTAAGGAAAGCGGCGAGAATGAGGCGGTGGTTTCGCGCTCAGTTACGATTACGTGACGCCGTCACCAACATGTAACACTTGAAAGCCTGACTGCGAAAGGCGGGCGCTTCTACTCGAAGTCGCCCATGAAAATCTCCCATTCCCTTATTGCGGCGGCCACTTCTCTCGTGGTCGCTTCGTCTGCTGTTCTCGCGCAACTCGATCCGTCCACTGGAGTCGTCACTGGCTCAAATGTTTCGTCCGTCGGTGGCGCATTGGACGTCACTCTTAACGACGTCACGTTCGTCAACCATGGCTTGGTCGGCGTGGGACGCATCGACGCAAACTCGCTGGATAAATGGGGTGAGTCGCTCGGTTCGGTGTCCGGCCTGCAGATTGGAAACTGGATTCGCACGGGGCCGAATGCCTACGCGGGCTCGTTCTACACGCTGCCCGATCGCGGCTACAACAGCGGGTCGAATTTTTCCAACTACGCCGGTCGTATCCAGAAAATCGATTTCACGTTTTGTCCCGAAAAGAGCGGCGGCTTCGGCGGTAAGACGTCAGCCCAGGATCAGTTCACGTTCTCCTATGACGCTACGGGGTCTTACAAGTTTACCGTGGAAACGGCTGATGGCGTGAATAGCACTACCGGCCTGGTCCCCGATGGTTCTACGTTACTCGGGGGCAAGATCGTTCCGTTTGTCGTTATTTCAAACGGCACCCCGACCGTTTCAGACGCGAATCCAGGCATCGCCATCCATAAGATGCCGATCGACGCGGAAGCTTTGGTTCTGAAAGCCGACGGCTCTGGCTACTTCGGTGACGAGTACGGCGCGAATATTTATCATTTCAACGCCGCCAAACAGATTGATGGCGTCATCACTCCGCCCGCTGCCATCCAGCCGCACAAGCCGGTTGGTACGCTCAATTTCAGCTCCGAAGTCAGCAATGTGAACGGTCGTCGCGGCAATCAAGGCATGGAAGGCGTCGCGCTTTCGCCGGATGGCAAAACGCTCTTTGGCCTGGAGCAAAGTGGCACAATTCAAGATTCGGGTTCGGGTAATCAGGGACGGCGTAACACGCGTCTGCTGGCTTACGACGTGAGCAGCGTCGCCATCCCGACGTCACCTATCGCTGAATACGTTCTGACGCTACCGATCCTCAATGATACCGGAGTCGGCGCGCCCAATAAGACGGCCGCACAGAGCGAAATCATTGCACTCGACAGCACCCACTTGCTTGTCCTCGCGCGCGACGGCAACGGCAAGGGAGTCACGACGACCGTTGGTCCGATCTTCAAGAGTGTGCTGCTGGTCGATCTCGCCGGCGCCACCGACATTTCGAAACTCAACGGCGGCGCCTACGACGTCGAGGGTGGCGACATCACCCCGAGCGGAACGACACTCGCCGCGGGCATCACTCCGGTTCGCTGGGTCGAAGCCGTGAATATCTTGAATTCGCTGCAGCTTCAAAAATTCGGTTTGAATCTGAACTCAGGCGCGACGGCCGATTTGAACAGCATCTCGGAAAAGTGGGAAGGCATGGCGCTGGTGCCAACGAAGGAGCCGGGCAGTCCGAACCAGTTCTTTCTTTTTGTCGCCAATGACAATGACTTCACCAGCACCGCGACGAAGATGCTCAGCCTCGATGGAACGACGATCAACACGGTGAACGCAGTTCAACAAAACGGTGTCCCGGTGAAGAACGACACGATGTTTCTCGTCTATCGCGTGACGATTACCGGTTTGAAATCGACGCTCTGATCGCAGCGTTGTTGCCGGGTTTATAGCTCGCCTCGCTGAGGCCGGACCTCGCGACAGATGTCGCGAGGTCCGAGGTAGGGCGAACCGTCCCGGTGAGCCGCCTCTGTGCGCGTGAAACGTGGCGGCGAGCGTGAGCGAGTGGATCCGATGTGTGCGTAGCGGCAGGCCTCAGTGCCGGCTGTATCCGAAACTCGAAGATCGAAGTTCGAAGATCGGAAAGGAATCGGACGACACGGGGCGTCCCTCTGCACGATGACGGACAGGCACGGAGGCCTGCCGCTACGGCGGATGCGGCGCGTTCGCGCACGATGGTGGCGAACACTATGCGGCGAGCGCGCTTGGGACGAGCGGTTGATCGGTGCGCGGGGCGAGCGATTTCGGAGATGGGACGGTGTTGAGAAAACGCGCGAGGTCCGACAAATCCGCGCTCTGATCACGACGTGTCGGTCGGGTGCTCTCGACTGATGCCGCGAGGTTTTGGTAGGGCGAACCGTCCCGGTGAGCCGCCTCTGTGCGCGTGGAACGTGGCTGCGAGCGTGAGCGAGTGGATCCGCTCAGCGTAGCGGCAGGCCTCCGTGCCTGCTGTATCCGAAACTCGAAGATCGAAGATCGAAGTTCGAAGATCGGAAAGGAATCGGACGACACGGGGCGTCCCTC
>CBRAFL010000283.1:0-7636 GCA_967755055.1 uncultured bacterium
GAATCGCGCGAAGATCGAGCGGACTGGCATCAGTCTCGCGCAGACCCACACTCGTGGCGTTGATCACGAGCGCATTCGCCGGGAGGTCCGTGGGAGGCGCATCGGGCGCAAATCCGCGCAGCGGAATCGCGCCCGCAACCGCCGTGAGCGTCTCCAGCAGTGCGCGAAGATTTTCCGGCGTGCGGTTCGCGATCGCGAGCGACGCGCAACCTTGGCGAAGGCATTCCACCGCGGCGCCACGAGCGGCGCCGCCGGCGCCAAGAAGAATCACGTGACTCCCGGCAAGGTCGCGTTTCAAGTCCTCCTTCAAGCCCATCGCGAGTCCGTATCCGTCGGTATTGTGGCCGTACCAGCCGCGTTCCGTCCAGAGTAGCGTATTAACCGCACCCATCTGGCTTGCGCCGGCTTCGATTCCGGCGAGGTGATCGATCGCAAGAATCTTGTGGGGAACGGTGAGATTAATCCCGCGGAAGTTTTTCGCGTGCAGCAGCGCGAGCGCCCGTGGCAGATCGGCGGGCGGAACTTCGAAGCGAAAATACTCCCACGTGGAAAAGCGCTCGTCGCGTTCGGCCATCGACGCGAGTGCAGCGTTGTGCAGCGCGGGACTGATCGAGTGTTTGATTGGCTGACCCAGAACGGCGAGCGCAGTGCCGCTAAATGACCAAGTCTCGAGGTCGCGGAGTGTGAGGACGGGATTCAAAGTGATTTACGCTGTGATCAATGATTGGAGCGAGCGGGCGGCCGGCGCCAAATCATAAATCACCAGTCTTAAATCATGAATCGCGGTCAGGCGCTGTGCTTTTCGTACGTCGCGTCGAACTCTTCGACGAAGCTGGTGAAGAGCTTCGCGTGCTCGAGATCGCCCGCGGCCTTGTAATGATTGGCGAGATTGCGGCAACTCCGACAAAGGACCTCACGCACGGGCGTGGGGGTGAGATCGGAGCTTTTCGGCACAATCTTGTTGGCGCGCAACAACGCGAAGACCTCGTCCGTATCCAGAAAAATACCGCGGTCGAAGGGATCGATGAAGAAGGGCTTGGGAGCGCTGAAGCAACCCACGACGAAGTGTCCGGGGAGCCCAACTGGCTTCAAGTCGAGCCCAAGCCGCTCTCCGATGAGCAAATACACCGTGCTGAGCGAAAGCGGAATGCCTTTGCGCCGGGTGAGCACGTGATCGATCAAGCTGTTCAGCGGATCGGTGTAGTTATCAACATTGCCGTGAAATCCCCACTCGTGAAAAAGGATGCGATTGATCACGCGGCATTGTTCACGCGTTGACGCCGGATGCGTGATGAGCTCGCGGCAACGCGCGGCCATCTTATCCAACGTTGCGCAGCATTCGCCCACATCGAGGTCACGCGAAACCGTGCGGCTCAGGAGCAAGGTGCCGGTTTCCAACTCGTAGTTGAGTGAGCGGATGAAACCGAGGAATTCGGCGACGGGGTCGCTGAATTTGATTTCATCGAGGAACCAGACGGCGTGCCGGGCGAGGATGCGATGTGAGCCGTGAGCGACTTCCTGCAAAAACTGGACAGCGGGTTGACCCATTCCGACGAAGTGGGCGAGGAGCGCCTTTCTCACTGGTGGCGTCAGATCGTCGAGCAAGCCGAGTAGCGCTTCGCGTCGAGCTTCACTGAGCTTTTCAGTTTCCACGTCACCGATGACACGAATTTCTCATCCGTGCGGCAATCAGGAAACTTCATCTTTCAGAACTTTAATTTCTTGCGCGTGCCGGGGAAGGAACCGCAATTCACAACTTATTGAACGGACGGTTAACGCGCGCCAAAGAGTGCGCTGCCGACGCGCACCATTGTGCTCCCTGCGGCGATCGCGGCGACGAAATCTCCGCTCATGCCCATCGAGAGAACGCTCAGCGGGTGACCGGTTTCGGCGGCGAGGCGATCGCGGAGTTCGCGCAGATTGACGAAGGTGCGTTGTGCGACCGCGGGATCGGATGAGAGCGGTGCGATGGTCATCAATCCGTCGACGCGCAGGTTTTTTTTGGCGACTGCCGTTGCGAGCAAATGTGGCGCGTCTTCCATCTCGGCGCCGAATTTGGCGGGATCGTGACCCGCGTTTATCTGCAATAAAACGGCAATTGTTTTCCCTGATTCGGCGGCGGCGCGATCGAGATGATTGAGCAATTTCTCGCTATCCACGCTTTGGATGCGGTCGAAATGTTCAACGGCCAGCCGTGCTTTGTTGGACTGGAGATGTCCAATCAGCTCCCACCGAATCGCCGCAGTGGTGAGCATGCGCTTTTCAACGCCTTCCTGGACTCGATTCTCGCCCACCGCGCGCAATCCATAACGCGCTGCGTACTCGGCTGCAGTCGCAGGGTGGGTTTTCGTGACGGCCAGCAGTTCCACTTCTAGCGGATCGCGTCCGACAGCTGCGCAGGCGGCCGCGATTTCCCCTCGTATCGCGTCGGCGCGGGCGCTGAACTCTTCATAGGACAGGAACATTTGCTGAATTGCTTGTGCGAGTGAGGGTGATTAGCGATCTTTATGGTCGAAAACGGCCGCGCGAACGCATGCAAATCGAAAATTTTAAAATCTTCGCTGATCTCGTTGAAACCAAAAGTTTCTCAAAATCCGCGAAGCTCAACGGCATCACTCAATCGGCGGTCAGCCAGCAAGCCCGCGCGATGGAACGACATTTCAAGGCGCTGCTGATCGATCGCAGTCAAAAACAGTTTCAACTGACGCGCGAAGGTCAGCGCGTTTACGAGTCGGCGAAAGAAATTCTCCACGCGTACGACAAGCTCCTGAGCGAATTGCAGGAGATGAAAAAGGTGATCAGCGGCACGATCCGAATTTCCACCATTTACTCGATCGGGCTCCACGAGCTTCCGCCCTACATCAAAAAATTTCTGCACGATTATCCGTCGGTCAACGTACGCGTCGAGTACCGCCGCTCGAATCTCGTTTACGAAGACATTTTGCACAACTCCGTCGATTTCGGTCTCGTGGCGTTTCCGGTCAAGCAGCGGCAGATCGAGATGCTGCCGTTTCGCAACGATCATCTGGTGCTCATCGCGCATCCCGGGCACCCGTTGGCGAAGTGCGGCGACATCGAGATGAAACAACTCAGCTCGCAGCGTTTCATCGGCTTCGATCCGGATATTCCGACGCGCAAAGCAGTGGATCAGATTTTTCGGGACAACAAACTCGAGATCGAGCCCGTGATGGAGTTCGACAATATCGAAACGGTGAAACGCGCGGTGGAAATCGATCACGGCGTGGCGATCGTGCCGCAGGCGACGGTGCTGCAGGAAGTGAAGCAAGGGACGCTCGCGGCGGTGCGTTTCAAGGGGAAGGATTACACCCGCCCGCTCGCGATCTTGCATCGCAAAGGACGCGTCCTCACTCCGGCGATGAAGAAATTCATCGAGATACTGGCGCTGGATCTCACCTGAGTTTGTCGAAGCGGCAGGTGGATGAACGAGAAATGAATTCCCCTGATTGTCGTCACGAGAAGCGGACGACGTGGTGATCCATCTCGAATTCTCCGTGGATTGTCGCAGTCGGCGAAGCCTCCTTCGCAATGACAAACTTCGGTTTTTAACTACACTGATTGCCGATTGCAGAAACCCGGGAACAAGCTCGGTGGCTCGTTTCTCTTACGGAAATCCAACCATGAAAACATTTCGCCCGCTCTTTGCCCTCGCTCTTTCCCTTGCCGCCGCTGCGTTCACATTGGGCGCGACGGTCGAGCCCACTTCCGCGCCTGCCTGGACCTTGAAAGACGTGGACGGCCACGCTGTCAGCTTTGAGCAATTCAAAGGTAAGGTTGTCGTGGTGGATTTCTGGGCAACGTGGTGTGTGCCGTGCCGCGGAGAAATTCCCGGCTATGTGGAATTACAGGAAAAGTACGGCAAGGATGGACTCGTGATTATTGGGATGTCGGTCGACGCCCAAGGTCCCGGCGTGGTGAAAAAATTTATCAAACAGAACGCGATCAATTATCAAATCGTGATGGCCGATGATGCGGTGCAGGAGGCGTTTGGTGGAAAAGAACCCATCAGTGGAATTCCCACCACCTTCATCATCGACCGCTCGGGCAAGATTCGCGATCGCAAGGTCGGCGCCGAGGCGAAAGAGAGTTTTGAAGAGCGCCTGGTGCAGTATTTGAAATAAACGCACGCGCGCGTTTCGCGTGGATCGTAGTTGGCGGTAGCGGCAGGCCTCCGTGCCTGTCCGGGATCGGAGTTCGAAGCTCGAAGCACGGAGATTGAAGCGCGGAGATCGGAAATCGGAATACAGCAGGCACGGAGGCCTGCCGCTACTCGATCGGACCTAGTTATCCGCGGTGAAGCAGGCCAGGGCACTGAGTTCGTCGGCGACCAGTCGATCGTTGCGACAGCGTGGCATTTTCTTCTGCCCACCCCAGCGGCTCTGGAAGCGCATCCAGTGCGCGAATAGTCCCGGCATCACCAGGCGTGCCACTGGCGGTTCCATGTGACCTCGCTGGCGTTTCGCGGCGTAGCTCTCACTGCGCGCCTGAAGTTCGGCATCGAGCTGCGCGGCGAGAATGGGGCCTGTCGGAGTTTCAGTGGTACCCGGCCGCAGCTCGATCCACCACTCGTACCGGCCGCGCGTTTGGCCCGTGAGCGAGCTGATGGGCAGTGGGGCGACGTGGAAATTGGTGATGGTCCAATTGCGCCGCTGACAAACGGCGACGATCGAATCGGTCAGCTCTTTCTCGAGTACATTTTCATCGACGGAGTTCAGCCGCTGTTGCGTGCGGCCCATGCAGATCAGTCGTGGCTGCGAAGTTGAAATAAACTGAACGATGTCGCCGGGCACATATCGGCAGAGACCGGCAGGCGTGGTCAGCAACAAAACATAACTTTCACCCGTGCGGACTTGCTCCAGTGGCAGTGCCTTTGCTCCCAGAGTGAGCGGCAGAGACTCATCGAAATCCCGGAGCGGAAGAAATTCGTAGAACACGCCCGCGTCACATATCAACCGCAGCCCCAATGCGGAGTCGGCGTCTTGCGCGGCGATGAATGCTTCGGCCGCGAAATAAACCTCGTGGAAATTTACCGCGGGGCCTGCCGCACGTTTGAGTTCGTCGTGAAATGGACCGACCGGAATACCGTGGTGAACGAGGCATTCGAGATTCGGCCAGATTGCTTTCAGCGTAAGCGCCGACATTTTTTCGGCGATGGCGCGGCCCCGTACGGCGTCGGCAAATTCGAGCAACCAGTTCGGAATTCCAGCGAGCAGCGTGATGTCGAGGCGGAGCGTGCGCGTAATGATCGCCTCGATTCGGGCGGGCCATTCGGAGATTTCCGTCATGGCATCACCAGGCTCAGCGAGTTGAGGAGCGCCCCACGTCGGGCTGGTCGGTGCGGATACAGAATGCGCACTCGGTTCAACTGAACCCGGCAGTTTGGATTCGTCGATCGGAGACAGCGCGAGCGAACGCGCGATCGAAAGATGCCGTCCGCGAAACACTCCGGTGTGACCGACGCGTGCGCTGTAATAGAGGAGAGAAGCGGCCTCGGCCTGCTCGAAGTGCGCGAGCGCGGCGGCCGTCACTGGCAGCCATTTGGCAGTGCCTGTTGTGCCGGCCGACTCGACGTACCAGCGGCAATCGCCAGGCCATAGCACGTTCGGTTCGCCCCGCTTGATCCGTCGAAAATAAGGTTCGAGTTGCGCATGGTCGCGCAATGGCACCCGCGCTCGAAATTCCTCGTAGCTCAATGCAGCGGTGATCCCCAAATCCCGGCCGCTTGCGGTCGAAGCAATATTCTCCAGCAGCCGCCGAAAAATTTGCTGTTGGGCAGGGACGTCGGTGTTGGCGCGATTCAGCCGACGCGCCATGCGCGCGGTTTGCCAAAGGGTGCGGAGAACGAAAAATGGTTTGGGCAGGACCGGCATTGAAGCGCCACGAACGATGAAAGGCAGTCCCGCGGAACGGAGGGCGGCAAGCGCATTCCCATTCTGGACCATGCAAATCGGGCGGTTTCCCCAAGATTCGTTCATCCTTTACGGCCGAACGCGGGCGTTGCGTTCGACGTAGCGGCAGGCCTCCGCGCCTGTCCGGGATCGAAGTTCGAAGATCGAAGCTCGAAGTTTGGAGATTGGATTCAGAGTTCGGAAACGGCAGGCAGGGACGCCTGCGCGCTACACCGGAACCGAAAAAGATTCTTCGCTTCGCATCCGAGCGGAAATACTTAACGTGAACCGTTTCATGCCGCTCCCGCCCATCCTTTACGAAGACGACGCGATGATCGCGTTCGACAAGCCCAGCGGATTGTTGATCGCCCCTGATCGCTGGGACAAGCAGCGGGAAAATCTGATGGGGCTCGTACATGAGAAATACGGGCACGGAGTCGCGAATGTGCATCGCCTGGACGCGGACACGAGCGGCTTGCTGCTCTGCGCAAAAACGAAGCCCGCGCTCGATTTTCTCAGCGGACAATTCCAGTCAAAGACGGTGGCTAAAAAGTATCTCGCATTTGCCGTCGTCCTACCGGTGGAGCACGCGATGAAAGTGATGGCGCCCGTTCGCGATGCCGCGGGAACGCTGCCGGATGCATTCAACGTGGAGCTCGCGCTCGGCGAGGACGAGCGGCAGCCGGGTCGAATGCGCGTGTTCAAAGGGCGTGGCGGAAAAGATTCCGTGACCGAATTTCAAGTACGCGAGCGCTTCGGTCGGTTCGTATTTCTCGAATGCCGGCCGTTGACGGGCCGCACGCATCAGATTCGGGTGCATCTGGCCGCCGCTGGCGCCCCCGTCCTCAACGATCCTTTCTACGGGGACCCGGAAATCAAACTGCTGCTGTCCGAACTCAAGAAACGCTACAAGGGCCGCGACGAGGAGAAACCGATGATCGGACGGCTCGCGCTGCACGCGAGCGAACTGACCCTCAAGCATCCGGTCACCAAAGAACCCGTGACATTGACGGCGCCGCTTCCGCACGAGTTCGAGGTTGCGCTGAAATATTTGAGGAAGTTCACGGTTTCGAAGCGCTGAATTCTTGCCGGGCTGTAAGCCGAAGACGGTTTTCGTTCGTCTCTTTCATGGTCGTGTTTCGTCAAACCCTCGAAAAATCCCCTCCATGTCTCACCCTGCTTTCCTGAACCGCCGTGAAATTCTGAAAACTGCAGCAATGGGCGCGCTCGCGCTGCCGTTCTTCAAGCAGTCTCTCTGGTCCGCAGAGGCCGCCGTTGATTCTCGCCCGGTGAGTGATCACGAGCACGGCCTTCGACTCGGCGTCGCGTCGTATTCGACCCGAATGATGACGCTCGATGAGACGATCGCCGTGTTGCACGTGCTGCGGGTGAAGAATGTCGGATTGTTCAAAAAGCATTGTGATTGGGAAACTGCGACGGCCGACGAATGTCGTGCGGTCGGAGCGAAGCTTCGGGCGGCAGGGCTGTCACTCACCGGCTCGGGCGTGATCAATCTGCCGAACGATGAAGCGAAGCTTCGTCAGGCGTTCGACAATGTGCGCGCGGCGGAAATGGCGACGATGGTCTGCAAGCCCGAGATCGCGGCGCTGC
Organism: uncultured bacterium; assembly: GCA_967755055.1. Lineage (GTDB taxonomy): Bacteria > Verrucomicrobiota > Verrucomicrobiia > Opitutales > Opitutaceae > Opitutus. Next base: position 7,518 of record CBRAFL010000283.1, read on the forward strand.
CGCTGGTGGAAAAGCTGGTGAAGGAATACGATCAGAAAATCGCGATTCACAATCACGGCCCGGAAGATGGTGTTTACCCGACGCCAGCGGTTGCGTTCGACGCGATCAAGTCGCTCGAC
>CBRAFL010000284.1:0-7631 GCA_967755055.1 uncultured bacterium
GGCACCGAGCAGGCCGCCACCGAAAAGCAAATACAGCAGAGACCAGCCGATCGCGGCGACGGGAGGAATGAAAGCAAGCATGTCGTTCATGGGAGTTGGGGGTTGAACGTCGGTCGATGAAGCTGCTTTAAAATGGTAGCCTCTAAATCGCCTCAGTTCCCCGTCTGAGGAGGAGTGGAATCGGCTGTGCATCGTTCAGCGCGGGGCGAACCGTAAGGTTGCCGCCGGAAGTTCGGGCGACAGATGGGGACACGTGTTGAGCACGAGAAAGTCGTGCGTGGCGGTTTCCATCCCCGGCTTTTCTTCGCACGGAATGGGCCGGGTCTGGTTCGGATGATTCACCTGTGCGTCGAAGCGACGCGCCAGAGGATGGTTGGTCTGTAGTGTTTGCATAGGATGACGGGTTTTTATGTGGCCCGCTCCTGTGCCGCTCCGAAGAGGGCATAAAAAAAGCCCCTCCGGTGCAGCACCGGAGGGGCAAAGTCGTTGGTACGAATCAGGCCCCTCTCGGCGTGTGGATAACGACGGATACGACGGACACTGCGACCACGGAGGCGAGGTCGAGGCCAAAAAACTGAGTCGTCGTTCCGTACAATTTCATGATTCGCGAGAAAGAGAGGCGAGGCGTGCGATGGCTGTCAAGCCGCGGAATGGGGCGAGTCGTTTGAACAAGAATCTGCGACGCGCGCGTCGCGCATCCGGAAGTATTACGTAGCGGCAAGCCTCCGTGCCTGCCGTGATCGAAGGTTGAATTTCGAAGATCGGAAATGACGACACGGAGGTCGTCCCTCCGCCTGCTGAGCGTCGAACTCCGAGCTTCGATCTCCGAACGACAGCAGGCACGGAGGCCTGGCGCTACGTCGAGCGCTTGAATCATCCGATCGCCCGGCCACAGTGCCGGCATGAAAAAACGGAAATGGATTTTCGGAGTGCTCGCGCTCCTGACGATGGGCGTGATTTCCGCGGCGGCGGGCGACTCCGGTGATCCAGATTACGTGGCGCAGATAAAAGCCGCTCGCGCGGCGCGTCTGCAGCGCCTGACGAAACCCGATGGATGGCTCACCTTGATCGGCCTGCATTTTCTTCGGACGGGCGACAATTCAATCGGGAGTGGCGCGGATAATTCCATCGTGTTGGCGAAAGGTCCCACGCACTTGGGAACGGTCACATTGGACGCGGATGGCGCCGCGTACATTTCCATCAATCCGGGCGCGGAAGCCCGCGTGGATGGCCGTGAGGTATTGCGAGCGAAATTGGATCTCGGGGACGAGCGCAGTCCGACTCAAGTGACCTGTGGAACGTTGAGCTTTTTTCTCATCGAACGGAGCGGGCGAAAGGCATTGCGCGTCAAAGACAGCGAGTCGGTGCGCCGCACTGGATTCAAAGGGTTGGACTATTTTCCGATCGATCCGACGTGGCGCATCGAAGCGCAGTGGGTGTCGTTCGATCGCCCGCGCGAAATCATGATCGCCAATATTCTCGGGCAGCAGTCGCCCGCTCTTATTCCCGGAAAAGCGGTGTTTGTGCGGGACGGCCGCACGTTTGAATTGCTTCCGCTCATCGAGGGAGCGGATGAACCGCTCTTTTTCGTGATCTCCGATCTGACCAGCGGGAAGGAAACCTACGCAGCTGCGCGTTTCGTGTATTCAGAACCGCCGCACGACGGAAAATTGGTGTTGGATTTCAACGAAGCGGTGAATCCACCGTGCGCATTCACTCCATTCGCCACCTGTCCGTTACCGCCGAAGGAAAACCGGCTCCCCATCGCGGTGACCGCGGGAGAAAAGAGCTACGTCGGAACGACTGAATGAGGAAGGTCCACCGCGGAAAGAGTCATTTAGTCCATCCATCATTCCGAAACCACCGTAGTAGCGGTCATCGTAATAGCCGGGATAATATCCATAGCCGTAGCCGTAACCGCCCTTGGTTCGCACCTCTGAATAGCCGACCAAGAGAGAGAATCCGCTGGGATCTTCGTAGCTGAGGACCATCGCTCCGCCGCGTTCGCTGTAGCCGTGGCTGCCGACTCCGTACATCAGCGAAATCATTCCGTGAATCTCGGGTGCACGGCGCAGAAGCGTGGCGGACGCGATGGAGCTTCGGCCCGAGCTGGCGCCCGCAGAGGCACCACCCACGGGAGCGGAAAGTCGCGCGACGTACTCGTCGAGACGGGCGAGTTGATTGACGGTGAGTAGAGTCAGGCCGGAGTTTTTGCGTTCGTCGGCTGAGAGGCGTTCTGAAAACCGGGCTGCTCGCGTCTCGCCCGACCGGGCAGTACGTAAGCTGGCTGCGATATCGCGACGCACCAATGCATCAAGAATGGCGATTTGATCGGAGGTGAGGCGCTGCAAGCCAGCGTTGGAGATTTCGGCCGGAGCAAGGGTTTTACTGAGCCTAACATCTTCCGCCGCAAGCGAGATTGTAACCAACGCGGTAAGACAGCTGCCGAGCGCGAGGACGGTGCGGAAATTCAATTTCATGGTGAAGCGCAGTGGAGCAGTTTGAAGCAAGGAGGGAGACGCTAGGAAGGCTCCCGGAGTTCCGCGACTTTTCATGCGTTTACCGATGAGCGCAACGGGAGAAATTCTTCCGGCACGGCTCACCGGGACGGTTCGCCCTACCACCTCGCCAAGTCCCTTGACGTTCGCTGGCGCAGGTTGACCCGGCAGGGTGGCGCACCGTGAAACACTTTGACGCGCCGGTGCGTACCGGAAAGAAGGGCTTCCGACGAAATATCGCTCGCGGTTGCTGGCGCGAAATTTGCGAAGACGTTTTATCATGGATTTCGCCAAGCTTACACAGATGTCGCGCCAGGCGGTCACCGATGCGCAGAATATCGGGCGCCGGCTGAATCATAACGAAGTGGATACGTTGCACGTGCTTTCTGCGCTGTTGTCGCAGGAAAACGGCATTGTGCCGGGTCTGCTCGAAAAACTCTCCATCACGCCGAGCGCCGTACAACTCGCGGTCGAACGTGAATTGGAACGCCTGCCGAAAATCACCGGCAGTGTCGATGCCTCGAAGATCTACGTCACGCAGGCGGTGAACGATGCGCTGACCAAGGCAGAGAACGAGGCGACGCAGTTGAAAGACGAGTACGTTTCCGTGGAGCATCTCTTCCTCGGACTGATCGAAGTCGGCAAACCGGAGAGCTTGAAAAAGCTTTTCAAGAGTTTTGGCCTTGAGCGGTCGAAGGTCTTGAAAGCGTTGAAAGAAGTGCGCGGCTCGCAGCGTGTGACGACGGACAATCCCGAGGCGACTTATCAGGCGCTGGAAAAATATGGGATCGATCTCGTGGCGCAGGCCCGCAAAGGGAAAATGGATCCGGTGATCGGACGCGATGAAGAGATCCGCCGGACGATCCGCATTCTCTCGCGCAAAACGAAAAATAACCCGGTGTTGATCGGCGAGCCTGGCGTGGGAAAAACCGCCATCGTCGAGGGCCTTGCTCAACGCGTGTTGCGCGGCGACGTGCCGGAAGGGTTGAAGGATAAAATTATTTTCTCGCTGGATATGGGGGCGTTGGTGGCGGGCGCGAAGTATCGCGGCGAATTCGAGGAACGGCTGAAGGCGGTGCTCACTGAGATCAAGCAGAGCGAAGGACGCATCATCCTTTTCATCGACGAACTGCATTTGATCGTTGGCGCGGGCAAAGCCGACGGCGCGATGGATGCGGGCAATTTGCTCAAGCCGATGTTGGCGCGTGGCGAGCTGCATTGTATCGGCGCGACGACGCTCGACGAATATCGCCAGCACATCGAAAAAGACGCGGCATTGGAGCGGCGCTTCCAGCCGGTGGTGGTTGATCAGCCGACAGTGGAGGACGCGATTTCGATTCTGCGTGGACTGCGTGAACGCTTCGAACTGCACCATGGCGTGCGCATCCAGGATAATGCGCTGGTGAGCGCAGTCGTGCTTTCGAATCGCTACATCAGCGATCGGTTCCTGCCGGACAAGGCGATCGATCTGATGGACGAGGCGTGTGCGATGATTCGCACCGAGATGGATTCGATGCCGCAGGAACTCGATGAACTCACGCGCCGCGTGTTGCGGCTCGAGATTGAAGAGACGGCGCTGGCGAAAGAAAAGGATGAGGCGAGCGCACGTCGACTGGAGTCGTTGCGCAAGGAGCTCGCGGAGGCTCGCGAGAAAGCGAGCGCGATCCGGATGCATTGGGAAAAAGAAAAAGCGTCGATCGACAAAACCCGGAAATTGCGTGAGGCGATCGAGGCCACGCGTCTCGAAATGGAGAAAGCGGAACGTGCTTATGACTTGAACAAAGTCGCAGAGCTTCGCCACGGCCGGCTGCCGCAAATGGAAGCGGAGTTGAAGAAGCTGGAGGCGGCGGGAAGGTCCACGACGTTGTTTAAAGAAGAAGTTTCCGAGGAAGAAATCGCGGACGTGGTTTCAAAGTGGACGGGTGTGCCCGTGACGCGGCTCGTCGAAGGCGAGAAGGAAAAGCTACTCCGGCTCGAGGAGGTGCTGCACGAACGCGTGGTCGGTCAGCACGAGGCAGTGACGCTCGTGACGGAGGCAATTCTGCGCGCGCGGAGTGGCATCAAAGATCCGCGGCGGCCGGTCGGAAGTTTCCTGTTTCTCGGTCCGACAGGCGTGGGTAAAACCGAACTCGCAAAGACGCTGGCGGAAACGCTATTCGATACGGAAGCGGCGATGGTGCGCATCGACATGTCCGAGTACATGGAGAAGCATAGTGTCGCGCGGATGATCGGCGCGCCCCCGGGATATGTTGGTTACGATGAAGGCGGTCAGCTGACCGAGGCGGTCCGGCGCAAGCCTTACTCGGTGATCCTTTTCGACGAAGTCGAGAAGGCGCACCCGGACGTATTCAATGTTCTGTTGCAGGTCTTAGACGATGGTCGGATCACCGACAGCCAGGGGCGGACGGTGGATTTCAAGAACACGGTGATCATCATGACCTCGAACATTGGTTCGCGGTACTTGTTAGAAGGCGTATCCGGCAGCGCGATTCCGGAAAGCGTGCGGGAGAGTGTCATGTCGGAGCTGCGAAAATCTTTCCGGCCGGAGTTTCTCAACCGCATTGATGAAACGATTCTGTTCAAGCCGTTGTCGCTCGAAGAAATCACAACGATTGTGGATCTGTTGCTGGCGGATCTAAACCGGCGGCTGGCGGAGCGTCGCGTGACGGTGAAGCTCGACAAGAAAGCGAGGGAATGGACGGCGGAGAAAGGCTACGATCCGGTCTTCGGCGCGCGTCCGCTGAAACGTTTCTTGCAGCGCAATATTGAAACGAAGCTGGCCCGTGCGTTGATCGGCGGAGAAATCAGAGAAGGCAGCGAGATCACATTCAGCGTCGAACGGGACGAGCTGGTGATGGTGGGCGCGGGGGTGAAGGCGGGGCGGTGAGGGACGAAAGCCGCCGGGTGGAAACGAAGCTGTTGACGGCTCAGTAATAAACGAAGGTGCGTAGAGACTTCGGTCGGTGGGAAGTCTCTATACTCGGTGTGCCGATTTGTGGCCCACGGAACACCGATCGACCGCCGTCGAAGGAGAAGGCGTAGATCAGTGGTTCAACCGCCTTCGTGGGTGATTCGATCGCACTGGAGCTACGACACGCGCGTCGCGGAGTTAGCTTTCGATCGTGACAACGTGTGCCTGAATCTTGCCGTCTACGACGCCGTGTCCGAACCGCTGAGCGATCGCATCTGCGGCGGCGTCGGTTGCTTCGCCGAGCCGTGAAAGATCGCGCGCTTCGATCTCTTTTCGTAACGGGGTCCCCTGGCAGTACGCAATCGCTGGGACCCGTGAAGATTCGGCCCGACTGCGCGCGGTAACGGTGCTGATTAGAGGTGACGCAGTGAACCCGCCATTGGCCAGGTCTCGCTCGATGGTCGGACGGTCGTAATAGCCATGGGGCGTGCGAGCGAGGAAACGCGGCGGGTTTTTTGGAAACAGGGACTCGAGCGCCGTGGTCACGGTGTGGGCAAATTCGTTTTCTTCGAGACGATCCCATGCGTTGAATATGAAAACCCCTCCCGCTCGGAGCACTCGACGCGCCTCTGAAAACGCCTTCGCCTTTTCAGGAAAAAACATCGCTCCGAACTGGCACACCACAGCGTCAAACGTCCCTACAGCGAACGGCAGCTGCATAGCGTCTGCCGTTCGCCACTCCACCGGGCGACTGGTCCCGATTGCCGAAGCCAGATCCAGCATCGGCTGATTCAAATCCGTGGCGACGATGGAGACGCTTTCGGGCAGGACGGATGCCAGACGACGCGTCACGACGCCCGTGCCTGCGGCAATCTCGAGGACGCGGGTGACAGTGCGCGATGCCAGCCGATTCACCAGGTCCGCGGCGTAGGGCTCAAAGATCATCGGAACCAGATGCTTTTCATATAGCTCCGGTATTGATCCGCTGAAGACCTTATCGCTCTCCGGACCGTTCATGGTGTTTTCGCGCCGACAAACATCAGCGTTTCTTTCTTCAACGCCAGCCAGTTCTCATGAGATGCGGGAGCGATCGCGAGCCACTCGCGCCTCACGCTCGTGCGGCTCAATAGTAAACGAACGTGCGAACATACTTCGGACGATGGGAAGTCTCTATATTCGGTGTGCCGATTTGCCGTCCGCGGAATACCGTCCGACCGCCATCGAAGGGGAATGGCGGCTCGTCAATTTGACGTCCAAAAATCAGCACAAGATTTCCCCTGATCTCGGACTTGAAAAACACGACATAGATTTCACCCCGCTTGTTCAGCATCGAAGTGGTGGCGTTGACGCGAAGGATCACTTCTTTTCCGAACGATTGGGCCAGCTGGTTCCAAGATGCATCCGGGGACGACTCTGTCACCTTACCGACGATCACGGATCCATCTGCTTTGATGGTCGCTGACATCATTGCATAGCGCACGTATTCCAAATCGCGAAGCCGGTGCCACTCCTCTGGAGCAATGAACGCCTCCATGTCACCCAGAGGCATCCGTGGATTGGTGGCGATCGAGTGGGGCACGCCTGTGACATGTGATGTTTTCGACACGCACGCCGCAAGTGCGAGCGCCGATAACGAAACGAGGAATCGGCAGCTCATTCTCATCCGCGTGACCTTCACCGCTCTAACGTTTCCGTCAAACATCTTTCATTCGCCGCCTCAACGATTCGCCGCCTAGAAAATGGAGTATTTCAGCCCGGCTTGCCATGCTCTACCCGAAGCTCGCGTTCACGGATTAGTAGTAGACGAAAGTGCGTAGATACTTTGGCCGATGGCCGACCGGGAACGGCGATTCGTCAATTTGACGGCCAAAAATCAGCACAAGATTTCCTCTCATCCCAGGCTTAAAAAAGACAACGTAGATCTCGCCCCGCTTAGTCAGCATCGAATCCGTCGCCTTGGCGCGAAGGATCACTTCTTTCCCAAAAGATTGGGCCAACTGGTTCCATGATGAATCCGGATATGATTCAGTAACCTCCCTGACGTCCACGGATCCGTCCGCCTTGATCGAGGCTGTCATAATCACATAGCGCACGTATTCCAAGTCGCGAAGCCCGAGCCAATCCGCTGGAGTAATAAACGCCTCAATATCATTCCCAGGCATCCGCGGGTTCGTGGCGATCGAGTGCGGCACTCCTGAGATGCGCGATGTTTCCGACGCACA
>CBRAFL010000285.1:0-7628 GCA_967755055.1 uncultured bacterium
TGATGGCGATCAGCGTTTTCATGGCCGCGGTTTTCAATGTTCACATCAACTACGTGATCGCGGTGCTCGGCATCACCATCACCGTGGTCGCGTTTGCCGGCGGTGCGTTCGCCGTGCTCGCGAGCGATTTCGTCCAACTGTTTCTCGTGATGACGATCACGCTGCTGGCGATGTTGCTGACGGTGCGTGAGCCCGAAATCGGCGGATTCGCCGGACTGATCGCGAAGGTCAACGTCAGCCATCCGGAGCACTTCCGCTGGTGGCTCGCCTGGCGGCCGTCGATCCTGCTCGGCTGGGGTCTAGCGTTTGCTTGGGTGAAGATGGCCGAGCTCAACAGCCTCGAATATTCCACGATGTATCTCATGCCCAAGAGCGAGAAACATGCGCGGCGCATGGTCGTGATTCCGCTGATCGGCGGTCTCGTCGGCCCCTTGGTCTGGGTCGTACCACCGCTCGCGGCCACGATCCTTTTTCCCGATTTGGAGAAAGTATTTCCCGATTTGTCGAAGCCGACTGAAGGCGCGTTCGTCGCTGTCGCGATGAAGGTCATGCCGGTCGGTCTGCTCGGCTTGCTGATGTGCGCGATGTTCGGCGCGACGCTCACGCAGATGGACGCCGCAGTGAACAAATACGTTGGCGTTTTCGTCCGCAGTTTCTACCGGCCGATCGTCCGGCCTCAGGCCACCGAAACGCAACTTCTGCGCGTATCCAAACTCTGCACGCTCGCTTTCGGCGTCATCATCATCGCGCTCTCGCTCCTGATTAACACCTATCGCCAGACGGACGTGTTTACGCTTTTGAACCAGGTCATGGTGAGCCTCGGCATTCCGCTCACGATCCCGATTTTCTTCGGCCTGTTTTTCAAACGCACCCCGCCGTGGTCGGCGTGGGGCACAGCGCTCGCGTGCTTTTGTTTTTCAGCGTGGTCCAACTTTTTCTTCGCCACGCAACTGGCAGAGCCGGGTTTTCTGACAAGCCTGCCCGCGTGGGTGCAGCACATCGTTGGCGATTCCGGTCACGTGTTGTCCGGTCCGGAGCGAAGCGATTTATTGCTGGTCGTGACGGCGCTGGGCACCTCACTCGTCGGAGTGATCTGCTTTTTCGGTTCGACGTTTTTCTACGGAGCCAGCCCGGCCGCCCACATCGCACGCGTGGAACAGTTGTTCGCCCGACTTCGCGTTCCCGTCGAAGAAGCGGCCGACGCCAATATCAGCGATGAACCTGTCTACCGTCTGCTCGGCACGCTCTGCATGGTTTACGGCGTCTTCATTCTGCTGCTCATGCTGATTCCCAATCCGCCGACCGGCCGACTGTGCTTTTTATTCGTGGGCATTTTCATGGCGGCCGCCGGATTGATTCTGTCGCGCATCGCGAAACGAAAAGCCCGTCTGATCCCGGCCACTGTCGCCGCGCAGGCCGTAACGACCAGTCGGGCTTGACCACGGATATCACGGATGGGCACGGATCAAACCATTTAATCCTTCCTCTGAAAATCCGTGCTAATCTGCGTAATCCGTGGTTTCCGAATGCAGTGATCCCGCCAAGACCTGACCCGTTGCCACTGATTGTCTTCATGAAGCTTTTTCCATCGCTGCGCGCCCTCGCACTGCTCCTCGTCGTCACCGCAAGTTTCGCCGCGCAACCCACCACGCCCGTCCTCCGCGGCGCGCATCCTTATCTGTATTTCACCGTGGAGCAGGTCACGAAGCTCAAGGATCGCATCGCGCACGAAAAATCCTCGGCCGATTCGTGGACCGCCATTCTCGCGAGCGCTGACCAGGCCATCGAGAAACCTGCCGACGCCGCCCGCTCCCTCGAGCAACTCGCTCTCGCGTATCGGATGACTGGCGACAAGCGCTACGCTGAGCGCGTCCGCGACGTTTTGTTGCACGAGGTCCACCGTCCCAACTGGGGCGAGCCCGATCTGCTTCGCCGCGATCCCGTATGGCACGCCGGCCTCGGCACGGCACGCTCGTGTTACGGCGCCGCCGTCGCGTTCGACAGCGTGCACGATGCGCTCTCTGCCGACGAACGCCGTGAGATTGCGAAGGGAATCGTCGATCTTGGCATCCTCCCCACGCTCAACGACTGGGTGCTTGGCGGGCAGAGAATCCATTCACTCGATACGATGGGTCACAACTGGTGGAGCGCCTGCGTTTTTTCGGCTGGCGTAGCCGCACTCGCCGTCATGGAGGAGGAGCCCCGTGCGTCGGGCTGGCTGGAGCGCATCTCTGCCGGCTCCATCGAGTGGTTTCGCTATGCCGGCAGCGTGATCGAGAACAAGCCCGCCAACTTCGACGCGGCCGGCGGTTTCTACGAGAGCGTCAACTACGCGTCGTTCGCGATGTCCGAGTATCTGCTCTTCCGCCTCGCGTGGACGAATGCTCTTCGCGCGCCCGCGCCCGCGGACATTCCGCTGCTCGCGCGGACGGGAGATTATTTCATGCACGTGTGTTATCCGAACGCGGGCCGGATGATGACGCTCAATTTCGGCGACGGCTCGATCAACTCTGACGGCAGCCGCCCGCTCGCGCTGCTCTGGGCAAACGGCTATCGCGACCCCAACTACCTTTGGTATCTGGGCGTGACTCGCCTGATGAGTTACCGCGAGGGTCTCGATCGCTCGACGCCCTTCGGACTCGTTTATTTTCCTGCCGACGCGGAACTGGCCACCGCACCCGCCGCGCCCGCGTTGCCAGTGTCGACGGCGTTCAAGGACATCGGCACAGCGATGCTCCGTTCTTCCTGGGAAAAAGACGCCACGCTCCTTGGCGTGAAATCCGGCACCACGTGGAATCACAGTCACGCCGACGCGGGCTCGTTCATTCTTTTCCATCGTGGAGAAAACATCGTGATCGATTCCGGCAATTCGAATTACGCACGCCCTGAATACGACGCGTACTATCGCCAGAGCGCCGCGCACAACGTCGTCCTCTTCAACGGCGGTGCAGAAAACCCCGAGGACACTTACTTCGGTTCAAAATTCCCCGGCACCGTTTCCCACCTGATCGACACGGGCGGTTTGAAATATGTTTTCGCCGACGCCACCGGCCCGACTTCAAAAACGTTCAACCGCAACTATCGTCACTTCCTCTGGCTGGGCGATGTGATCTTGATCATCGACGACGTGGAGAGCTTCACGCCCGGCCAGTTCGAGTGGTTGCTGCACTACAACGGCAAAGCCGAACGTCGCGGTCTCGACCTTAGCGTGACGCAGGGCAACGCGAACGTGCTCGTGCGTCCGCTGTTTCCCGAAACGTTTCCCGACGCCGGCCTGCCGACCGACTATCCGGAAAAAATGAGGCTCGTTGAAAAAACCGGCTTCAAGGATCACGAGCCCGACGTGAAGCAGCCTTACGTTGCCTTCGCACCTGCTGAACTCACGCGGCGCATGAAATTCATCACCGCGATCACGCTCGTGACCGACGCGAATCAGAAAAATCTTCCGCAGTTTGAGCGTCTCGCCGCGAAAAATATGATCGGTGTCCGTATCCGCCAGGGTGGCACGACGACGGACATCTTCCTGAATCTTCTCGCCGACGGCAGCATTCGCCATCGCAACGCCAACAACATGCTCGGCGGCTGGGAGACCGACGCCTACCTGCTCGCGCTCACGCATGCCGAGGGCACCGACGTGACGAGTGGCGCCGCCGCGTCACGGATCTTCGTCGCGGATGGCAGTTATCTACGGCGTGACGGCAAAGTCGTCCTGGACTCGCTCTCGAAAGTTTTCCTCACCGTCGAAAAATCCGGCGACGTGCTGGACGTGCAGCTTCAAGGCCAACCCGTGGTCAATGCCACTTGGTGCGTAGCAAAAAAACCATCCGCGCTGCGGGTGAACGGACAGAGCGTCGACGCGCCGTACGATCCGTCCTCTGAATCGATCACGCTTTCGGTCCGCCATGAATGAACCTGCACTTACGAGTCAGGGGGCACCGTTGAAATGACCAGCATGGGCAAAAGCGAGAAACAGGTGGAGGGCTGCGCTCCGTCGCAGCTGGTTTCTGCGCGAACAGCGCTGACGGAGCAGCGCCCTCCAGCGAAGCCTTACTCCGCCGATTCTGAAGATGGAGGGACGACCTCCGTGTCGTCCGCGGACCGGACGGAGCCGGTCCCACCGCCGCCGAGCTGGTCACTTCGTTTTGCTGCGCAGTTATTTTTTATTCTGCTGCTCGCCGTTTCCGCCCGAGCCGTCGCCGCCGAATGGCAGTGGTCGGTACCGATGGGCGAGGGACGTGCGTTTCTTTGGATTCCGCCCGACTGCGCGCGCGTGCGCGCAGTCGTCGTCGGCCAGAACAACATGCTCGAGCCCGGCATCCTCGAACACGCGGCGATGCGCCGCACGCTCGCCGAACTCGGCATCGCCGAAATCTGGATCGCGCCACCGTTCGATAACGCTTTCAAATTCGATCAAGGCGCTGGCGAACGCTTCGAGGAAATGATGCACGCGCTGGCTGCGGAATCGGGCTACAGCGAACTCGCCTTCGCGCCGGCGATTCCGCTCGGGCACTCGGCGTGCGCGTCGTATCCGTGGAACTTTGCCGCGTGGAATCCCGCGCGCACTCTCGCGATCCTCTCGATCAAAGGCGACGCCCCGCAGACCGATCTCACCGGCAGCGGGAAGCCGAATCCCGACTGGGCCGATCGATCCATCGACGGCATCCCGGGGTTGATGGTGATGAGCGAAGTCGAGTGGTGGGAAGCCCGGCTCACGCCGCTTTTCAAATTTCGTGCCGCGCATTCCGCGGTGCCCATCGCGCTGCTCGCCGACACGGGGCACGGTCACTTCGACGCCTCCGATGCGCTCGTGGAATTTCTCGCACTCTTCATCCGCCATGCCGCCGCCGCGCGTCTGCCGGCCGACGCTCCGCTCGATCAGCCCGTCAAGTTACGACCGATCGATCCTGCACAAGGCTGGCTCGTTGATCGCTGGCGGGGTGACGAACCGCTTCGCGCGCCGGCAGCTTCCGCGGCCGATTACAAAGGCGACCACTCTGAGGCATTCTGGTCGTTCGATGCGGAAACTGCGCATGCGACGGAAACGTATTACGCGCGCAGTCGTGGGAAGAAAATCCAGCAACTGGATTTTGTGCAGGCCGGTGAGCTCGCGCCGATTTCAACGAGCCACGCCGGAGTGGAGTTGAAATTCCTCCCGCGCGAAGACGGCGTGACGTTTCAACTCACCGGAGAATTCATCGTCCCGCTGCCGCCGCGGCCGCCCGTCGCCGCGAAGGACAAACCACCCGCGCCCGTCGTGATCACCCCCAGCGCGGCGTCTGGCGGCACGCATGCTCTTGGCGCGGTTCATGTGTCGCGTATCACCGGTCCGGTCACGCAAGTGGATGCGAACACATTTCGCGTGCAATTCAATCGCGCCGCCTCGCCCACGGACAAGCGTGCTCAAGACATCTGGCTGCTCGCGAGTCATCCGGGAGACGCACAGTACAAAAGTGCCGTGCAGCAGGCCGTCCTGAAATTCCCGCGTAACACCCAGGGCGAGCCACAACACATCACGTTCCCCGAAATCCCCGATCAAAAGATCGGCGCGAAATCGCTCACGCTTGCCGCGACATCGAGCGCCGGCGCCGACGCGAAAGTTTATTTCTACGTTCGTGAAGGCCCGGCGGAAATCGATGGCGACACGCTGCGTTTCACCGCGATCCCGCCGCGTGCGAAACTCCCTATCAAAGTCACCGTCGTCGCCTGGCAGTTCGGCCGAGCGACGCAGCCGGAGATCCAAGCGGCTGACCCGATCGTGAAAACAATGCTTCTTTCAAAATGAAACTCACCTTTCGCTTTATCACGCTGCTTGCGGTTCTTGCTGCGCCCGCGCTTCGCGCCGAACAAATCACGTCGCCCGATGGCAACGTGAGCATCGGTTTCAAACTTCAGTCAGACGGCACGCCGGCCTACAAGATCGACTACCACGGCAAACCGCTCGTGCTCGAATCGCGGCTCGGCTTCGAGCCGGATTTTTTGAGCGGCTTTAAAATCGTGGCGGCGACGACCGACGAACACCACGGCCAGTGGAGCTACGCGTTCGGCGAACGCAGCACGATCCCGGAAAACTATCGCGAGCTGAACGTGGATTTGAAAAGCGCCGATGGTCGATCGGTGCGAGTCATACTGCGCGCGTATGACGAAGGCGCAGCGCTGCGCTACTCGTTTCCGCAGCAGGCGGGGAAGGAGTTTTCGTTCACCGGCGAACGCACGGAGTTTCGTTTTCCCGCAGACACGCTCGGCTACGAGGAGCACGGCACCGAGGGCGACTACCGCCGCGCGAAAATCTCTGAGATGGAGCCGTGGGGTGAACGGCCGCTCACGCTCGAGTTTGCCGATGGCCGCTACGCTTCACTTGGCGAAGCCGCGAATCTACACGCGCCGCGCATGTTGCTGTCTGTCGCGCCCGGTGTGGCTGACACGCTCGTCACCGCGCTCGGCGGCACGAGTTCGAATCTTGCGACAAAAGAATTTATTCAACGTCACGATCCCCGTTTCACGCTCTCGGTGGGCGATGCGACGCCGTGGCGCTTCTTCGTCGTCGGCGACAAACCCGGCGATTTGCTCGAGCGGAATTACCTGCTGCTGAACTTGAATCAACCGTCTGCGCTAACGGATACGTCGTGGATTAAGCCCGGCAAGGCGATGCGGGACAACACGCTGACAACCACAAACTCGAAGGCGATCATCGATCTCGCGGCGACGGCTGGACTGAGCTACGTGCACCTCGACTGGAAGTGGTATGGCCCGGTCGAATACGAAGCCGCGGGTGAGGTACTCGTGCGAGCGCCGAATCTCGATGTCCCCGAAATCGTGCGTTACGGCCGCGAGAAGGGCGTCGGGCTCATCCTCTACCTCGATCGCCGGCAGATTCGCCGCGATCGCGATCATATGTTTGCGATGCTGGAAGAGTGGGGCGTCGCGGGCGTGAAGATTGGATTTGTCGACGTCGGCCCGCAGGTCGAGACGGCGTGGATTACAGAGACGATCCAAAAAGCCGCGCAGCATCACCTCATGCTCAACATTCACGATGGCTATCGGGCGACGGGTATTTCGCGCACCTGGCCGAATTTGCTGACGGTCGAGGGCATTCAGGGCAACGAGCACTTTCCCACGCCCGAGCACAACTGCACACTGCCGTTCACGCGTTATGTCGGCGGCATCGGCGACTATACGGTGTGCTATTACGACAAGCGCCTCACGCACACGACCCACGCGCATCAACTCGCGATGGCGGTCGTGTCGTTCAGTCCGCTGCAGTGGATTTTCTGGTACGACAAGGCATCTGACTATCACGGCGAGCCCGAGGTGGAATTTTTCCGCAAGGTACCGACGGTCTGGGATGACACGAAAGTGGTGAACGGAAAAATCGGCGAATTCGCGACCCTCGCGCGGCGGCATGGCAACGACTGGTTCGTCGGCACGATCAACAACAGTCAGGCTCGCACGCTGACGGTGGCGCTCAGTTTCCTTCCGGCCGGCCAGCGTTTCGTCGCGCACCTCTACGCGGATGACGATACGGTCACGACCCGCACGCACGTGGCGCTCGCTACACGCGAGGTTGATTCGACCACGACGCTCTCGGTGCCACTCGCGGCAGGTGGCGGGCAGGCGATCTGGCTCACGCC
>CBRAFL010000286.1:0-7518 GCA_967755055.1 uncultured bacterium
CTTCGACGCACACGACGCTCGGCAACGAGGGCAAAAATGAAAGTGTCAGTACACCGAGCATCTGAAGCACGCCTTGGGAAACCGCGTCGCCGTCGACCAAACCGGCACCCCCAGCGAGAGCAAACGCGAGGACGACGCGGTTGTTCGGCCGCAACTGCGGCTCCAATCGCGAAAACTCGGGAAAGAGCCGAACGACTTCGCCCGACAATGCGGAGAACGCTTCCGGAGCAGTTTCGCTCATTTGGGCGATCACCGCAGCGAGGTTGGATCCATCGAACACCAGCTCTTCGCCAGCGACGTGCGGTCGCTGAGTCGGTTTCGACATTGCAATAGGATCCAACACGTAGCTCCGGATCTTAGAGAGCGTCACGCGCAGTTCATTCCAACTCGGTGTGCCGGAAGGAGTGACATGCAGAGCATCGCACGCCACGTCATCAACGCATCCCAGCCGAACTTCGACGTCTTCGTAGGGCGCCGTGAAACGAAAAGTTAAATCGGGGGTAACACCGAGAGCTGGAGACGTCAGGGCATCCGCTGGCGGCAATTTCGACAACGTCCGCAAATGCAATAACGCCTCGATCAAACTCGTTTTGCCACTGCCATTTGGGCCCAGGACCAGGTTGAACGCTCCGAGCTGAACACTGGCATTGCGCAACGCTTTGAAATTTCGAAACGTCACAGACGCGATCACGAACCCACCATGTGCGGTGTTAAGACGAAGGCAATCCCGCCGGAATCAACGCGAGGTTGCGCGTTTTCAGCGGCCAAAAAAAAGCCGCATCGCAAAACGCGATACGGCTAAAATAACAGAAGTCAGCTCAATCGCTTAATGGATTTTCTCCAGCTCTTCCTGCGTCCACTCTTTGTGGCTACCTTCCTTGGCGTGAATCGCGGCGACTTGTTCAGGGGTGATCGGGTCGGCTTTATTGCCCCATTCCTGGCGAACGTAGGTCAACACCGCCGCAATGCGGTCATCGCTCCAGTTGTAACCAGAACCGGGAACCTGTCCGAAGACCGGCATCGCGGCCTGACCAAATTGTTTACCCTTCACGGTCACGGAGCCTTTGAGACCGTGAAGCACTATGCGGATGACCCGTTCCGGCGAACCAACAACCCATTCCGATCCGGCTAGCGGAGGATAAATGCCTTCGACGCCGAGGCCGGTGGGTTGGTGGCAGGCTGAGCAAACCTGTTCGTAGTTACGTTTGCCGAGTACCAGAGGATCAACCTTCGGAGCAGCGGCCGTCGCACTCGCTGGATGCGCGGTTTCGTTGAAAATCGAAGCGTTGTAGTGCCCCGAGTAACGGTTGAGGTACGTGCCGCCGTAAAAGATCAGTCCGCTAAACACGAACAAGAGAACCAACGGCAGCATCCGATAATGGCCGCCATCGTCGGGCTTCGTTGCCAGTTCTTTTTCGTGCGCGGAGAGCAGGCTCTCATCAGACGCGCCGGATTGTTGAAGGCGGGGATCCACCGGAGATTGGTCGCTCATTTGTGCTCACCTTCCTTGGCTGACTCGGGCTCAACCGGGCGGGCCTCAGGATATTCGTAGGTCTGATTCAGACTCAAAAGATAAGCGACGAGAGCCCGCGCCCGATGGCTGGGAACGATTTCGTATCCCTCTGGAGCAGCAAGATCGCCGCGCAACTTTAACGCGTGATCAGAAGGCTGCCGGCCGGCGAGCGAGCGTTGCTCGAACAAAAATTTGTACGACGGCATCGCGCTGGTGCCGGTGTAAAGGAGCTTCAACAAATCCTCTTCGTCGTAAGGAGTCTTGCGTGCGCCGACATTGGCGAGGTCCGGCCCAATGCGGCTGTCGCCAAGCTGAACCCGAGTCTCGAAAATGTAATCCCGCGCGACGCTCTGGTGTTCGCCCCAGCCGCGCGCTTTGTCAGAACCAAAGTCGGGCCGACGGACCTGCTGCGTGTGACATGCCGCGCAATTCAGATCGTCATAAACGAGCTGTCCTTGTCCCGCGATACCCGAGTGGCGCTGCGGAAAAGCGTTGTCGAGGTCCTTGTCAAAGTAAGGCGCGAGCTGTCCTAACTGCGCGTGAGAACCGAGCACAATGCCCGCCCACGAGAGCAGCACAGCGCAAAAAAGGCCGATGAAAAAAAGCAGACCGTTTCTCATGAGACAGAAGCCTCCATCGTGGGCGGCTGGATAAACAGGTTCGCGGCGGCCGTCACCGGCTTGGCGACAATCATGCGAGCGAAGTGAAAGAGAAGGACGACGTTACCAAGGACCAACAGCGCTTGAGCGGCGGTTGCCGCCAGCAGCCAGGGACGCGTGTGCGCCGCGACGTCGGCCACGGTAATTCCTGCGTCGCCCAACTCGCGACCTTGCACGATTCCCGCGACGGCGAGGAAAATCACCAGCGCGAACGTGCCGATCAACGCCGCAAAATAATGCGCGCGAATCAAAGATGCTGACGGCCATGGCTTGCTGGAAATACGTGGGACGAGAAAATAAATCGCTCCGAAGATGATCAACGAAAACGCACCCGTAAGCGCGAGCTGGCTTTGCGCCTGCGTCATCCACGTGAACTGCGTGAATTGAGCGATGCTGCGCATGGCCGTCGCCGCGTCGGCAAATCCACCGATCACGTAGGCGAGAAGACCGAAGCTGATAAATTTCAGCGAGATGCTGCCATGGCCAAATGCTGCGCGGAGATTCACGGCAGTCACGACGTAGTGAAACGTGAGGAGTGCGCAGGCAACGATGGCGATGGTTGCGATCCACGCCGGAACTGGGCCACCGATCAAATGCCGTCCGCCGGTCCAGCCGCCAACGACCAGAAGCGTCCAGAAACTGAGCGATGCAAAATCATAGCTGGGAATAACGCGGCCGCTGATCTTCGGAACCAGATAGTAGGCCGCCGCGAGCGCCAACGGAGCGATCCAGAGCGTCCACGCGCCTTGCAGAAACCAACCGGCAGCGACGGCCTGCAGCGTACCACGCACGGGGAACCAAACGATCATCACCTGCGCGGCGGAGAACAGCCAAGGGAAGAGGAAAAGCGCGGCAACGGCGTACCATTGTGCGGCAAACGCGCTCTTCTGTTTACGTCCCGTCCAGGCCAGCACGCCCGGCATCGCGATCGCGCCGAAGGCCACGAGCAACAGCGGTTGAACGTAGTTGGGCAAATGGAGGAAAGCGATCGATGTACCGTCGCCCAGCGCGATCCCAACCAAACCTACGGTGACGCCGAGGTTCCAAAAGAGCGTTCCCACCACGGCCCAGTTGAGAGAGCGCAAGGGTGAACCGCCAAGGCGGCCTAAAATCCACAGGGCAACGGCGAATCCGGAATTGGCGACCCAGCCGTAAACGAAAGCGGTCTCTTGAAAACCACGGGTGTGTCCGTAGGTCAAATACGAGCAATCCGCCAGCAGCGAGGGACTGAGGGTTTGGGCAAAATTGAGGAGCGCGAGCACGCCGCTGACGACGAGCCAGAGGAGCGCGGAAGCGAGGAGCAGCGACAAAGGAAACCGCGCCTTCGCGTCGATCTCGCTAACTTCAGGTGAGGCGTTGGTCATCTCGGAAACGGTTACGGCTTGGCCGCGTATTTTTGCACGGTGAGTTCCATCGCGCGTTCGATCGGGAGCCGGACTACGCCGGCTTTTTGGTCAACCCAACCATAGTGATTTGCCTCAGCCTCCTTGGCGCGAAGCTCGCGGAGATTCGTCTTCCGCTGCGTAAGCGTATGAATGCCGTCGCCGACAAACGCACCGGTCTGCCGAGGCGCGTAGACGTAATAAACAACCGCCACGAACAGCGCGAAGAGCGCGAACACAGCGAAGATGCTCACGAGGGAAGCACGATTTGAGGTAGTCTCACTCATGGTGGGTCAGGCTCTCTCCAATTCGAGGATCACGGATGGGAATGAGCTTCGTAGTCGGAAAACTTTTCAAATAGGACCAAACGCACACGCCGCCCACACCCACGACAGACGTGAGCACCCAGAGCAGATTGACAGACGTGATCGGAAGCGCGTCACCGTGCGCGTCCTTCAGGGCGGGGAGAATGTTGTAGCACATATCCACCAAAATGATCGTTAGATTCCAGAGGGCGATCCGGCGAATAATATGGTGCGTGACTTTGAAACGGTACGAAAGGAGCGCGAAGAACGGGACAAAGAAGTGACCGAAGAGAATTACCAGTCCCACGTACCACCACTGGTTGGTGCTTCCGTCGTGGTTCAACTCACGCAGATTGTACCAGAAGGTCTCCTCGGGGACGTTCGCATTCCAAATCAGGAAATACTGCGAGAACGTGACGTATGCCCAGAAGATGGTAAACGCCAACATCAGTTGTCCGATGCTGTGAAAATGATTCGTGTTGAGGATGCCCTTGAAATCACCGCGGCGATAAAGCCAGACCATGATCAGCACGCCGATGCACAAGGCGCCGCGCACGCAGTTGGCGAAGAACCACACGCCGTACATCGTGGAGAACCAGTGATATTCGAGGCTCTTCACCCAATAGATCGCGGCGAACGTCAAAGTGAGCGCGCCGATAGGCAGACCGAAGGCGGCGGTCTTGCGATTCATGAACGTCCACTTCACGTCGCCGTCGAGATCCTGCGTGAAAGACGCTTTGCGGAGACGCGCAGTCAACCAGACCCAGCTCCCGAAGAACGCGAGCGTCATGCCCGTGAACATGTTCAGGTTCAGGAAACTGGACTTCTTCAGATAGAGAATGTCTTTGCCGACGGTGCCGTGACCGTGGAGCTCATGGCCCAAATCCATCCAGGGCCAGACGTATCCAGGATTCAGCCACGCGAGCACCAGCAGCGGCAGAAAGAGAACGAAGAGCCATTTGAAGGCCGTCATCCAGTGCTCGTACTGCCGGCGAAGCACGACGGACCACGAGGCGTCGAAGATGTGGTGAATCAACACCAGCATCAGCATGCCGACGGCGATCGCCACCCAGAACGTGACGCCGACGAGATAGGACATTACCGGACCGTGCTTATCCGGAGAGATGAACACGCCGATCGCAGTGAGCGCGAGACCGACAGCGCCAATCGTCAAGGCCTTGCCGGCCGCGAAGGCGGAAGATGATTCGGCCGAGATGACCGTGGAAGCGGAAGGAGCGTGAGTGCTCATGGGAGGCCGAGAGTTTTTTTGCCGGTAGCATCGGCGACGTCCGCGGGCGTGCCGGTTTGCGCGCGCTGCAGAGCACGTACGTAGAGTACAACCGCCCAACGATCCTCGGGCGAAAGTTTGTCAGCGTAAGGCAGCATGTTGCCTTTGCCGTGCGTGATGGTGTTGAAGATTTCGCCCTCAGCAATCTGGCGAAGCCGGTCGTCGTGATAGGTCGGGGTTGCGCCCATCCCGTATTGCTTCGTGATGCCGTTGCCATCGCCGACTGCACCGTGGCAGGGCTGGCAGTAAATATTAAAACGCTCGTGTCCGCGTGCCATGAGCTTTGCGTCAACGACAACTGAGAAAGGGAAGCCGCGAATCCACGCGCCGTCTGCGGATTTTCCCGTCATGACATCGTCCGCAAGCAACGGCGCTTCGGTGTGCAGCGTTTCACGTGCGACCGTCCGCGAAGGAATCGGACGATCAACGCGACGATCCGCAAAGAAAGCGCTCTCGCCTTGGGGCTTGTACTTTGGCTGACGCTTCATGCCAGGAAAAGCCCACTCAGGGAACACATCCATGGGCGGCTTCGTGAAGATCCGGCCGCGGAATCCGAGAACGGATACGGCCAGGACGACGATGAAAGCGGTAACGAGGTAAACGTTGCGCATGGCTCAGGCTTCCAATTCCGAAATTTCCCTGCCGCCAATTTTTTCGAGCAGCGCACGGGTGTTGGCCAAATTGAAACGGGGATCACGCGTTTCGATCACGATGAGAAACTGGTCATCCAGACCACGTTTGATCTTCGGCGATTTCAGCACCGGATGATAGTGCATCGGCAGACCGTTCACGAGGAACATCCCGATGATCGTGGCGAAGGCCGTGAACAGAATCGTGAGTTCGTATGAAACGGGAAATGCGAACATCGGACTGAAGGCGGGTTTGCCGCCCACGGTCAGCGCGTAATCGTAGCCGCCGGTCCACCAGATCATCGTCATGCCGGTGGTGAAACCAATGATACCACCCGTCAGTGAAATGCGCGGAACGATGGAGCGCTTCAGGCCCATCGCCTTGTCCATGCCGTGAATCGGACAGGGCGCGATGACGTCCCAATTCTTGTAGCCGGCATCGCGGACTTGTTCGGCCGCGTGGTAGACCGAGGCGGCCGTGTCAAAGGTGGCGATCAAGCCGTAGGAAGGTGCGGGCATGGTCGGAGATTAATGTTTCTCGAGCTTGATCGGGTCACCCAAACCAGTCGTGTGACTGTGATCGTCAGGGCCGTGTCCATGGACATCCGCCTGCGGCGTGACGGCCTTGAGTTCGGCCATCGGCATGATGGGCAGGAACCGGATGAAGAGAAGGAAGAGGACGGAGAAGACGCCGAACGTTCCGAAGAAGGTGAAGATCTCAACGATCGATGGAGAATAGTAGCCCCAGCTCGACGGCAGGAAGTCACGGGCGAGCGAGGTCACGATGATCACGAAACGTTCGAACCACATGCCCACGTTAACGAAGATCGAAAGCACCCAGACGAGTGTGGTGTTTTGGCGGACCTTCTTAAACCAGAAGAATTGTGGCGTGATAACGTTGCACGAAATCATGATCCAATACGCCCACGCATAGTGACCAAATGCGCGGTTGATGAAGGCAAAGCCCTCGTACGGATTCGCGCCATACCACGCGATAAAGAACTCCATCGCGTACGCGTAACCAACGATGGTGCCTGTCGCCAAAGTGATCTTACACATGCAGTCGATGTGGTACTGCGTGATGAGATCCTCGAGTTTGTAGATGCCGCGCAGAGGCAGCATCAACGTGAGCACCATGCCGAAGCCGGAGAAGATCGCGCCCGCCACGAAGTACGGAGGGAAGATCGTCGTATGCCAGCCGGGCAGAAGCGAAACAGCGAAGTCGAACGAAACGATCGTGTGCACCGAAAGAACCAGCGGCGTGGAGATACCTGCGAGAATCAGGTAAGCCATTTCGTAGTTACTCCAGTGGCGGTTGGAACCGCGCCAGCCCATGGCGAACACGCCGTAAAGGAACGAGCGGAGACGATTACCGGCTGACTCGAAACGGTCGCGGAGAATCGCGAGATCGGGAATCAGGCCGATGTACCAGAACAACACGGAAACCGTTCCGTACGTCGAGACCGCGAACACGTCCCACTCGAGTGGTGAACGGAAATTCTGCCAGATCCAGTTGGAATTCGGAATTGGGAAAAGATACCACGCATACCAGACACGACCGACGTGGAAGACCGGGAAGATCGCAGCGCAAACCACTGCGAAAATCGTCATGGCTTCAGCCGCGCGATTGATCGACGTACGCCATTTCTGGCGGAGCAGGCACAAGATCGCCGAGATCAGCGTACCCGCGTGGCCGATACCGATCCAGAAGACGAAGTTGACGATGTCCCACGCCCAGTTGA
>CBRAFL010000287.1:0-7492 GCA_967755055.1 uncultured bacterium
TGCCCTTGGAGTAGAACGCGAGTTTCTCCTTCGGATGCGCGTAACGGGAGAGATGACTTTCGGGCAGGCCGACGCTTTTCAGCCAGGCTTCACACCAGGCGATCCACTCTTCGTGGCATTTCGCCCAATCGGCGTCCTCGTGGATGAAGTATTCCATCTCCATCTGCTCGAACTCACGGGAGCGGAAAATGAAATTGCGCGGCGTGATCTCGTTGCGGAACGACTTGCCGATTTGCGCGATGCCGAACGGCAGTTTGACGCGGCCGGTGTCGACGACGTTTTTGAAATCGACGAACATGCCCTGCGCGGTTTCGGGGCGAAGGTAGGCGACCGACGAAGCGTCGCGCATCGCGCCGACGTTGGTCTCGAACATCATGTTGAACGCGCGCGGCGGCGTGAGGCTGCCGGGCTCGCCGGTGGCAGGAGAAGGAATCAGCGCGATTTCATCGGGTTGCGCCTCGGTCATGTCCTTGGGGTGAACGGGAGCGAGCTGGCCTTGAATCGCTTTCTTGCGCTTGAACGCTTCGGCGGCGGTCTGCAGGGCACCGGCGGTGTTTTCGCTTTCGAGGGCGGAGACGTAGCCGACGATCTTGGCATCGACGATGACGGCGGAGAAAAATAGCTGATCCGCCCGGTAGCGCTGTTTGCTGACTTTGCAGTCGACGAGTGGGTCGGTGAAGCCGGCGACGTGGCCGGACGCTTCCCAGACTTTCGGATGCATGATGATGGAAGTCTCGATGCCAACGATGTCTTCGCGGCGGCGGACCATGTCGTTCCACCAGCAGTCACGGATGTTCTTTTTGAGCTCAGCGCCGAGCGGGCCGTAGTCGAAAAACCCATTGAGCCCGCCGTAAATTTCGGACGACTGAAAAACAAACCCGCGGCGCTTCGCGAGCGCGACGAGGTTGTCCATGGTGGCTTCGGCGGGAGCGGTGGAGTCAGCAGACGTGGACATAAGACAGGAGGAATAGCCGGTCGGATGAGTGACGGTCAACTGCGCGTTGTTTCTGGTCGGGGGGCCGTCGCCGGCGTCTTCCACGCGGAAATGCGGAAAGCCAGACCGCGTTGTGGGCAGCGCTGTGATAGACCGAACGCCGAAATCCGTCCGCAATCCCCGTGCAACATGCGCGGCAATTGCAGGCGGGTCATGCACGTCGCATGTGGGGAGAATTCCGATGTCCTGAGCTATTGGCGCGAGGTGAGCGAGTTACTGTACGGAGCAAATCTGGCACGTGATACGCAGAGTAGCTGGGTTCCAGCACACGCCAACAACCCCCGTGGACCGTTTGGATTTGAATACCTCATGAAAACTTTAAACGAAAAAAGCATCCGTATCCTCAACGACTTGATCGACACTTGCAAAGACGGCCAGATGGGCTTTGCGACGGCGGCCAAGGACACGAAAGATCCGGAACTTGGGCGGGCGTTTTCCCACTACGCGGCGCAGCGCGGAAATTATATCCGCGAACTGCAGCAACGCGTTCGCTCCCTCGGTGGCAACCCCGACAAACACGGCTCGGTGAGCGGTTCGTTGCATCGCGGGTGGATGAATCTCAAAGCCGCGATCACCTCGCATGATCCGCACGCCATACTCTCCGAGTGTGAACAAGGAGAAGATGCCGCGGTCCGGAATTACCGCGACGCGTTGCAAGAAACCGACCTCGATTCGGAAACGCGGGCGCTGATTCAGCGGCAGACAGCGGGTGTGCAGGAAGCGCACGACCGCGTTAAAGAACTTCGGGATAGCGTCGCCTATGCGCATAGATGAATGATGCGCCGGTAACAGACGCCGCGAACCCCAGGTAAACACCAAAACGCCGCGCCCGTTTTTCGGCGCGGCGTTTTGCCTTTTGGGAACACACACACCGAAATCGTTTCGAGATCGGTGTAGGTGACGCGCTCGCCGCGCAACGATCGACAATCCACGGCCCGCAGGCGCGCCACCCACCCTTCGCCTCCAATATTTTAAATCGTCAACCGGCGTCGGCCGTCTCACCGTTTTCGTCCCCATGAAGATTTCCCCTCTCTCATTACGCCTTGGTTTGGTCTTCCTTTGCAGCCTTCCCGCTCTTCTCCGCGCGGCCGACGCCCCGCCCACCAAAAATGGTTACACCGTGATGGTCGAAATTAAGATCAACGAAAAAGGCGAAACGGAGAGTGTGGGACTGCTCAGTTCGGAGGACACGAGTGCCGGTGACGTCTTGAGCAAGATGGCGCTCGCCATGGCGCTCAAAGCCAAGTTACCGCCGCACCTAAAAGACGGACAGCCGGTGAAGGCGACGGTGCGTGCGCCGTTTTTCTTTCCCATCGACGATGACGAAGGCGAGGTCTCGAACAACGGGCCGAAACCCAAGGTGAAGGAAGCGGTACAGCCGGTTTACCCGCTGGATTTGCGAACCGAGGGTGTTGTCGGCGGAGCGATTCTCGAGCTCGTGGTCGATGCCGACGGCAAGCTGAAACGACTCACCACGCTGCGAGCCTCGCACCCGGAATTCGCCGCGGCTGCCACGGAGTGCATGGAAAAGTGGACGTTCGTCGCCGCTCAGCAAAATGGGCAGCCGGTTGAATCGCGCAGCCGTTTCGCATTCACTTTTGATACCGAACAGAAAATGGCGGACCTTAAATGGCGCATCGCTCCCCGCCCGCGCCTCGGCAGCCTGATCGTGATCCGCCCCGACCATCCGATCGAAGACGCGCCCGCCGATGCAAAGCCGGAGCCGGCTGCGGCTGCCCCAGCGCAGGCAGGCAAGTAGAGCGCGGTTTTCAGTCCCGTAGCGACAGGCGTGCCTGCTGAGTTCGAGTGGAGCAACAACGGACGACTCGCCAGAGGCGAGCAAGCCAGCGCATCTGCGTCGTTCGAGTTTGGCGGACCAGCTCGGACCTGAGAACTCCGATCTACAATCCACAAACACGGCAGGCACGGAGGCCTACCGCCACACCTGACAATCGCATTCGGACGGTCCGGTTTTCCACGCTGCATCTTCGGCGAAGTCGCGACGTCAACACGACACGACACGGCGTCGTTTCTCTTCGATCGGCGCCCAACCCGGTCCTCACCCCTACTCGCTAGAAATTTTTTTCGCACCTCATGATCAAGAAAGTCTCCTTGTTTGCCGTTGCGGGTTTTGCTGCCGGCAGCTTGCTCGCCACGTCCGCGTTTGCCCAAATTGGACGGCGTTTCCCCTCTGAAAAGCGACTCGTGACCGATCCCGTCACCGGCGTTCCACTCACGTTTTTGACCAGCACACCCGCGGGAGACTCCAAGATTTATCAAACGCATCATCAATGGACCGCCGACGGTAAGTGGCTGGTGTTTCGCTCCAATCGTGTACGCGGTCAGGCCATGGCCGTGAACGAGCAGACCGGCGAGATCGTGCAAGTCACCGAATCCGGCTACTCGGGAATGCTCTGCCTCGCTGACCATTCGATGAATCTGTATTTTCTGCGCAACCCAGGAACGCAGCTCGCCGATGCATCCAGTGCTCCCGCGACCAGCGGCGCTACAACTTCCGGATCAGGAACAAAGACTGGCGCATCCGCACGCGAGCCGGCGCAAATCATCCGCGTCGATTTGGGCAAGCTGTTTGCCGACAGTGCCGCTGGCAAAGTTCAGCCGGCATCCGAGTACGAACACCTTTGCGGAACGGTGCCGCTCGAGTGGGGCGCGGTCGGCGACGTGGCGCTCGATCCGACGGAAGACTTTGTTTACTTTCGGGTGGGCAGCAAAGAAGAGGCCGCCAAACACCTGCCACCCGATACAAAAATCGAGGCGAACTTTGGCCCGCGTAACATGGGTGCCGGTCCCACCGGACTCGCGAGCATGAATCTAAAAACGGGCGAGGTGAAATTCATCGTGGCAGTGCCTTTCCAAATCGGACACGTGCAAACGAATCCGTACGTCCCCGGCGAAATCGTTTTCTGTTGGGAAACGGGCGGCAAGTCGCCGCAACGAACCTGGACGGTGAAGTCCGACGGGACTGGTTTGCGCCCGCTGTATCCCGAAGCGCCTTACGAGTGGGTGACGCACGAAGCAGTCATCACCAAGGATGAGGTGGCGATCGCCATCTTGGGGCATCGAGAAGTCGGCGTAAACGATGAGTGGGGCACCAGTGGCACGCGCGAGCATCCGACGGGGCTCGGCATCGTGAACCTGCGCACGCGCGAAATGAAAATCGCGGGCCAGACGAAAACCGGCAGCGGCCTCTGGCACGTGAACGGCTCGCCCGATGGCCGCTGGGCGGTGGGGGATGATTTCGATCGGAACCTGTACCTGATCGATCGGCACACGGATGAAATGATCCTGTTATCGGCGGGCCACAAAACGACCGCGGCGGATCACCCCCACCCAACCTTCAGCGCCGATAGCACAAGGATCGAAATCCAGTCGGCGATGCTCTCGAGCGACAACCGCTCGATGAACATCTGCGTGGTTCCCGTTCCAAAAACCTGGTTGAAGCGCACGTACAGCGATAAAGCGGCGGAGTGAAAGAGTGCCGACCCGGCAAGCGCCGGGTCCGAGAAGGTAGGGCAAGGTCTCTGACCTGCCTTTTCCGAAGAGCGGGTCGGAGACCTCGCCCTACTTACGAGCCGCGGCTTGTTTCGACAATTCGAGGACTTACTCGACACCTTCCGCGTGGTATGCGCATTGCTCATCCTACGCATGCGCTTGCCCATCCGTTTCATCTCGCTGCTCACAGCCTTTGCTCTGACCGCGTCCGCCGCACCGCGGCGCAAAGTTATCATCGACCAGGACGCGTTTGGGCCGGGCGGGCCTAATCTTCAGCCGATCTTGATGGTGTTGCAGTCGCCCGAATTCGACGTGCTCGGCATCACGGTTGAAAGCGGTGACGGTTGGCAGACAGAAAATGTCGCTCACACGGTGCGCATGCTCGAGCTGATCGGGCGCACGGAAATTCCCGTGCTCACCGGCGCCACGTATCCGCTGCTGAACACCGAGGAGGGCACCCGCCGTTGGGAAAAACTTTATGGCAAGCTCGCGTACAAGGGCGCGTGGATGGATTCGTGGCCGGACTACAACACGGTAAACCGCACTCGCTATCACGCGGCGGATGTCGTGCCCCCGCTTGAAGAAGGCGCGCCGACGCTGAAAGCGGCGCCGGGAACCGCCGCGGAATTTCTCGTGCGCAAACTTCGCGAGTTTCCCGGTGAGATCACGATTCTCGCAATGGGTCCGTTTACCAATCTCGCACTCGCCAGCCGCCTCGATGACTCGTTCGCCTCACTCGCACAGGAACTGATCATCATGGGCGGGGCATTTAATCCCGCGGCGTCGCAAATCGATGAATTCTCGCTGCAATTCATCCACACACCACGCGTCGAATTCAACAGCCGCTGGGATCCGGAGGCTGCGAAGATGATGCTGCACGCCGGCTGGAAAAAAATCACCGCAGTGCCGCTCGATGCCACCGTGCCGACGAAACTCACGCCGGAAATCGTGCAACGCGCGGGCGCTGGAGACACCGCCGTCGCGAACTATTTCAAACGCTACGCTGGCGTTGGTTTTCCGATGTGGGATGAAGTCGCGGCCGCCGTGCTCCTTGATCCGAGTATCGCCGTTTCCACCACGCGGCTCGCGATGGACATCGATATCGATCATGGTCCAAACTACGGCGCGACTTTGAGCTGGCCATCGGGCGGCGGTCCCGGACTCGGCGAGCCGGAAGTCACGGTGGTTCGCGCCGTCGATGTCGCACGACTGAATGCGTTGTTTATCGAAGTCATGCAGCGGCGATAGAGAGCGGGTGTACGATGGGAGATGGGAGATGTAAGATGTAAGATGTCTGATGGCAGATGGGGCTGAAGGCTGAAAAAGTATCTGACATCTAAAATCCAACATCCCACATCGGACATTTGCAGGCAGCCGTCGGCTTCGGGCCGTTGCGATTGCAGCACTTGGAAAGTCAGTTACGCTCGAGGCTACCCATCATGAAAATCAGACTCCTGAGCGGCCTTTGTGCCCTCGCATTTCTCCTCGGCGGCTGTTCTTCCGCCTACTACGGCGCAATGGAGAAGATCGGTTTCGCCAAGCGGGAGATCCTCGTCGATCGCGTCGAGAAGACCCGTGATGCCCAGAATCAGGCGAAAGAACAGTTCACCAGCGCGCTGGATCATTTTCTCGCCGTTACCAAAGCCGACGGCGGCGAACTGCAGCGAAAGTACGATGAGCTGAACCGCGAATTCACGCGCAGCGAAGCGCGCGCGAAAGACGTTCACGACCGGATCGCCGCCGTCGAGGATGTTGCCGAGGCGCTCTTCCGCGAATGGAAGCAGGAGTTAAAACAGTACTCGAACGCGTCGCTACGGCACGAAAGCGAACGCGAACTCGATCTGACGCGACGCCGCTATGACGATCTCATCCGCGTGATGCGGCGGGCAGCAGATCGCATGGAACCGGTTCTCTCGACCTTCCGCGATCAAGTGCTGTTCCTGAAACACAACCTCAACGCCCGCGCGCTCGCTTCCCTTTCCACCACCAATCGCGAACTCGAGGCCGATATCACGCGTCTCGTCTCAGACATGGAAGCATCGATCCGCGAAGCCGAAGATTTCATCAAAGCGATGCACGCCAATCCGGAGGCGAAATAACGCAACGCGGTTAGGCGAGAAGCGCCGCGAGCCCTGCATCCAAATCCGCCAGCTCCACCTTGAAATCGGATTTCGGCTGGGGACTGAAAGGCAACAAGCGCAACTTGCGGGACTGGCCGATCACCGCACCGTAAGGCATTTTCCCGCTCGCGCAAAGCACCCGATAGAACGCGCGGTTGTAGTAGTTTGAAATCTCCGTCGGCATGATTTCGAGCACACGGGTGCCCGCCCCGCAAAACACGAGATTGGCCAGGCAAGCCCCATGCACCCCGACGATGTGAGTCGCTTCGGCCATGCGGGTTCGCAGATCCGGCGTCTTGACCGGGTCGATCGTCTCGAAGCCCAGCGCTTTCATGCGCGCATCAATCTCATCGCCGTTGGACGGGTGACGATTGCCGCGTCGCGGGAAATAAAGCCGACGGGACCGTGACGCGGATGTGGCCGGAAATAATCCGCGATAAAATTCCACGACCCACGGCGGCGTGCACGCGACCGGTCCGGGAAACGAAGGCTGAATCAAGGTCTCGCAGATGAATTGTTCGCGCCGGCCCATCCGAATGACCTTTTCCTCGGGGAGCCCGATCGCTGCATCAATTTCGGCTGTCATCGGGCTCCAGAAGCGGGGCAGAACGATCTGGTCGAAATCCGCCCAAGTGAAACCCGCGCGACGCACGAGTTCGTAGCGACTCACCGAATCGATGACGTAATGGAAGAAATTCGTGACCGCGTTGGCGCTGCAAAGATTCAACGTGCGGCCTGCGAGATGACGCGGCGGATGCAGCTTGATGATATGATTCACGCGGGACTGCCGGGAGTTTCCCAAATAACAGAGATCGGCGAGAAACGTATCGTTCCGGCCGACGATCCAGGCGTGTTCGTCGAGAAT
>CBRAFL010000288.1:0-7490 GCA_967755055.1 uncultured bacterium
CTACTCGAAATGGACGCTGCGCCCGGGGGATTTGTTCGACGCGATCAGTTATCGCGGACTGTGGAATTTCATGCGCCGTCACCGGGCGATGGCGTGGGAAGAAGTCGTACGCTCGTTCAGCAAGGCGAAATTTTGTGAGTCGCTGCAACGCCTGGTACCCGCAGTGCAGATGGGGGATCTCGAGCCGGGCGGCGCGGGGGTGCGCGCGCAGGCGATGCTGCCCGACGGCACGCTCGTGCAGGATTTTCATTTCGTAGAACGCGCCGGCGCGCTCCACGTGCTGAATGCTCCCAGTCCCGGCGCCACGGCGTCTCTCGCGATTGGCGAGCATGTGGCGGCCAAAGTCCTGGCGCTTACAGGAAAATAAAATTCCGCACCGCTAATACTCGCTGATTGAATCCGATGGTCTCGATGCAAGAAGTCCAAGATCCGCCCGCGCTAGCACCAACGAGAGTAAATTTGCGCGGCGTAAGAGTCGCCTGTTTCTTCCCATGGAATCCTTTCGAGCCAACCGGCGCCTGGACACGATTCAGTTGTCTCTGGCGGTACCTCGTGGAAGCCGGTGCGGATGTCACTCTGCCGTTTCTCGAGAAAGGGAACGACGCCGAGCTCAACGGAATCGCCGTGCGCTATTTGGGCGAATGGAATATTCTCAACAACATTGGCGCTTACGCTCGGGCGCTCGTCGCGGGCCAGGCTGCGACGTCTGAGTTGAAGCATTACTCTGCGGCGGAGCTCAACTTTCTGCTCATGTATGAAAGGGGGCTGTATTTAAATAACGCCAAGACCGGCCCATGGCTCGATAAAGTGATTAGCGAGCATGACGTCGTGACCTGCGAGTATCCGATGTACGTGCCCTTGCTCTCGGAGTTTTGCAGGAAGTGGAAGAAACCCCTCGTTGTGACCAGTCTCGACATGCTCTTCGAATTGCACGGCACCCATCCGAGAGCGAAAGAGCGGTTAAAGCAGAAGGAGATTGAGGCCCTCGGTTTGGCCGACGCATTGGTGTTCTGTAACGACCGCGAACGGCAATTATTCGAGGGCCATGGTCTCAAGGGCACCACGGTCCTCAACACCGGCGACGTTCTCAGTGTCACGCCGGGAGATGAGGATCGAAGTCGGGACTTCGTGCGGAGCACTCTCAAAATCAAGACCGCGCACTACTGTCTCTTTGTGGGAAGCGCTCACGGGCCGAATTTGGAAGCGGCGATGGAAGTTCGAAACATGGCGAAGAGAATGCCCGACATTACTTTCGTCGCGGCGGGGAGTTGCCATATGAAAGCAGTGGAGGGCAATTTCGTCGCAGTGGGTCAGGTGCCGGAAGAATTTCTCGATACGCTTTACCGCGGGGCGTTGGCGATCGTCGTGCCTTTGATGCGCGGGACAGGAATGTCAGTGAAAGTTTTCCAGGCGTTCACCTACGAGAAAGTGGTGATAACGACGCTGGTGGGCGCACGTGGCTACTCTGTTTTGGATGGGGAGGAAATCCTGCTCGCGCCAAAGCCTCAGGATTTTCCGGCGAGTATCCGTCGTCTGCTCACGGATGGCGACCTCCGGAAACGCATCGCAAAAAATGCGCGCGACTACGCGGTGCGACACGATTTCAGAACTCATTTCCAGCCCTATGGAGATATCATTTCCCGGCTGACGAACCGAGCCGACGAATCTCCGGTTAAGCAGCAGCAACAGGCGCTGGTTCTCGTCGATAACAACCTGTGCGACCGGATCGGTCATCATTTCAACTACGCTCTTGCGCTTAAATCAGAGTGTTCAGCGCAAGGCTTCGCTTTTCAGGCGTTAGTGAAGCGCACGGCGGGAGAAGCGGTGATGTCGGATCTTTCGGCTTGTGCAACGTTCTCGCAGGGCATTCACGAAGAGAGTGCGTCGAATCCGTTTCCACCGGAGTGGGGGCCGATTCGTGCCACCTATGATTTTTTGCTTTCCAACGACGCGTTCCAGAAGGAACTCGAAGCTGGATTGACGCGAAAAGCCCGGCCGGGAGATCTGATCTTTTTGCCGAATGCGACGCCGCGGCAAATGCTCGGGCTGGCGCTGTTGCTACTCAAAAATCCGATTTATCGGACGCTGCAGTTTGTGCTGATGCTGCGGTATTCGGTCCACATTCCTTCCGGCCGCCTCGCGGATCGAAAGACTGTTTTGGATAAAGACAGTCAGGAGAAATACGCGCTGGCGCTCGACAAACTCGTGAGCGCGGATCCTGCCGGCGCGGTGCGACTGACGACCGACAGCGTGGAGCTCGCGAAAGAATTTGGCGCGTTTTCGAAACGGCCGCTCGAAGTTCTCCCCATCCCGCACACAGCTCACTCATCGTTGCAGGAATGGCCTGCTGAGATTCCGGTTAAAGCCGCTCAGAAAATTCGCGTCGTCTATATGGGCGATGCGCGGGAGGAAAAAGGATTCGAGCTTCTCCCGGCGGTGGTGCGTGCCTGTGCAGCCAGTCCGGCGTGCTCATCCGTGGAGTTCGTATTTCAGGCTTTTATCAGCAGTCACTATCATCAGCCGATGGCGCTCGTGATCGACGAACTCGCCCGGTCGAAGCTCCCGAACGTTCATCTCGTAAAAAGCCCGCTCTCTCCGGATGCGTATCAGGCGTTGCTGACGAGCGCTGATTTGGTGCTGCTGCCCTATGATGCGGTAACCTATGCCGCGCGCACATCAGGGCCGTTCGTTGAGGCGATTTGCGCAAATAAACCCGTGCTCATTCCCGGAAAATCCTGGATGAGCACGCAGCTGGCGGATTCTCGCGCGGGAGGGACGTTCGTCTCAGGAAACGGTCCGGACCTGGTGCGCGCGGTACTGGCGATCTTGGAAAACCTGCCGCTGCATACGACCGCAGCGGAGGAGCTGGGACAGCGGTTTCGGGAGTATCACAATCCGCAGAACTTCATGAAGAGCCTCATGAGGGTAGAATGAAGCGGGGTTGTCTATGCGACAGATAGAGGCGTTGTTCCATCGTAATTATCGTCGGACGGTCGAGGGTTTGTTCGCGAGCACGTCGCCGAGTTCTTTGATCGGCTTGGCTAATGCCGGATGGTGCGATCGATTGGCTTGCAGGACGCTGCGCGCTTCGCGCAACTCGCCGCGCTTTATCATTGCTTCGACGAGCATGAGGATCGCCTTGGTAAACGGTGACGAGGTAGAAATTGCCGTGCGGAATGGGATATGAAAATGAGGGTGCTTGATCGGCCGTGAGCGTGGAAGCCTTCGATCAGGAGGGAACCTGGTCGTCCGAGCTGCGGTTTTTTGCGTTACTTCAACGCTAACTTGCATGCGACGCGTCGAAACGCGTTACAAGTCCAGCGCGCCTAGGACTCAGCTCAAGCAGCGCGTGCGGAAGCAGACGCGGGCACTGCGCTGAGCAACTTTTCCCAAAGCACACGCGCGCATTGTTCGGCGCGGAAACGGGGCGCGGCGGTGGCGGCTTTTTTCTGGAGGGTCGGCAGATCGCGCAGCGCGGTAGCAACAGCGTCGGCCATTGCCGTCGGCGTCCATTTGGCTGCGGTGACGACGCCGAGAGCGTATTCACGACCTTGACGCGCAGGAACGGTGTCGGGTGAGACGACGATCACTTTGCCCAACGATGCTGACTCGGTAAAAACACCGGACGAGCCGTGCCCGTAGAACGACGGCGAGTAGGGGAGCAGGATGATGTCGGCCTCGTGGAGGAGAGAAAAATAGTCGGCGGATGAGAGCGCGCCGCTGACGATGCGGACATCGTCGCCGGTGGCGGCGAGACGATCGAGTCGATCGAGCGTAGGTCCGAGCTGGCTGGCGGCAGCTTCGCGGCTTTGCACTTGCACAACGAAGCGCGGACGGGGCGAAAGCTTTGCGCAACGTTCGATGATCTCCGGCAAAAAATGCAGCCCGCGGAGCGCGCTCGTGTGGCCTTGATAAACGATCGTCGGGCGGGCGTTCACAGCGCGCGGCGTGGCGCTGGCGAGCAGGTCCGAGACGTCCATCGGATTCGGTAGCTCCAGCACGGGCAGTGACAGGATTTTCTGATACGCCATCGCGAGTTCGCGCGTGTCCGCGCAAATCACCGTGCGTGGTTGCACTCCATGAAGCGCGCGCGCCGCGTAGCGATAGAAGTGCGCGATGTGTTCCTTGTTCGCGCGGGCCTGCACGTAATCCATCGCGTGGTTCAAGTAGCGCAGCATCACCGCGACGGCTGGCCGGCGTTCGACGGGCAGGCGCGCGAGCCAGAGCGCGACGGCGTAGAGCTGATTTTGAAGCAGGTTCGGAAAATAGACCAGGTCGTCGGCGCTGAAACGCTCGGGACTAATCTGGCAAAGGTCCGCGAGAAAGGCCTGATTGATCGTCTGAAAGTTTTCGATCGCCCAGACCTGCGCGTCGGTCGCAGCTTCCTGGAAAATGTCGTGCGAGAAAATCGGCTCCGGTGTCACTCCAGCGCACGCTACGGTACAACCTTTCCGGCTGTAGATGGCGACGGGTAGTCCGCGACGCTGCAGCTCGCGCACGAGCTGCGTGTCGTGGTTCATATAGTGTCCGCCCTGACCGTGAAGCTGAGGGTCGCAGAGATGGATCTGGCGCATGGTGCGAACGGGCTGAGGAGAAGGGCGCTTGTAGGTGGCGCGCTGGACGCGCCACGTTGCGCGGCGAGCGCGCACCCTACAGGTCAAGTCATGCGCTCAGCGCTGCGAAAAGATGATCTGCGCGCCAGGTGCATTAACGCGTACTTTTACAGTTGGGCGCGCACCGATGGCTTTGCGGATAGCGTCGTGGTGACGCGGCTCGGCGATGAAGAGGAGAAATCCGCCCTGGCCTGCGCCGAGGAGTTTACCGCCGGTCGCGCCGGCTTTGAGACCAGCGGCGTACCACTCGTCAATTTGCGGGAGCGTGACCGAGCCAGCCTGCTTTTTCAGTTCCCAGCCCGCGTGCAACAGTTCGCCAAAACGCGCGATCGGCCGATCCGAAGCGAGGTAATCAACCCCGAGCAAAGCGAGATCGGACATCCGTGTAAGAATCTTGGATTTGTCTCCCACCATCGGGCTCGGCTGGCCGAGGACGGAAAAGCTATCCCGCTGAATCTCGGTGTAGACGAGCAGCATGTGGTCTTCCAAAGATTGGATACGCTCAGACGAGAGCGGCACCTGCATCGCGTTGTAGCTGCCGTCGCGACCGAAAGTCACGAGGCTGAATCCGCCGTGCGCGGCGATCACCTGATCCTGCCAGCCGCCGGCTTCTTTGAGAATGTTGCGTTCGACGTCGATCGCTTCATCGGCGAGGTCGCGCGCGGAACGGAACCGTCCGCAATGCGCGTGCAGGGCCTGCAGCATCGCGACGACGAAGCTCGATGAAGAGCCGAGGCCGGTGCGCGCGGGCATGTCGGCCATCACGTGCATCTCCAGGCCTGAGCTGAGGCCGAGTTTCTCCAACGCGGCACGGATTGCCGGATGCTGGATTTCCGCGGTCGTATTGACCGCTTCGCTGCGGCGATAGGACAGCCGGATCTTGTGGTCGAAATATTCCTGCTGAAACGGCTGAACCGTCACGTAAGCGTAGCGGTTGATCGCGGTGACGAGAACCGCGCCGCCATGTTGACGAAAATGTCCGGGGAAGTCGGTGCCGCCGCCGAGGAAGCTGACGCGGATCGGAGCGCGCGACATCACCATCGTGTCACGACCGGAAAACATCTCGGGCGCAAACGAGGGCGCGGATGTTGAAGCAGAAGCTGAAGGAGTGCCGGATCCGTGGCGTGTGCGCGTCCCGGCACGTTTAACCCGGGACGTCAGGAGGGCTGATGGCATTGGGTGGATTATCGGCACAACGCGGAGGCGGTTTAGGTTGCCGACTAATTTCGCGTGAATTTCTCGCACCCTGTGTCGAAAAGGAGCTGCACGACGGCGTCTTTTCCGTCTATCGTGCCTTTTCCCCCTCACATGAAGATTCTTATCACCGGCGGAGCTGGTTACATCGGCTCCGTCCTCGTTCCGCAGCTCCTGACGGCAGGCCATCAGGTCACCGTTTTGGACAACTTCCTTTTTGGCCAGGCGACGCTGCTCGACTACTGCCACGACGAAAATCTACGCGTGGTGCGCGGTGATTGCCGCGACGAAGCTATCGTGAAGCCACTTGTAGCGCAGGCCGACGCGATCATACCCCTGGCGGCGCTCGTCGGTGCGCCCATGTGCAAAGCGGACCAGGTTGCAGCGCGCACCACGAACCAAGATGCCGTTGAAATGCTCTGCCGGCTCGCCTCGCCGTCGCAGTGGATTTTGATGCCAGTGACTAACAGTGGTTACGGCATCGGCGAGAAGGGTAAATTCTGCACCGAGGACACGCCGCTGCAGCCGATCTCACTCTACGGAACGACCAAAGTCGCCGCTGAGCAGGCCGTGCTCGCGCGCGAAAACGGACTGACGTTCCGGCTGGCGACCGTATTCGGACTTTCCCCACGCATGCGCGTCGATCTGTTGGTGAACGATTTCGTTCATCGCGCTGTGACCGACCGCGCGGTGGTTATTTTCGAGGGACATTTCAAACGGAACTACATTCACATCCGTGACGTGTCGCGCGTGTTTAACTTCGCGCTCGAGAATTTTGGCCGGATGAAGGGCAAGCCCTATAACGTGGGGCTCGAAGACGCGAACCTCTCGAAACTCGAACTGTGTGCCGTGATCAAAAAGCACGTGCCTGGCTTTACGTATCTCGAGGCGCCGATCGGCGAAGACCCGGACAAGCGCGACTACATCGTATCGAATCAGCGGATTCTCGCGACGGGTTGGGCGCCAGAGTGGTCACTCGACCGTGGAATCAAAGAGCTGATCAAGGGCTACACGATTCTGCGTAATTCGCGTTTCAGTAATGTCTGAGCGCAGGCCGAGGTCGGGCGCGTTATCCGTAACGCGCCGTTTGGCCCGGCCCTTTTCTGTTCTAGCCCGCTGCGTGAGCAGCGGGATCGCTGGACTTTCGCGAAGGCGAAAACTTGTCGGAACACACCCCGTCGCTGCGCGCCACCCCTCTCAAGAGGGGATTTTTCTAGCCGTACCAACTGTCAAAACCCGGCGGGTTAGGGATAACCCGCCCTACCTTTTCAATCATGCCATCTGAGTCGTCCGCGTCTGTTCATCTGCCGCCGGTCGTGATTCTTGCGGGTGGTTTTGGAACACGCGTGCGGCACTTGTTGCCGAATCTGCCGAAGCCGATGGCGCCGGTGGCGGGGCGGCCGTTTATCGAATGGGTCGTGCGATTTTATGCGCGATACGGCTGCACAGAATTTGTGCTCTCGACGGGTTATCTCGCGGACGTGATCGACGCCCATTTCGCGCGGCAGCCGGTCGCGCGTGTGCGCGTAACATGTCGTCCCGAGACGACGCCGCTCGGTACGGCTGGCGGTTTTTTGAACTGCGTGCCGACGGAACTCGGAGGCGCGACTGCATCTGCGCCACGCGATGCGTGGCTGGTGGTAAATGGTGATTCACTCGTATTCGCCGATCCGCGACCGCTGC
>CBRAFL010000289.1:0-7482 GCA_967755055.1 uncultured bacterium
GTAGTAAGCGTCACTTTGATTCGCGAGCAGATGGCGCGCCTCGCCAAGATTTTCCGTGGGCTCCAACGCCGCTTTAAACTGCTCAATCGCCTGATGACAATTTCTGCGAGCGAGTTCGCGACGTCCTAAACCGAGGTGCGTGCGAACATGCTGGCCGAGCGTCAGTCCTTCACCACCTTCCCACGGCTGAAACCGACGGCTCGCGAGCACCGCCAGAGCTTTGTCGGGCTGGCCCACCTGATTGTAAAGCGCGCAGAGTTCGACCGACGCGTCATCCCGCTGTGCGACCAATTCCGCATGTGTCTCCAGTTGTTGAAGACGTTTCTTCGGAGCTTCGCCGAGACGCTTCCACAATTGATCCCGTTCATAGAGCAGCCGCGCGTCGCTTGGATTGACGCGGCATGCCCGGTCATAAGCCTTGCGTGCCTGATCCGA
Source organism: uncultured bacterium (assembly GCA_967755055.1). Classification (GTDB taxonomy): domain Bacteria; phylum Verrucomicrobiota; class Verrucomicrobiia; order Opitutales; family Opitutaceae; genus Opitutus. The sequence continues at coordinate 436 of CBRAFL010000289.1, forward strand.
CCGCTGCCTGACGTTGAAATACGCGATGCCGAGATTTCGCCACACGATCGAAAATCCGGAATCCAACCGCGCACTTGCCTCCCACAATGCGATTGCCTCGTCGTAGCGACGGCGGTCGTAAAACAAATTTCCCAGATAGTAGCGCGCCCGCGCGTCACGCGGATTGCGCGCCACCGCCGCCTCGAGGATTGCGATTTCTTCGAGCCGTGAAGGAAAACAATAATCCGATGACGCCGAGTTCGCTTTCGCCGCCGCGTGGTTCGATCGATTCAAGTCGCCAATTTTTTCGTGGAAAAACGCCAGCGTGTAGCCGACCAGCGGAGCCGTGCCGGAGCCTGGTTCAGGGGTGGCCTCGCCGAGCAGCGTAATCGCTGTCTCATAAAATCCAGCACGCGCGTAATCGAGAGCGAGGTCGAGCCGCACCTGGGTATCGCAGCGCAGCGCGTCTCCACGCAGATGACGCGCCCACCAGTCCAGCGGGTCGAGCTTGAGCGTCGCGTCGAGGAATGCCGCGGCCTCATCCGTTCGGCGCAGCTTGCGCAAACAGATCACGCGCAGGTTTCGCGCGCGCAGATGATCCGTATTCAGCCGCAGCGAACGATCGAGGTGATCCAGCGCAGTCGACCATTCGCGGCGGCGACAATCAATTTCCGCCAACGCGTGATAGCCCGTTGACTGCCACGCTTGATTCCAGGTCGCTTTGTAGAAAGCACGGTACGCGTCGTCGAAGCGTTCCTGCACGCTCAGCGCGAGCCCGAGATTGTAGAACGGTTCACCATCGAGCGGGTTCGGATTGCGTGAGGTCAACCGCTCGATCGCCTTCCGAAACAATTCTTCCGCGCGCGTGACTTCTCCCCGGCGCAGATGCCAAAGCCCAATCGCGTTATTGCAGCGCACATCGCCAGGATCGCGGCGCAACGCCTCCCGCCAGTAGGGCAACGGACTGCGCGTCGCATGCCGATACTGCGCGAGATGAAGACCGGTGAGGTAAAGTTCATCCGTGCTCACGACGTCGACCGGCGATGCGGGTTCGGTAGCAGGTGATGGCAGTTCAGTTTTCTCCGCGACACACGGAGTGTAGGTGGCCAGTTCCCATCCAGCGCGGTCCAACACCCGCAACGTGAGTTCAGTTTCTTTCACCGCTCGCGGCAGCTTTGCAAACGTGGCGACGAGCGGCCGGTCCGGCGCGAGATCCTGAATCCACTCGTACAGCCGTTTTCCTCCACGCCATAGCTCCACACGCGCATTCGACTGCGACTTCGTGACGGCGACGCCGACAGCGACATCGCCGTCTTTTATTTTCAACGAGACCGCCGCCTCGACGTTCGCCGCCTGCGCGGGACCGATCTGTTGAATCGGATACCAATAAACACTCCACGCCTTCGTCTCCCCCGGTTGCAGAAATGAAAAATCCGGCTGGTTGTCCGTGTAAACGCCGAGCATCAGTTCGACATAGGGACCATTGCCATCCGTGAGATTTCGATCCCACGCATAACCGAAGTCGTGGTTGCCCCAGGTCCACTGTTTCTTGCCGGGAGCGATGTGATGATCCGCGATCTGCACCAGACCTGCGCGTTTGATGTGATCGTAACCACCCGAAAAATCCTGCTGCGAGCCGAGACACATGTAGGAGGTCGGCACCGGAATATTCGCATACCACGAAAGATCGTTGGGCGCGTAATCGGGAATTTCCGAGCTGCCGCGTTTTGGCGTGCAATGCGGCGGCACAAACTTCGACGGAACCTCATCCGCGGGGACGCCGTGTTCAGCGCGCGAGCCGTAATCCACGCCATAGTAACGCCCGTTGCACAACGGGAAAGAACTCATCGCCCGTTTCGCATGATCGGCGACGCAGGTCACATCAGGCGGGAAAAATGACTGGTAGCCTTCGTTCGCGTGCGTCGCGACGTTTGCCCACCAAAGAAAACTCTGAACATAGGGCGTCCGGTTATATGCGCGCATCTTCAGCTCGATGAGCGCGCGCCCCGGATGCACGCAAACGCCGTGCATTCCCTTCATTCGCTCCATCGGATCGTGATCGCTCAACCAGACCGTCTTGCTGCCATCCGCGTGCTCCTCGATTTCAACATCCACCGGCATGAACGTCGCCGGCCGGTGATGTTGCGGCCAGTTGAACTCCACCCCGCCGGAAATCCACGGACCGGCGAGGCCGACCAGCGCCGGCTTGATCACATTCTGCCGATAGAAAAAATTATAGCCGTTGGTCTTGTCCTCGCCTACGTGGATGCGTCCGCCGATTTCCGGAAGCACCATCACCTTGATGAATTCGTTTTCGATGATGACCGCGTCCCACGCGCGATCTTTTTTCGTTTCGGATATCCGGTTGTAGAACGGCAGCGGGTAAACTTTCCCGCTGCTCCCTTGATAAACCCGTTTCTCCAGGAACATCGGATTCTTGTCCGGTGGGAGCGGCTCGTATGTGGGAAAGATGACCGGCTCGCGCCGAACAACGACAGATTCTAAGGCCATGATTTAATGATTGGATACGCTCGGAAAGCGGAGTCAGCCGGACGTCTCTCGATCAACGCAGCTGGAAAATTGCTTTGTATTCGGGGATGAACTCGACCGCACGAACCTCCAACACCTCTTTCTGTCCGTCGGCGAACACCGGCCGCCACCCCTCCGGCAGATCATCGAGGTACGTCGCGTCGCGTCGCAGTGGTTGGAAAACGAATACCATCTCCTTTCCCGCCAGCCGCGGCAGAAATCGCTTCAAGCCAATCTCCCAGGTCCGTCCAAAATAGAAATGATCATCCACCATCTGCCCATCGATGAACGCCATGCCGGTATCGCCGGTGTAGTTCACGCGCATGATCGCCTCATTCAAGCTCCTCAGATCTCCGTCAAAGCGCAGTGCGTACTTGCGGGTGGCGATTTTTCTCATCGTGGCCGTGAGTTTCACCGGCGCGTACCGAATCCGAAACGCCGACATCACGGGTGAATCCGGCTTCGCTGTTTCCAGCTTCGCTCCCGTAAGAATTGGCTGATTCGCCGACGCCGGGTAGAGGTTCACGCTGACGTCGTCCTTCCCGGACGAAAGGACGATTTCCCGATCGCCATCGCTGAGCACTGTCGCATCAGCAAACATCAAACGCCCATCCGGCGTTTCGCTCGCGAGCAGCGCCATGCTTCGTGGCACCACGAGCACGGGCTTCTGATCAACGAGAAACGAGAACGGTCGATCGGCAGGCCCGCTGACGGTGACGCCGTCCCCCTTCACCATCTGACAATTCTCCAGCGCCGAAACAGTTCCGCTTTCGAAAACCATTTCCGGAGGAAGCCCGTCGATTGAGAAAAAAACATAGTACTGCCTTCCGCCGTGACGGAGCACCGTCAGAGGCTGCACGGTGGCGGAACGAAGCATTGTTCCGCCAAGATCCAAGTTGACGGGCAGGATCGCGCAAGCGCCCTGCTTCAACGTGAACTCGCCAGTGGAGGGAATCGTGATCGTCCGCCGGCCATCGACGATCGCGAGCTGCAGGTGTTCGAGATCCCGGGTCGTTACGTGATCTTGAAAATTGAGTAGAAAAAGAAATCCCGATCCGTCCGCAGCGCGCGCGGCGTAACGCAACGTGCTCGTGTTTTCAGCAGTAATTCCGGCGTTCGTTTGCGGCAAAATGGATTGCAGCGGTGCAAGGCGTTCCCCGTAGCTGCGCAAGAAAAAGTGTAGCAGCCTGAGACTGCGGAAGTGACCTCGCACCTGGCCGTATTGCCCGATCGGCGCCTGATAATCGTAATTAATCTTGGGGAGACCGGAGGCATCTTCGTTGTAGAAATGATCAAAGCTCGGAGTCGCCCCACCATGATACATGTAGTAGCCAATTCCGTTCGAACCGCTGCCAAGTACGCGCACGATGAGCGGCTCAATGCTCTCCTCGGGGACGAAAGGGCGTCGCGCATAAATCGGCATGATGCCCGAGCCCAGCTCGGCGGGGATGGACGGATAAAGGTCCGTGTCGTAGCTCACCGGCGCGTAGTCCGGATTTTTGCGAATGTCCTTAAACAGGTAAAACGGGGACGGCTCAACCGGCGCCCAAAACGGATACGGATATCCGGCGGTTACGGGGATCGAACCTGTCGGCACGATGGCGGCGTTGCCCCAGCCCGTCGCGGTGTAAATCGGCACATCCAGTCCGTTACGTTGAGCGATGAGTTTAAGATTCGCCAAGTGGTCTCTCCCGTATCCGGTGTTCTGATTCGCAACGGTGCTCACACTCACGCCACCATGCGTAACGCTCACGTCGCGCTCCGCCACGGTGAATTCTTTGGGGGCTCCTGCGTAGCGAATTTCCCACGGCGCCGCCGAATGTTGAAACTCGTTTTCCAACTGAATGCCGATCACCGGCCCGCCGTCTTTGTAGAGCAGACCTTTGAGCTGCGCGGAAATCGCGGCGTACAGCTTGTCGACGTACGCCAGATAAGCGGAATCGTTGGAACGGATTTCGAGCGCTCGGCCATAAATCCAATCGGGCAACCCGCCGTTGCGAATTTCCCCGTGACCGAAAGGCCCGATCCGCACGATCGCCTGCAAACCCACTCTACCGGCAAGTTCGACGAATCGCCGCAGATCGAGGTTCCCGGACCAGTCAAACTGACCTTCCGCGCGCTCGTGGATATTCCAGAAAACATAGCTCGCCACGACGTTGATTCCTCCCGCTTTCATTTTCCGCAGCGACTCCTCCCAGCCGTCCGCCGGGTATCGGCAGTAGTGAAACTCGCCCACGATCGGTACAAACGGTTTTCCGTTCTGTTCGATGTAGAAGCTGTTTACCGCGATGCTCGCTCCACCCGCGCCTGTGCCGCCTAGATTCAGGCGCCCGCGTTGGATCGCCCGGGGCGCTTTCGCGAGGTCGATCGTATAGTGAGGCTGAGCCATTACCGGAGACGCTGCTACTGTCAGCAGCAAGATCCTCAAAAATTTCCGCGCTTCAAGGGGGTTAAAGAACGCTTCGGAAAGTTTACGAGGGGCAAACGAGAAGAAGATCAGCGGGAAGAAGGCCAAGGAAATCAGGGATGACACATCCACCTTACCCCATTTTCGGTTCAAAGCACAATGGACGGTTCACAGGTAAACCTAGATTATCCGATGTTCGTCAACGGCAGCCTCCTGCTGGTTTCAGGTGGCGATCTAAACAGGCGCAGAGTGCAATAAAGCTGACCTTCACGTAGCGGCGACAGTGCTTCGGGGCATCGCATTCTGGACGATCTTATTGCTCGCGTTCGTTCCCGCTTGTCCTTTAGCAACAGTACATCGCAGCCGTCCAAGGATCTTCTCGCTGAATGGTTGTTCGAATCCTCCTCACAACTTTCGACCAAGATGTCCCCCCAGTACATTCGTCGGGAAGGTTTTGTCGGGCAGCATTTGGTGGTCGTGCCCGCGCCGGTGCGCAAAGCCGCGGCCCAACATCCGCTGCTGAAGAATTTACTCGTCACCGATGCCGGCTATTTTCCCTCTGCCTCAGGTCACCGCGTCGAACGTCCCCACGGTGCTTCGACACACCTCATGATGATTTGTCTGCACGGCGAAGGCTGGGCGCGGAGCGATGATCGCACCGTGCGAATCCGTCCCGGAGAACTCGTCTGGCTCTCGCCCGATATTCCTCACGCCTATGGCGCCTCCGATTCCGAGCCATGGACGATCGTATGGGCTCACTTTCGCGGCGACGAAGTTTCCTCGTGGCAACGAGAGCTCGGCTGGACCGCAAAACTTCCCATCGCGCAACTGGACTGCGGCGTCGAGGGCGTCACGCCGCTCGGGTTGGATAAAGTTTACGCGGAGTTGGAATCCGGATACTCGATGCAACATCTGCTCGGCGCCGCGGTGGCGTTGCGTGCGGTTTTCTGCTCGGCTATCGGACTGACCAAAGGCGCGGGATCGATTAAAACGGCCGCAGTCCGCACCGCCCGGGTGCGCGAACAAATCCTGGAAAATCCCGCGCGACCGTATCGACTCGACGAACTCGCGAAAGCCGCGGGATTGTCGGTCCCTCATTTTTGTTTGTTGTTCAAACAGCAAACGGGCTACGCGCCGATTGACTTTCTGATTCGGCAACGCATTCGAAAAGCCTGTCAGCTTCTCGACACCACCGACGCCACCGTGGCTGCCATCGCCGAAAAAGTGGGTTTCGAAGATCCGTACTATTTCAGTCGTTGCTTTCACCGCATCATGGGCTCGTCGCCGCGAACCTATCGACAATCAGTCAAAGCCTGACCGGGCTTTATCCGGCACCGTCAATCAGCTTGCACCGCCCCGCTTCTCGGCGCTCACATAGCGCAGCACATGGACTTTCCGCCATCACCGTCCGCAGCTGAATCACCGGAGCACGAGCGCCGGGGAGCAACCATCTTGGTCGTGGATGACCACAAACCGGTTCGTGATACGCTGAAGCATGTGTTGGAGCGCGCCGGTTACAAAGTGATCCTCGCCGACTCCGGGCCGTGCGCGATCGCACTCGCATCCGGCGAGCCCATAGACGGTGCCTTGATCGATGTGCAGATGCAGGGAATGAACGGCTTCGAATGCCTTCGACGCATCCAGGATCTTCGAGGACCGGTCCGGGCCTGGTTTATGGCGGGAGCGCCGAGCAAGGAAATCACCGTTGCCGTCGCCGCATCAGGAGCAATCAGCCTTCTGCCAAAGCCCTTTAATCTTCCGAGCCTGTTGACGACGTTGAAAGAGGGCTTGGCGGCGCCGATTCCGTCATCGAATCCGAGCGCTGATCACGGACCAGTGGCGACATGACTTCTGTCGCGCTTTTGTCAGGTGCCCAAAACGAGCCTGCTTATTTCGCGCTCACCGCCATGTCTCCAAACACGGTGAACTCGGCCACTCCAAGAGTAATGCCTTTAGGCGCTCCCACGACCACCAAACGCGCACGGCTCGCCGAGTGAAGGGACACGCCAGGCATGCTAGGATTCCGCAGGTTGAAAATGAACGCTCGATCGCCGGGTGCCCTTTGGTTCTTCGTCGCCCATTTCAGGTAACCACTTGGCTTAACGTGGTGGCCAGACTCGGAATCGAACCGA
>CBRAFL010000290.1:0-7327 GCA_967755055.1 uncultured bacterium
AGGGAAAACTCGCTGAGCGCGAAATTTTCCTGACCAAGCAGCTCAACGACGCGTTTGTCGACCGGAAGGCCGACGAAGTGCAGAAAATAAAGCAACAGGTCGTCAGCGAACGAGCACGGCTGGAAGAAGAGCGCGAAGAGGAAAAGGAACGCGTTCGGCGTGGGAAGTAGTTGGCGCTGCGCCGCGGCGGCCGAGTTAGCTGCGGTTATCAGCCCGCTCTTGAAGAGCGTGAGAGCGGGTCGGAGACCCCGCCCTACTCCGGAAGACTACTCGGAAAATTCGAAATCGGCGACGAGGACGTGGTGATCCGATGTCATCGTCGGCACCACCGCTTGGCTAACGAGCCGCAGAGGCGCGTTATAAAAAATGTGATCGAGCACGTACGGCTGGCGGCGCCAGGTAACGACCTCTTGCTGAGCGGTGCGAAAACCAACCGACCCAAATTGAGCCATCAAATCAGCGTGGTCTTGTACGTTGAAATCGCCGGCGAGAATTGTAGGCCCGCGTGAGGCGGCCAGCTGTTGCGCCACCAGTTCGCGCTGCAAGGGATGCGCTGTGCTGCTCGTGCCGAGCATGAAAAACGCGAGCAGGTGCGTATTGAGAAGTTGGACATCGTGACCGTGAACGGTGGTCTTCGCCGCGATCAGGAGCCGATCGGTCGGCGTCAGTTTGTTTCCGTCGAACTCAAACTCGATCGGCGGAGACGGGAGATCCATCTGCGTTTTTTCGCGCAAAGGAGTCCGCGAGAAAATCGCGAGGCCGAGGCCGAACGGAAGTTCACGCGCATCCGCCTTCGGATAAGCGAACCAGCCATGATAGCCGGGCAATCCTGCGCCGAGCAGCGTGTAGTTAGCCGGCGGATTCAGTTGTAATCCACCCGACTGGGCGCGTTCGACTTCCTGGAGGAGGATAATGTCCGCATCGTGTCGCCGAATTTCGGCCAGCGTGGCATCGAGATCGATCGGCCCGTGATGAGGTTCTTCCGCAGCCCAGCCCTGGCCGAACTGCATGTTGAATTGAAGAACGCGGAACGTGCTCATGCACACCTTCTCATTCGGGCTCAGCCGTGCCTTCGACGACCCATTGCTTCGCCTCTGGTACTTGCTCAAAAAATTTCTGGAGGACGGCGCTCAGATGTTCGGCGTAGCGGAAGTGCGCGCCCATGCCAGTGCGTAGCTCTGCTTCGTAAATGAATTTATCCGCGTGCGTGCTGTGCTCGAAGGGTGTCTGCGCACCCAGCAACAATGAATAGACGTACGAGGGAGATCCGCGCCGCATGAGTTCACGCGTCAGCTCGAGCTGCTCGGTCAGGAGTGCCGCATGATCGGCGTGTTTGATTTCCGGCGGAAGATAAAAACCATTTTGAATCAGAGGCGTGTGGCGGTGGCCCGTGCGATGGCGGTTGAGATCGCGCAGCTCAGCCAGGGCCATGTTATTCCAGGCAAAACTCACGCGCATGCGGCGCGTCGCGCTGCCTTGGTGACCATAGCGATTGGCGCGATGGCGGAGCGCCTCGGCCAACGGCTGCGATTCCGGAAGCCACGGCGGAGTCGCGCGATCAACGTGCACCCACACTTGGTCCGCGAGAGGCGCGGATGAGAGGTGTTCCAAACCGAGCGCGAGGCTCGTTGCGAGTTCCTGCTCTGCTTGCGCAGTGAAAGATTTCTCCGCGAAACTGTGACGCATCAGTCGCGGCGATTGCTTCAGTAGTTCGTCGCGAATCAGTTTCGCTGCGGACTTTGCTTCCGGATGCGCGAGTGAATCGAGGTGTTTCACCGTCGTCGCCCACATGCGGGAAGATTGGACGAGACCCAGATTCGTCCGCGTCGCGAAAGGAATAAAATACCGTGCACGATCGAGAGCGTAATTTTTTCGCAGACGAGTGACGACCGCCGGCTTGGCGTCCGGGGGGAGGCGCACGAGATTCGGATTCGCGGTCGCTAGCGAATCGAGTCGCGTATATTCCGCGTGATACGCCGCGAACGCCGCCGCCATGACCGACTTCCAGCGCTCAGCGAGATCATCTGGAATTCCCAACTCGGCAGCCGAGGGCAAATTCGTCGCGTCCATCGTGATGTAACGCGTGCTCGATTCCTGCCCATCGGCCATCGTTGCGATTTCGAAAATTTTATACGCGAGCCACATCGAAACGTCATCGAGCGCGACCGCGAGTCCACCGGTGAGACCGCCGATGGACGCGTGACCGTAGTCGACAAATTTTAAGATGCGATCGATCGACGCGTCCGGATTCGCGAGATCCACTTTCGAAAGAATGGCGCCGATGCCTTCGTTACTGCGCGAGTAACGCGCGAGGACGGACGCGAGCAGTTCGGGAGTAACTTTGGGCAGATCGGCAGCGGACGGAGGCGGAACAATAGCGAGGCCGGTAATGCGCATGGGATAGCGCAAAGAGGCACAAAACGCGCAAAAAGGGGAAGCGTGAAAACGTCCTTGCGCCCGCATTCTGCGGCGGCGGGAGTCTCCGCCGGGAAGCGTCGATCACGCGTTCGCCATGCAGCAGAATATCAAATCGTTGCGCGGCGAGCGCGCAACCTACGCGGCCGGTTGGTGTCGTGTCAGCCAAGTCGCAGTGTCCATCACCGCCTTGCCCTGAAGTAACCCGCTCGTTCTTCGAGCCGTCATTCTCCCCGAACCCAAGCTCTCTCCATGAACTTCAAAACGATTTCAATTCTGTCCCTCGCCTTAGGAGCGGCGCTCACGAGCCAAGCTGGCACCCACGTGGGAATTAGCCTCCGAATCGGCATTCCACCTCCGATCATCGTTCGACAAGCCCCTCCGCGGCCGATCGTCGAAAGAGTCGTCGTCACTCCTGGTCCGAGTTACGTCTGGGTCGCTGGCCACTATTCTTGGGATAACAATCAGTGGGTCTGGGTGCCGGGAGCGTGGATCACACCGCCGCAGTCCGGCGCGAGATGGGTGGAAGGACGCTGGGATGCGACGTCTCAGAATTGGACGGAAGGCCATTGGGAAGTTGTCCAAGTCACCTCTCCTGCTCCACCGGTGATGGTGGTCCCGCCGGCACCAGCTGTCGTCGAAATCCAAGTCGCTCCTCCGCCCCCGCGGCGTGAACATCCGGGGCATCGTCCCGGACGCGGCTATGTTTGGATCAACGGATTCTGGATGTACCGCGACGGCCATCACGTCTGGGTGGCCGGCCGGTGGGATCTTCCGCCACGGCGCCAGGCGGTCTGGGTAGAACCGCGCTGGGAACACCGTGGCCACGGCTACGTGTTCATCGAAGGCCACTGGCGCTGAGCCGGACGGTGTAATTGAAGTGGAGCGCGACGTCTCTGTCGCGCTCGCTCAAAAACCTTTCACCATAAGCCCGCGGCACAGCCGCGGGCTTTAGCGCGCTAAAAGCCAGGCGCCGAGCGGACCTTGGTAAAAACCAAAGAGGAGCGTGCACAACGCGAGCGCGCCGAGGGCTACACGAGCGGCGGCACCGACGGGAGTGCGGGCCGGCACAGGATTCACGGATCCGCCGGTCGGCGTCCACGTCTCGAAAAACGCGGCTTTGATCCAACCGAAATAATAATAAATCGAAATCACCACACCGATAATCGCGATCGCCAACAGCCCGTACAAACCGGCTTTGAAAGCCGCGATGAAGATAAAAAGTTTTCCCATGAAGCCGGCCAGCGGAGGAATGCCGGCGAGCGAGCCGAGCGCGACCGCGAGAACCGTGGCGAGGAAGGGATTTTCTTTCGCGAGGCCGGAGTAGTGATCGAGTTCCTGATCCGTATCGTTGTCGCCGGCGATGTGCGCCATCACGCCGAACACGGCGAATGATGCGATCAAGTAAGCGAACAAGTAGAACAACACCGCGCCCGTCGCGCCCGGAACCAGCGGCGCGGCGATGACGCCGAGGAGCAGAAACCCCGCGTGCGAAACACCGGAGAGACCGATGAGACGTTTTACGTTATGCTGCGTGAGTGCGGCGAGGTTACCAAAAAGAAGCGTTGCTCCGGCGATCACGGTGAGCACGGGACGAACGAGTCCAGAGTACGACGCGAAAACTGTGTTCGCGAGAATCAGGAGAATCGCGAAACCAGCGGCTTTGGACGAGACCGCGAGGAAGGCGGTGACCGGCGTCGGTGCGCCCTGATACACGTCGGGGATCCAGATCTGAAACGGAAACGCGCCGATCTTGAAAGCGATACCAGAGAGCACGAGCACGATGCCAACACCGGCGAGGAAGTTATTGGGATTCTGCGCGAGGAAGTTCGCCAGCGAACCAAAATCCATCGAGTTGGCGGAATGTCCGGGAAGCGCGGGATTTCCAGCGACGCCGTAGAGCAACACGATTCCGAAGAGCAACAGCGACGAACTGAGCGCGCCCATCACGAGATATTTCAGGCCGGCTTCGAGCGTGAGCGAGTTCGCCCGGAAGTAGCTCACCAAAATATAGAGGCCAACGGTCAACGTCTCGAGTGAGACGAAGAGCAGCACGAAGTGATTCGACTGCGCGAGGAGCATCATCGCGGCGGAAGCGACCAGCACGATGTGATAAAACTCGACGCGAGGCAGACGCTGTTTGGCGAGGCTCACGCGTGCGATCAGGTTCACGAAGATCGACGCGAGCAGGAAAAATACGCGCATCGCCTGACTCGTCGGCGTCTGATGCAGCAGGCCGCTGAACAGGGGGGCGCCGCCGACTGGCAGAGCGAAGTTGAAGAAGACAGCCACGAGAATCGCGATCTGTCCGACAATCGAAATCGCGGGGATGAGCCCGTGCTGTTTCTTCGGCAGCAGCATTTCAACGACGAGCAGCAGTACGGCGAGACAGCCCAGCGCGAGCTCAGGAAAAATGGCGCACCATTGATTGGATTCGGCGGCGAGTTTGACGGCTTCGAGATTCATGCGGGAGCGACCGTTAGCGTGATTCAGCGGCTACCACCGCTTGGGGGTGAGCTTTCACCGGCTGGACGGCAGGTGCTGCGTCGGCCAACGCGGCATTGAGCGAGGTGGAAATCGATTTCGGCCAGAAGCCAATGAAGAGCAACGCAACCAGCAGGATAAGCGCGGGAATTTTTTCGGCCCAACGAAGATCCGCGGGTGGATGCGCCTTCATGACCCCGCTCAGCGCGGCCGTGGGTTGTCCGAAGAAGACATTCGCGGCAGAGCGGAGTCCGTAGATCGCGGAAATCACGACACCGGCGACGGCGAACGCGGTGACGAGGGGCGAGAATTTCCAGAGCGCGACGAAGATCGTAAGTTCGCCCCAGAAATTCGCGAAGCCTGGCAGGCCGATGCTCGCCAGCGTGGCAGCGACGAAGAAGGCGGCGAGAACGGGAGTTTTTTGAGCGAGGCCGCCCATTTCATCCATCGAGAAGGTATGCGTGCGATGAAAGATCGACGTGGAGAGAAGGAAGAGGAGCGCGACCGACAAGCCGTGCGCCACCATCAGCAACACCACGCCGCCGACGCCGAGCGTCGTGCCCGCCGCGATGCCGAGAAACGCGTAGCCCATGTGCATAACGGAGCTGTAACCGACGAGCTGCTTAAGGTCGCGTTGCGCCATCGTGATCAAGCCGACGACCAGGACGTTTCCAATCACCGCGAGCCACGCCAGTGTGCCTGACCAATGAAGTGTGCCGGTGGGGAGCAGCGGGAGTGCGATTTGAATCAGGCCGTAGAGGCCGAATTTTTTAAGCACGCCGGCGTGCAGCATCGCGTTCGAACTGGGTGCCGCGCCATAGCCAAGAGGAGCCCACGTGTGCAGCGGCCAGAGTGACACGAGAATGCCGAAGCCGAACATCAGCAGCGCGAAAATATTATTCTGCAACGTCTCGCCCAAGGGATGCGCAGCGATCGTTTCGCGGAGCGAAATAAGATCGAAGGAGTTCGAACCGCTCTTCACGTAGAGCGCGATCAATCCGATGAGGGAGAGCATCGCACCGAGCGTGAGATAGATCGTGAGTTTCATCGCCGCGTAGCCGCGGTCACGTCCGCCCCAGATTCCGACCATGATGAACGTCGGGATCAGCGCGAGTTCGTGGAAGAAGTAGAAAAAGAAAACGTCAACGCTCGCGAACACGCCCATCAAGCCGCCCTGCATGATCAGCAGGAGCATCAGATAAATTTTCAAACGCTCCGCGCCGGACTGAATCGCGTAAAGTCCGGCGGCAAGACCGACGATGCCTGCGAGAACGAAGAGCGGGAGCGAGATGCCGTTAACGCCGAGCGAGAGTCGAATGCCGTACGCCTCGAGGCCGGTGGAGTAGTGCGTGAGGAACGCGTACCCATGATCCTGAGACGCGCTGGCGAAATAGTACCAGACGTGAAGCGCCATCAGCGCCGGAATCGCAAACGCGACATAAGCGAGCGCAACGGACCAGCGTTTCGGCAGGCCGAGTGCGATGGCGAGCGCGAGCGCAAGCGGCGCGACGATCGAGACGAGGAGAGGATCGAAAGGCAGGTTGCTCATCGCGAAAACGGAAACTGATTTAACCGCAAAGAACGCAAGGAGCGCAGAGAAGCGGAAGATGCAGGACTCTTTGAGTTCTCTGCGTTCTTTGCGGTTAAAGAAAATCCGAAAGTCATGTTCAGAAAACTCCCGTCACAAAGAGCCAGAGAGCGGCCACGCCGCCGAAGAACCAATAGACGTACACGCTGAGCTTGCCGACGTGCAGTGCACGCGCGCCCATACCAAACAGGCCCACGACGCCTGCGAAACCACGAATGATCAACCCGGCGAGGAAGATTTGCTCGAGGAAGTTGAGCAACATCGCGAACCGCTGCTGGATTTTCGCCACGTAGTAATCGTACGCGGCATCAAACGAATTACGGAGCGCAGTGAGGCCGTTGAACAGGCCGGGGACTTTCTCGGCGAGCGAGTCGGTCGACGCGGACTTGTAAATCGTGAGCGCGAGACCGGCGCCGATTGCGAGGATGCCGAGGCTCATCGCAAACACGCCGAGGCCTTCCGCGTGCGGAATCTGCGAGAGCACGCCCTCAAACATGTGCCCGTAAATGAGGCCCGTACCTTCGTGTGTCGTGTAGCCGCCGAGGACCGACAAGACCGCGAGCACGACCAGCGGCATCGTCAGAGAGAGTCCGCCTTCGTGTGCATGTCCGGCGGATTCACTGCGTGGCGTGCCGAGGAAAACCAGTTTCCACATGCGCACCATGTAGAACGACGTGAGGACTGCAGTGAGCACGAGGATCGCGAAAACGGCGGCGTTCTTTTCCTGTGCGAGATGGAGAATCGCGTCCTTCGAATAAAAGCCCGAGAGGAACGGCAGCCCGGCAATCGCGGCGACGCCGATCGTGAACGTCCAAAACGTGAGCGGCATCTTCTTCTTCA
>CBRAFL010000291.1:0-7269 GCA_967755055.1 uncultured bacterium
GTGATTCGCGGTGAACTTCCCCTCGGCGCGGGTCTCGTCGTTTTCGTCGGATTGCTCGAACAGTTTTCGGGTCAGGTGAACAACATCGCGACGATCGTGAACAGCGTTCAGCAATCGCTGATCGGAGCGCGGCGTGTATTCGAAATCCTGGACGCACCGATCGAAGTCCAAAACGCCGTCCATCCGGTGCGCCGCGCGAAACTGGACGGCTCCGTGCGCTTCGATCACGTCTCATTTTCCTATCAACCGATCGGACCGTGGATCTCGGGGCCGGTGAAACCAGAGCCAATCTTGCGCGACATCACGCTCGACGTGAAACGAGGCCAATGCGTCGCGATCCTTGGCGCGACGGGTGCGGGAAAGAGCGTGCTGATGAGTCTCATCCCGCGTTTTTATGATCCCACTTCCGGCAGTGTTCTAATCGACGGCGTCGATCTGCGTCGCCTCCACCTCGACGATTTACGGCGTAACATCGGACTCGTTTTCCAAGAGAGCTTTTTGTTTTCCAATACAGTCGCGGCCAACATCGCCTTCGGCCATCCCGAAGCGACGCGCGAACAGATCGAAGCGGCCGCCCGCATCGCCGCCGCGCACGATTTCATCTGCGCATTGCCAAATGGCTACGACACGATTTTAGGCGAAAGCGGAAGCAGCCTTTCCGGCGGACAACGGCAACGGCTGGCGATTGCGCGAGCCGTGTTATTGGAACCTGCGATCCTGCTGCTCGACGACCCGACCGCCGCCATCGACAGCGAAACCGAGCACGAAATTTTCGAAGCGTTGGATCGCGCGATCGCGGGACGCACCACGTTTATCGTGGCACATCGGTTGAGCACACTGCGCCGTGCGGATTTTATTATCGTAATGGACGACGGCCGCATCGTTCAACAAGGCACGCATCAAGAGTTGATGCGCGTTCCCGGGCCGTACTTGCGCGTGGCCCGCCTCCAACTCGTCGACAGCCGCGAACTCGAGCAATTCAGCCCAACGAAAGGAGCCGCATGAAAGCTCCCCCCTCCTCCACTCCCGGAAAAGCCGCCGTGCTCGTTCATCGCGCGCGCGACGAGGAGGACGAAGAGCAGTTCAAGCCGCTCGAGTGGGGCCTCATCCGCCGGCTGTTTGGCTACACGCGCACAGTTTCGAAAAAGAGAAACTGGCTCATCGCGCTCACGATTATTCGCGCCGCTCAACTTCCCGCGCTCGCCTGGCTTTCGACCTTGATCATCAAAGGTCCCATCACCGCAGGGGATGTGGCTGCTCTCGCCGCCGGAGTGGCCATCTACGCCGTACTCGCGCTGGCAACGGACGGCCTCTTTCATTTTCGCCAGCGCTTCGCCCTCGAGATCGGCGAGTCCGTGGTGAACCAACTGCGCGCCGAAATCTTCGTCAAGGTGCAGCGGCAGCCGATGAGTTTTTTCCACCGCGTGAAGCTAGGCCGTATCATCAGTCGTGTGACAAGTGACGTCGAGGCTCTCAGGGTCGGTATTCAGGAAGTCCTGTTCGTCAGTCTGATTCAATTCGGTAGCATGTTGTTCGCTGCTGTGGTAATGGCGTGGACCGACTGGACAATGTTTCTCGTGGTCGTGGGTATGGCGCCCGTGCTGTGGTTTCTTAATAACCACTTTCGGATGCAGATCAGCCGGCTGTCGCGTTCGGCGAGTGACAGCTTTAGCCGGGTCACCGCTACGCTTGCGGAATCAGTCGGCGGTATGCGCGTGACCCAGGGATTCGTTCGGCAGGAAACCAATCTCGGCCTCTTCCGCAGTCTGCTGGCCGATCACGCCCAGTACAACGTCGCGCTCGCCCGCACCTCGGCGATTCTCATTCCGCTGCTCGAGTTGAACAGCCAGTTCTTCATTGCGATTTTGCTGATGTTGGGCGGCTGGCGGGTGTTCGATGGCGATATGAGTTTGGGCGGACTGATCACGTTTTTTATCATGGCGAATCAGTTCTTCGCTCCCATCGCGACGATCGGGACGCAGTATAATCAAGCCCTGGTCGCGATGGCGGGAGCGGAGCGCGTGTTTCGCTTGATCGATGTGAAACCCGATTGGGAGGACGCTCCTCACGCAATTGATCTGCCGGATCCGCGGCCAGAGGCCATCGCTGGAAACGCGACGCCGTCATCGCAGTTCTCCGCCACGAGGTCGTCACCACTCCAACCGGGGCAGGGCATCCGCGTGGAGTTCCGTCATGTGGATTTTGGATACGACCCCGCTCGACCCGTGTTGCACGACGTGACGTTCAGTGCGGCACCGGGTCAGACGGTCGCGCTCGTCGGCCATACCGGCAGTGGCAAGAGCTCGATCATCAATCTCGTTTCGAAATTTTATCTCCCGACGCGCGGCGAGTTGCTGATCGATGGTCGCGAGATTCGCGCACTCACGAGTCATTCGTTGCATCGCCAGACTGGCATCGTGCAGCAGCAGAACTTTCTATTCAGCGGCACGGTGCTGGAAAATATCCGCCTCGCCCACCCCACCGCGAGCGATGCCGATGTGCGCGACGCAGCACGACAGCTCGACTGTCTCGACATGTTGGATGCGCTGCCCAACGGCCTGCTGACCGAGGTGGGTGAACGCGGCGCCGGATTATCCATCGGTCAGCGCCAGCTGATTTGTTTCACGCGCGCGCTGCTGGCGAATCCTCGAATGGTCATTCTCGATGAAGCCACCAGCTCGATCGACGCAATCACGGAAGCCCGTCTGCAAAAAGCTCTGATTGAGCTGCTCCGAGGGCGGACGAACTTTATTGTGGCGCACCGTCTCAGCACCATTCGCCACGCGGATCTCGTGCTCGTGCTCGAGCAGGGGCGTATCATAGAACGTGGCACACACCTCGAATTGCTCGCACGCCGCGGACATTACGCAGCGCTTTACCAGCAGTTCGTGCAGCTGGATGACGCGGTATAGTGAGTCGCGAGCACTCGTTTGAGAGCACAAATTCAGAGCGGAGAAAGCATTTTCAGCATAGTTGCCGGAGCAGTTCCGAGGGGAAGTGGAGTGCATTTTTTCGGTTTTGCTCTCAACCCGCAGCCCTCAACTCTGAACTGCCTTGCTCTTCTTCAGAGGGAGCCCCCTCGAAAAAAGCGAAGATTCTCCTATGCAAACGACACTTTTTCCCTCTAGAAGTGCGTTGCTTTCGAAGGAAAGCATCTAACAACCCAAAATCATTATGGCTAAAAAATCCGCTCGTAAACCGAACGCAGCATTCATGAAACCGGTCACTCCCGACGCGACGCTCGCCGCTGTCGTTGGCGCGAACCCACTTCCCCGCACGGAGCTCACGAAGAAGCTCTGGGCGTACATCAAGAAGAATGGTTTGCAGGACAAGAAGGTGAAGACCCAGATCAACGCTGACGACAAGCTGAAGGCCGTGTTCGGCGGCAAGAAGTCGGTCTCGATGTTCGAGATGACCAAGCTGGTATCAGGTCACGTTTCCTGATTTTCCAAGAACTTTGAATTTAAACCGTCGCGGTTTTCCGCGGCGGTTTTTTTGTGCCCAGCCCTCGGCGCCGCAAGACGCCGGCTTTAAATCGGTCCTTGGAATTACCTTCCAAAATTTCGCTTTGAGCGCAGCCCGTTTCACTTTTCGCACCAGATAGCCGCCGGCGCCCGGCTTCATGATTGCGCGCGATCAATGCCCGTCGTTGATTTGGGCAGACGCTTTCCGGCCTCTCGTGCGTTATGCTTTCCGCCTTTTCACGCAAGACCCCGCTCTCGCTTGCCATCGCGGTGATTTTCGCCGCAGGATTTGCCGCCGGCTATTGGCGCTACGACGAGACCCGCAAAGGCCTGCTCGCCGATCTCGTGATCACAGCTCGACGCTGCGCGCTGGCGTTCGATCCCAGGGAAGTAAGTCAGCTCACTGGCACAACCGATGATTTGGCCAGGCCGGATCTCGTCGCAGTAAAAGAGCGCCTCATCCGACTTCGCCAGATCGAACCGGGCATTCGCTCCGTTTATCTTTTTCGTCTTCTCCCGACGACCGGAAAAATCAGCCTGCTCGTTGACTCCGGAGGAGACCGCGCGACGTCGCCTCGCTTCCTTGAAACCGCTCGAGCAATCGTCACTGACCGGCCGTCGACCGAAGGCCCGACCCAAGATTTATCCGGACTTTGGGTACGCGCCTACGCCCCTCTCGAGGCATCGCAAGGCGGAAAACCCATCGATATTCTTGGCATCGATGTCGCGGCGGGGCATTGGCGCGCAACGTCGTGGAGCGCGGCCGTCGGTATCGCGGCTTATGTCTGGATGCTTTTGCTTTTACCGCTCGCGACGCTCGTCAGCACGCGCCGTCAGAACTGGCAGCGGGACACGTTGCGCAATCTCACCGAAGCAATGGAGCAAGGTCAGTCGGCAGTCATGATCGTCGCGCTCAATCAGCGTATCCAATATGCCAACGCAGGCTTTTGTCGTCAGGTTGGTTATTTGCGAGAAGAGCTGATCGGTCGTGAGTGGCGCGAATTTCAGGGCTTCGAAGCTCCGCCCGAATTGATCGAAGAACTCGTGGCGACGCTCGGTGCAGGCCAGCCGTGGTCAGGCGAATGGTCAATGCACCGCAAGGACGGCAGCTATTTTCCCGCGCGCGGTGGAGTGACCCCGGTCAAGGATCGCGCCGGCCGCATTCGCAGCTTCGTCGTGGTGTTCGAAGACATGACGGAGATTCGCGAAACCGAAAGTATGTTGCGCGAAGCGAAGGAGCGGGCCGAGGCGGGCGACCGGGCCAAGGGGCAATTTCTTGCGACGATGAGTCACGAGGTCCGCACGCCGCTCAATGGAATCGTCGGATTCGCAAGCCTGCTGCTCGATACTGAATTGACGCCCGAGCAACAGGAATTCGTCGCCACGATTCGCACGAGCAGCGAAACGTTGATCCAACTCACCGGAGATATTCTCGATTACGCGCGAATTGAATCGGGACGGCTCAAGCTGGAGCCACAACCGTGTGATCCGAGAGAATGCGTCGAAAATGCGCTCGATCTGATCGCGGGTGTCGCAGTGGAAAAAAAGATCGAGCTCCTGCACTGGGTCGATGACTCGGTACCGCCCGCCATCGTCGTCGATGTGGGCCGGCTGCGCCAGGTGCTGGTCAACCTCGTAAACAACGCCGTCAAATTTACCGCCAGCGGCGAAGTCGAGGTACGCGTGCGCGCCACGTCGATTGAAACATCCGCAGACGGCACGCCATCAACCGCCATATTGGAATTTTCAGTACGAGACACGGGAATCGGAATCTCCGCGCAACACCACGCAAAAATTTTCCGACCGTTCAGCCAGGTGGACGAGTCCACCACCCGCCGCTTCGGGGGGACGGGACTTGGCCTCGCGATCTGCAAAAACATCGTCGAGCTAATGAACGGAAAAATCTCGTTCGTCAGTGAACCGGGAGTGGGCTCGACTTTTACCTTCACCATTCGCGCGCCCGTGCATTCAGCCGAGGACCTGTCACCAGTCATCCCCACTCTCGTTCATCAACGACTCGTTGTCGTGGCGGAAAGCCGCGGATTACGTGACGAACTCGCGCGTCTTGGCGAAAGGCTCGGAGCTGAAGTTATTCAGGGCGAGATGAACACCTTGGTGGATCGTTCGGACTGGAACATTGCGATTGTAGATATCAGTGAATCAATCGCCGTTGAGCTGGCCGCGAAAGCCACCCCGCTGCCCGGTCTCCCGCCGGAGAAAATCATCGGACTGGTTTCCATCTCATTGCCGCCGGAACTTCGGTCGGCGCTACGAACTCATTTTCGCGTGCTGCTGAACAAGCCGCCTCATCAAGCGACGTTGCGGAACCTACTTGGCACGCGCACGTCCGCCACTCCGCTGGTTTCACCCGCGACGGAAATCGTCACGGCGAGCTATAATCTCAATGTCCTCATCGCCGAGGACAACGCGGTCAACCAGCAGCTCATTCAGCGGGTCGTAACCAATCTCGGCTGCCATTGGACGGCCGTGTCGAACGGTCGCGCTGCGCTCGAGCATCTCGCCGCCAACATAGCCGAGGTGGTTCTGATGGATCTTCACATGCCGGAAATGGACGGACTTACGGCCATCAAAAAAATTCGCACCGGAGAAGCGGGCGACTCCATGCGAGGCGTGTGGATCATCGCGCTTACCGCGGATGCGCGCGTTGAACAACGAGAGCGCACGCTCAGCGCCGGCGCGAACGATTACCTTACGAAGCCCGTGCGCCTCCCCGAGTTGATGTCCGCCTTCGACCGATACGTCGCTTCTGTGAAACAGCAGCATTCAGCGGAATCGAGCGGCGCCTCGTAATCGAAGGCGCTGGAATTTCCTTAATTGTCATTGCGAACGAGGCTTCGCCGACTGCGGCAATCCACGGAGAACGTTAGATCGATCACGACGTCGCTTTGCTCTTCGCGATACGATCATCACTTCGCGCGCGCACGCAACAAAGCGATCGGTCCTTGTGATTCCGGCGAATAGCAATTCGCTTGGCCCATTCCCCCAGCACGGCACGCTGGAGAGTTCTCATGTCGAACGCGCCGAAATCCCCGCAGCATACCCGAGCCCTGCTGATGCTGCTGGTCGCAACTTTGTTTTGGGGACTGAGTTTTCCACTGATTAAAGCTCTGGCGCTGTTGCACGAACGTTTGATTCCCGGAGTGGGGACATGGTTTTCCGGAATCTACACGGTGGCGCCGCGATTCCTCCTCGCTACGCTCGTGCTAGTCGCGCTGCAGGCACGGGACTTCTGGCGGGTGAGTCGCGGCGAACTCAAGCAGGGCATCATCATCGGGCTCTTTGCCGCGGTGGGTATGTTGTTTCAAAACGACGCGCTGCAATTCACGGCCGCGTCCACCTCCGCGTTTCTCACGCAGTTTTACGCCATCATGATTCCCGTTTATCTCGCGATACGGGCCCGCCGCAGTCCACGACTGGCGATCTGGGTAAGTTGCACGTTGGTGCTGGCCGGTGTCGCGATTCTGGGCCGATTCAACTGGCGGACAATGTCCCTCGGTCGCGGCGAATGGGAGACGTTATTATCATCGGTGTTCTTCATGTGGCAGATTCTGTGGCTGGAAAAAAGTGAGTTCGCCGCGAATCGTCCGGAGAAGTTGACGCTGGTCATGTTTGCCACGGAGGGCGTCGTCTTCTGGGCTCTGGCCGGCATCCTCGCACCGGATACACATGCGCTGCTCGCACCGTGGAGGTCGCCCGTATGGCTGGCGCTCACGGTGATCCTCACCGTGTTCTGCACCTTGGGCGCTTTCATCCTGATGAACACATGGCAGCCAAAAATCACCGC
>CBRAFL010000292.1:0-7260 GCA_967755055.1 uncultured bacterium
ACGTTGAAGGAGTTCCGGTCCTCGTCCTCACGCCGCAATCTCCACTCGGCCGGGAACTGCTCGGCAAGCGTGTCGGTGATTCGGTGAGGGTTCAAACCCGCGGCGGTTTCGTCACGCATCAAGTGGCTGAAATTCTGTAGCGCATCGCGAAGCGCGCCGAGCGAGGAACGACCTCCGTGTCGTCTTTAATTATCCGCGTAGCCCTGCGCGGGAGCGCAGTGATCCCGCCGCTCACGCGGCGGGCTACATCGGACTCTTTGACCTCTCGGCTCTCAACTGCGGACTCCCACAGAATTGCCTAAGCTTCGAGATTAAAACTCACCGGCACGACCATCCGAAAGCGCACCGCGCGTCCGTTCTTTTTTCCGGGCTCAAAGCGCCAGCGCTCGACTGCGCGAATCGTCGGTGATTCGAACGCCGCAGCCGTGCTCCGCACCACATGCGCGTGTTGCACGTGTCCGCTTTCGTCGACGATGAACTCCACCAGCACTTCACCGGTGATTCCGGCGCTCCGTTCAGCAGCCGGATAAGACGGGGCGATCTGGGCTTTCGTGCGCGGCGAATTGTCGAGTCCATCAGGGGTCCAAATCTTAACATCATTCCATTTATCGCTCGTCCCATCAGGCACGCCAGGCGGGTCGAAAGAAATTCGAGTCACGATAGTCGCTGGCTGAGGCGTCCTCGGTGGCATCATTTGCTCATCGTTCGACGGAGAAAGCACGGGCTCATCCAGCGTCGGTTTGAATTCCTCAGGTTGACCTTTGGGCGGAGCCTCCGCGATTCTTGGCTCGTCCTCCGAATCTTTCGGCGGCTCGAGATCCACCGCAAACGGCGGTGGACATTCCGGCAAGTGTGCCGCCGGTGAAGGACGATGCGTTGGAACATGCGGCCGATTGACTCCCAACAAAACGAACGCGTGAAACGCCGTTGCTACTGTCACCGCCAGGACAAATCGAGTTTCCATAATAACCTCCAAGTTAAGATTGAGTGACCAATGAGATTACGTTCGAACCGGCGGTTTCTTTGCGAAATCGCGGCGAACTCCGAAAGACGAAGCGGATTGATTCGCTGCGCGCCTCTGATTTCCACAGCCCATGCGTTTCTTCCTGCTCGCTTGCATTCTGACCGTTTCCGTCGCCGCCGCGGAGCCGCCCGCGTCGATCGCTTCGATCCGGCCCGCGCTCGAGGAAGCACTTAAATCATTCCGCACGGAAGGGCCCAAGGGCTGGTCGTTCACCCAAACCACGCGAGGCGACGGCCACAGCCGAAAGGAACGTTACAACGCCGCTCAACCGGAATTCGATCGCTGGACACTTCTTCAAGAGGACGACCGCACACCGACGACCGATGAATCGCAGGGCTATCTCGAAAAACTATCCCGTCGTTCGCGAGGCGGCACCGCCCCTCAGCTCAGAGACCAGTTGGATCTAACCACGCTCGAAGTGGCGAACGAAACGGCTGAACGAGCGACGTGCCGCACCCGCTTGAAACCCAGCGAAGCCGGCGATGCCACGGCACGGTTTCTGGTGGCGACGCTCGTAGTGCATAAACCAACACGCACAATCGAGTCGTTCGAACTCGCGGCTGACGCGCCGTTCTCTCCCACATGGGGAGTAAAAATCAACGCGATGAAAACGACACTCACCTACTCGCTCCCCGACGGAACGCGCCCGAGCCTGTTGCAAGAAAGCATCACGCATCTACGCGGCCGCGCCTTCCTGATCAAATCACTCGACGCCGACATGGTCGTGACGTTCACCGACTACGAACGCGCGCATCGGTGATCATGGCGTAGTGGCATGCTGGAGACGCAACCGGACGATGCGTCGTCGCGTCTTGTCCGGAAACCCCGATCACACACCCCGGCGCTACGCGCCACCCTTCTCAAGAGGGGATTTCTTAGAACTCGAGCAGCCGAAGTCCCCTCTTGAGAGAGGTGCCCGAAGGGCGGGGTGTGTTTCTCGCTGCCCGGTAGGGCGAGTCGTCCCGACGAGCCGCGCCACACGCGGAGGGTTCGCCTTACCTATCGCACTGACGAATCAATTTCGCCTCCCAACCAGCCTCACCCCTCAGCCGTCCACTTAAAAATCATCGTACTCAACGGCGGCAGCGTAAGGTTCAACGACTGACTAAACCCGTCATGCGCCACGTCCTCGGAGTGCCGCGCGCCGTCATTTCCGAGGCCCGTGCCGCCGTAGTATTGGCTGTTGCTATTGACGACTTCGACCCAGAGCCCACGCCGCGGCACGCCGATGCGATAGGACCGCGTCGCCCCCGAGAAATGGCCGACCACCACGAAGAGCGTGCGCTCAGCAGCGTCCGTTCGCAGGTACGCCAGCACACTTGCTCCTGAATCCTGACAGGAAACCCAGCGGAAACCCTGTGGGTTAAAATCGTTTTGGCTCAACACCGGCTCGCTCGTGTAGAGGCGGTTGAGATCCCGCACAAGGAGTCGCACGCCTTCGTGATCATGATACTGGCAAAGGTGCCAGTCGAGACTGCCGTCGTAGTTCCATTCGCTCGACTGCGCGAACTCGCCGCCCATGAAGAGTAATTTTTTCCCGGGATAACCCCACATGTGTGCGTACAGCGAACGCAGATTCGCCGCTTTTTCGGGAATGTGCCACGCACCCATTTTGAAGAGCATCGACGCCTTGCCGTGCACCACTTCATCGTGGGAAAACACCGTCACGAAATTTTCCGCATACTGATAAAGCATGCCGAACGTGAGATCGTGCTGATGCCATTTCCGATGGACCGGCTCCTTCGTGAAATATTTCAGGTTATCGTGCATCCAACCCATGTTCCACTTGTAGTCGAAGCCCAGACCGCCGTACGCCGTCGGTTTGGTCACTCCGGCGAAGGACGTGCTCTCCTCGGCGATCATCAAAGCACCGGGGTGATAGCGATGCACAAGGTCGTTCACCTGTTTCAGAAAATCGATCGCCTCTAAATTTTCCCGGCCACCGTATTTATTGGGAATCCACTGTCCTTCCTTGCGCGAGTAATCCAAGTACAACATCGACGCAACGGCGTCCACGCGGAGTCCGTCGATGTGATAGCGCTCGACCCACGCGAGCGCGTTCGCGAGCAGGAAACAGCGGACTTCATTCCGCCCATAATTGAAAATCAGCGTGCCCCAATCCATGTGCGCGCCAAGCCGTGGATCCGCGTGTTCGTAAAGATGCGAACCGTCGAATTCCGCCAGCGCAAAACTGTCGCGCGGAAAATGCGCGGGCACCCAGTCCAGGATCACGCCGATCCCGCGCTGATGCAGATAGTCCACCATCCACGCGAAATCCTCCGGATTTCCGTGGCGATGCGTCGGCGCATAAAATCCGGTCACCTGATAACCCCACGAGCCCGTGAACGGATGTTCCGCCAGCGGCATGAACTCGATGTGAGTGAAACCCATTTCCGTGACGTAATCCGCCAGCTGCGTCGCGGCCTCGCGGTAATCGAGCGGCCGTCCAGCGTCCT
The DNA here is from genome assembly GCA_967755055.1 of uncultured bacterium. Lineage (GTDB taxonomy): Bacteria > Verrucomicrobiota > Verrucomicrobiia > Opitutales > Opitutaceae > Opitutus. The sequence continues at coordinate 3,481 of CBRAFL010000292.1, forward strand.
CGGACTTGCGGCGCCAGGAGCCGAGATGAACCTCGTACACCGACATCGGTTGATCGATCTTCCCGGCGTTGGCCTGACGACGCTCGAGCCAGGCGGCATCGTTCCATTTGAACTTGCCGGTGTCGTAGATGATGGACGCGTTGTTCGGCGGGCCCTCAAAATACGTGCCGTACGGATCGGTCTTGAGGTGAACGTGTCCCCACTCGTCGCGTACCGCGAATTTGTAGAGCTCGCCCTCCTCGAGGCCCGGCACGAACAGCTCCCACACGCCCGACGAGCCGAGCGGACGCATCTGGTGGAAACGACCGTCCCAGTGATTGAAGTTACCAACGAGCGAAACCTGCTTCGCGGCGGGCGCCCAGACGGCAAAGGCGGCACCCGGCACCCCGTTGATCGTGCGGAGGTGAGCGCCGAGCTTATCGTAAATCCGGTGCTCGTTACCTTCATTGAACAGGTAAAGGTCCTGCGCTCCCAACGTCGGTAAAAACGAATACGGATCGAAGAACTGCCGCATCTCGCCGCTGGGGTTGGTCACGCGAAACTGGTAACGAAACACTTCGGGTCGTTTCGCAATGAAAACCTCGAACACCCCGTCATCCGCGATCAATTTCATCGGCCACTCCTTGCCCGTGGCCACATCCACCACGGCGCAGGTCTTTGCCTGGCGAAGAAAAGCCCGGACCACCACGCCTGCGCTGCGGCCTTTCGATTGCGGATGCATTCCGAGCACGGAGTGCGGGGAAGTGTGACTGGCGTGGAGCAGTGCGTTGAGGTCGATTTTCGAAATAATCACGCGATAAAAGGATTCGGGGTTCAGTAACGGTGGCCTATGGGCTTCATGCCGTCTAGTCGGAATGCGGATTTTGCAAAAGTCGCGTATCCACCGCCGCCCGCCTACTCATGCTCATGATCGTGATCATAATCGTGATCTCCTCGATCCGATCCAGATCAAGATTGCGATCACGAGCACGAAGTGAGGATGAACCTACCCCGTGTTCTTCAGCCCACCTGAGATCCCATTGATCGTGAGCTCCACGACCGCGGCGGTCGCCTCGGCTTCGCTCGCCGAAAGTTTTTTCCCGCGCAAACGCCGGAGCATCTCCACCTGCAAATAGTTGAGCGGATCGATATACGGATTCCTCAACTGCACCGATCGGCGCAATACCGGTTCTCCCGCCAACAACTGCTTTTGTCCCGTGACCACGAGGATCGCCGCTTCCGTTCGCGCGAATTCTTTCTGCAGCAAGCCGAGAATCCGTCCGCGGATTTTCTCATCGTGAACGAGCCCCGCGTAGAGCGTCGCGATGCCCATGTCGGCTTTCCGCATCGTAAGCTGGGCGTTGTCGATCAAGGTCTGAAAAAACGGCCAGCGCGCATGCATTTCGCGGAGCAGTTTTCGGCCCTTCGGCCCACTCCGCAGCACCGCATCGAGCGCGCTGCCCAATCCGAACCAGCCCGGGAAATTAAACCGGCTCTGCATCCAGGAAAAAACCCACGGAATCGCCCGCAGATCTCCTACGCTCTTCGTCGCCTTCCGGTACGTCGGCCGCGAACCCAGTTTCAAATTACTGATTTCGTCGATCGGCGTGGCCTCCCGCCAAAACCGCAGAAACTCCGGGTCGTCATGCACCACTGCTTTGTACGCGCCAAAACCCGCCGCGCTCATCGTCTCCATTGCCTCACGCCATTCGTTCGGGACCACTGATTCTGTCTGCGCTGCGTGTGTACCGAGCATGACACCATAAGCCATCTGCTCGAGAATCCGGTGCGCCAGATCCGCATCGTGATAACGCGTCGAGAGCACTTCGCCCTGCTCCGTCACTCGAATCCCGCCGTCGCGCAATCCCGCGGGCTGCGCTAAAATCGCCTTCGCCGCCGGCCCGCCACCACGCGCGATACTGCCGCCGCGACCGTGAAACAGCGTGACCTTCACTCCCTGCTCGCGACACACTGCGGCAATCTCCTCCTGCGCTTTGTAGAGAGCCCAATTCGCTGTCAGATAGCCGCAATCTTTATTGCTGTCCGAATAACCCAGCATCACGTGCTGATGATCAGGCCGCGCCCGCCCCGGCAGCGAAAAAAACGCACTCAAAATTCCGGGCGCACGATTAAGATCGTCCAGCGTTTCAAACAGCGGCGCGATCGGGAGCGACGCGCCCGCCAGGGCCTGCAAGAGTTCAACTTCCAGCAAATCCGACACCCCATCGGTCATACTGATAATGTAGATACCGACAGCATCCCGCCCGAACCGGGCGATCGCGCGTGCCGCCAGCGCGATCGGCTCGAGCACGTTCTGCGTCGCCGCTGAAAAACGAGCGAGTGCTGAAAGCGCCAGCGGTTGCGCGGTCCCAAGCGCGCTCAATAAAGCCGCTCGTTTATCATCTTCGGACAGCTTCGCGTAATCCGGCCGGTGCAGCACTTCCGCGATCGCACTTTCATGATGCGATGAATGTTGCCGCAAATCCAACCGCGCCGTGTGCAACCCGAAGACCGCGACCTGCTCCTGCATGGTCTCCAATTCCCCGCCCGTCAGCAACGCGCCCCGCCCCGCCGCCAGACTCACGCGAATCGTTTCCAATGTCTCCGCCACCGTTTGCTGGCTGAGGCATGACACTTTCTCCGCTCCCGCCTCCAGCACATGGAGGTCGCGAACATCGGCGAACGCCTGGCTGAGTCGCTCGCGCAGCACGCCGAGCAGCAGCCGGTAGGGTTCATGTGGATAACGTTTTCCCATTTCTTCCAAATGCCGCGACAGGTGCAAACTCTCACGCAGTCCTGTTTGCAACGCCGGCACCACCGTGTCGCGACGATCGCTCACCGTGAGCGTGCGCGAGAGTCGGTGCGCCGCCAGACGTAGTTTGTCCAACGCGAGTCTGCGGTGAAAAAGCAAAATCTCCCCGGTAACCGCGGGAGTGACGTTGGGATTTCCATCCCGATCACCACCGATCCACGAGCCAAACGACAGCCAGCGCTTCGGGGGATTCACGCCAGGATAATAACGGGCCAGCGCGCGTTTCATGTCCGCGTGCAATCGCGGCAACGTCTCAAAAAGCGTCGTATCGAAATACCAAAGACCGGTCCTCGCCTCGTCTGTCACTTCGGGCCGCGCGGCACGACTGCGGTCGGTCAGCCACAACGATGCGATTTCTCGCTCCACGCATTCCGCATCCAACAGAGTGGGATCGACCGCCAGCTCAGGATGCGCGCGTTGCCGGAGAATTTCTCCGAGTCGTTGGAGTTTCGTCAGTAGCGTGCGGCGCTTCGACTCCGTGGGATGCGCCGTGAACACCAGCTCGATCGCCAGCCGATCCACCAGCGATTGCATCGCCGCAGCATCAACACCCGCGGCTTTGAGTTCCCCTACCGCCGCCTCGATCGATTCGCGCATCACCTCTCCGCCATCCGTGCGCAACAGCCGTGCCGCCCGTCGCTGGCGCAAAAGCATGATGCGAAAATTTTCCTCAGCGAGGTTCACCAATTCAAAATAAAGCGTGAATGCCATCGCTTGATCGAAGGCCGCCGTGGCCGGCAAAGATTCAACCGCCGTCGCGAGCGCGTCACCCGCCGAGACCTCGCCCGCCCGGCGCGACTTGGCGAGTTTCCGCAAACGCTCGACGGTCTCAAACGTCGCCTGCCCCTCGATCCGTGCAATCACGCGACCCAAAGCTGCACCGAGTTCGCGCACGTCGGCACTGAGCTGGTTCATTTCACGCAGCGCGGAAGACGGTTTTGATTTAGGTTTACGTTGGCGAGTGGCCATGCGCCGCAAAATGGTGCGTG
>CBRAFL010000293.1:0-7200 GCA_967755055.1 uncultured bacterium
CCTGTTTCAGAGCTCCCCACCGGAATCAATCCCTGCCAGATTTCCTGCGCACGGACGAAATGTGCGCCTGGATCGAATGGGCAACGACCTGCCACGTTCAGCGAAAAATTTTCTGGGTAAAATGATAGAGGTTGCTGCCCCACGTCTCGCCATCGTGAGCGTGATCATCAACGTTCCAAACATGCGGCACTTGGTGCTCCTTGAGCCAGGCGTGCATCCCCTGCGAAATCCCAATGAGCCCGTCTTTGTTACCACAAGAGATGTACAGCAGCTTTAGTTTTTCACGCGCGTGGCCCGGGTCGGGCACCAGTTCTGCCGCAGGCTTGGTGTTCGGGGCGGCGGAGAACGCCCCGAGCCACGCGAAGGTGTCAAGGTGAGTGAGCCCGAAGTTGAACGTCTGGCCGCCACCCATGGAGAGACCGGCCAGCGCGCGATGTTCACGGTCGGCCAGTGTCGAATACCTGGCATCGATGGCCGGAATCAAAAAATCGAACAAGTCGCGTTCGAACTTCGCGAAGCCCGCGGAGTTTTCCGGCGTGAACGGACTGCCAGTGGGTGCTCGGTCGTCCGGCAGCGCCCGTCCGTTAGGCAGCACGACGATCAATGGCACCGCTTTGCCATCGGCAATGACGTTGTCGAGGATGACGTCGGCTTTGACGTAACCGGTCCACTCGTGCTCATTGCCGCCGATGCCGTGCAGGAGATAGAGCACCGGATATCTCTTTTCCGGCGTGTAGCCGGCGGGCAGATACACGCGGGCCTTGCGGCGGGTGCCCGTCACACCCGAGTCGTATTCGAAGGTTTCAAGGCGACCTTGGGAAATTCCGGAGCGCACCGCTTTGAACCCATCAGGCGCCTCGGGAAACACGCGCACATCGTCCGGTCCGAGAACGATCGGTCGCGCGAAGTTGGCGCGAGCGCGTTCCGGTGAGGCTTGTTCCGATTTTTCCTGCGCGAATGATGCCGTCGCGCAGGTCAATGCGAAGAGCGAGATGATGTAACGTTGATGAGAGTTCATGTTCGAAAAAAAATGATCTTGAATGGTAGGGGGCGTTATCCCTAAACGCGCCGGTTTGATCTGTGTCGGCAGCAATAAAGCCTCACCGACGGTCCACACCCACGATGATTTGAGTAAACGAGTGCGCTGGGAAATTATAGTGCAGGGTCGCGCCGCTCGTCGCGAGCTGCTCGGTTTTCGGCGCGTAGCTGTCGCGCGCCTCGTAGGTATAAGGCGTGTTCTTGACGTCGTCATTCGTGATTTGATTCACCGTCGCGGTGCCGGTGAACGCGCCCGCGACCGACTGAATATCCGTGGCAATGGCTTCGTCTTTGTGGCGGTTGACCACATTAATCACCACCTGCCTGGCGTCCTTGTTGTAGACGCAGGTCACATCGAGGTACGGAATACTCGTATAATAATCGCTCGTACGAAACGTGTCACACTCAACCAAGGTCGCCAGCGACGCACCGCGACACTGCGTCGAAAACATCTTGAACGCATAAAATGTCGGTGACTTGTACGTCGCATCGGTCTTCGGATCGCGGCCGAGGATCGAGGTGAGCAGCGTGAAGTTCGACATTTTCACGACGTCCGCATGGCGGATAAAAGCGTTGAAGTACTGCGCCAACGCGAGCGTCGACAAATGCCCTCCGCGAAAAGGCGGTGCCCACTCGTCGACGGAAATATGCATCGGCTTTTTCTTTTGGACTGCCGAGACCGCTTTGATCTGCCCGGCGGTAATCGTGATCTTCTCGTCGAGATCCATCGCGCGCTGTCCCATGAAAACGTAATAGTCATCCGAGTTGTCCCAGTAGCGATGGAGCGAAATGTAGTCCGCGATTCCATACAGGCCTTTGATCACTTTCCAGTTCCACTCCACCCAATCGAGGTTGTCCTTGTAGTTGGAAGAACCGTTCGCGATGAACTCGAGCTTCGTACCAGGCGAGCTGCGACGCATCGCCTTGGCGGCCTCGATCGCAAACTTCAGATAATCTTCCGCGTCCTTGTAGCCGATGATCCACGGAGCACCGTCGACCTCATTGCCGAGGCACCAGTATTTGATGCCGTACGGCTCGGGGTGGCCATACTCGGCGCGCTTGTCCGACCAGTAAGTGCCGAGGGGAGCGTTGCAGTATTCGACCCAGTATCGCGCGTCGTCGAGCGTGCCTGAGCCCATGTTAATGCACGCGACGTTTTCGGAGCCGATCTCTTTATTGAGCTGCACCCATTCATCGGTGCCAACCTGGTTCGGTTCGACGACGCCCCAGGCAAGTTCCAGCCGCTTCGGACGTTTATCTTTCGGGCCAATGCCATCGCGCCAGTCGTAGGTCGAGGTGAAATTTCCGCCGGGCCAGCGCATCTGGGTGAGCTGCAATTCGCGCGCGGCCTCGAGCATGTCTTTGCGGAATCCATTTTTATCCGCGAGCGGCGACTTCGGATCGTAGAGCGGACCGTAGAGCGTATTGAACTTCAGATCGGCGCGGTTGAATCCAATCGGCTCCATGAAGATGCCGAAGATGCGTGGATCGACCGCGTCGATGACGTGATCAACGTCGATCTTGATTATAGCCGCGCGAGCGAGAACAGCCCACGAGGCCAGCAACGACAAAAAACCGATTCGGATCGGAGAGGATTTCATGGGGTAAAAGCTGCCAATTACATGACAGCAGCCAGATGAGATCTGACGAACGCAGAACGAATTCGTCGCGGTCTTCTTTAGCAATAGTTCGAACTATTACTTGGGAAATAGGCAGGCAACTCGAAGATAAAATGCCCCTGCTCTCTCGCACGGCCAAGCCAAGCGCGTTGCACCGACGTCCAATACTGAAGTTTCGCGTCCCGCTCCAACGAGTGAAAGTCCAAGAACACAGCCGCAAGAACAGCGTGTCCGAAATCCCGAGCCAGCTGCTCCTGTGACGACCGCGCAAAGGCACCCATGAATCTCAGCCCGAGGTCCGTCACAGTAGTATCCCAGCCTGTCACGCTTGGTCCGGCAGTGCGGTTAACCCCAAACCACATGGTCTGACTCTGTCCAGAGCTCTCTGTCCAGAGCTCTCTCTAGGGAAAACATGTTCGGTTTGCGCACGGCCGGTGGTCTTTTAATAACAACCAAATGACTGAGAGCGTCGAACTTTTGCATCGGTATGCGCATTCCAGCGACGAGCATGCTTTTGCCGAGATTGTCCAGCGACATATCAACCTGGTGTTTTCCGTGGCACTTAGCCGGGTCGATCGTGATGCCCACTTAGCGGAAGACGTCACACAGGCCGTTTTCACCCGGCTCGCCCAGAAAGCGGATTCTGTATCCCGACATCCCACCCTTACCGGCTGGCTCTACCTGACGACGCGTTATTTTGCGATCAACGCCTTACGGGACGAACGGCGTCGCCGGAAATACGAAGAGAAAGCGGAAGCCATGAAAGAAACTTTCCCTGCGCGGAATGAACCGGATCTCGATTGGGATACGATTCAGCCCCAATTCGGAGTGTTGCTCGATGGTCTAGCCGAGCGCGACCGCACGCCACTGCTTCTGCGTTTTTTCGAAGGAAATTCGTTTGCTGAAATTGCGGCGAAACTTGAGTCAACCGAAGACGGCTCCCGTATGCGCGTTAATCGTGCGCTCGAACATTTGCGGCTCCAACTCGCACGCCGCGGGATCAAGTCGTCGGCCGCGGCCTTAGGTGCCTTGATTGCCGATCACGCGGTGGTCGCCGCTCCGGCGAATTTGGCGTCGGCGGTAGCGGGAAAAGCGTTGGCTGCCGTGTCGGCCACAACAGTACCTGGAATAGGACTCTTACATCTGATGACTACAACCAAGATAGGCTTAGGACTCGTCGCCGGTGTTGTGTGCTTAATGTTGATTGCAACCGCGACGCGCGAAACCAGGTTGCAACGACAAGCCACCGCCATGCTGGCCAAAGTGAATTCTGAAAACGGTGTGCTCGAGGCGAGGCATCGTGACCTGCAGCGTCAGCGGGACACAGTATCAACAAACATTGCCGCCCAACCGACCACGACAGCGAGCGCGATAGCCGCAGATGCCGGTGCCGCGAAGATCGCCGCGGTATTACCTCCAGAGACCAAAGACACTGCGCTGAAGCAGGAACCCGAAAAGCTGCAGGAGGCGCAAAACATGTTTCGCTCCTATGTCCGGGCAGTGGTTGCTGCGCTTTTCGATCCGATTTTTATTTCGGCCGGACTGTCGGGCGAACGGCTGAAACGGGCTGAGTATCTGGTCGAACAACTGCAAGGGGCGGATGATAGTCTGCCCGACGGAGTTTCATTTAGATCGGATTCGCGTTCTGATGCGGAACTCCAACAGGAACTCCTCGATTTGCTCGGTGACGACGTGATGCAGGCCGTGGCATCCACCCCGATCAATTACAAGGTCGTCTGGCCGTTGGCTGGTAATCTCTACGATACCGAAAACCCTCTCTTACCATCGCAAGCCGCTCAGTTGAGCCAAATCCTGACGGCGTCGACCCTCCGCGCACGTCAGAACGACTGGTTCGATCCTAAGAACTCCGATTGGTCAAAGGTCATCTCGCTGGCGCAGGGAGTTCTTTCGGCGCCTCAGATCGCCATGCTCAAGGACATCGCGGTCAGCCGATTCAACGCTGCGGTGAAATGAAAACGACTCGTAGCATCTCGATTGTTTTGGCGGTGATCGTCGCGGCGGCGCCGATCTGGACGATTCATCAGTACCAAGCCAGGATTCGCGCGGAGGCCTCCGTGGCGAAGGCGCTTCGTGAATCGGACTCGCTTCGCAATGAACTCGAAAATTTGGAACGTTTTGCGAAACAGGCCGAGCCAGCGCGGGCGATGTTGCACGACGAGAACCTAGGGGAAGGTGCAGCGCTCCAAAACGCGACCGCCAGTTCGGTCGACGATTACGACGCTTCCTCTGTTATGCGGCGCCGAGTCGCCTACCGCGCCGGCACAGCCCTTTACTTCCATTCATTGTTCTCCGCTCTTCGACTATCGCCCGCGCAAATGGAGCGATTCGAGGATCTGATCTGCGAAAAATCCGATGCGTTGAACGATATCGTTGCGACCGCGAAAACGCACGGAATCCCACCGACTGATTCAAGTCTCGACGCTTTGCGGCGCGACGCGGTTAGACAATTCGATGTTCAAATGAAAATCCTGCTAGGCGCCGGGGGCTTCAAGGATTTTCAAGGCTATGGTAAGACCGTGAACCCGGCGCTCGTAGTTGCCGATGTGGCGGGATATTCCGCGTCAACCGGCAACGCGCTTTCTCAGGCGCAAGGACGAGAACTCGAGCGGATTTTGATCACCACCGCGACCGTGAAGCCTGGGAGTCTAGTCCGGCTTGACTCAATCAACTGGGACGCCGCGATGGCGCAGGCGCAAGAACTGCTTTCCACGGAGCAAATGGCCGCATTGCGCAGCAAAGTAGCAATGACGCAAAACTGGACAAAGCTGACAGGGCAGGTGGCATCTTTGCCCAAATCCAGCGCGCCTGTTCGCTAGACTGGCCAAGCACCTTGCGAACGTACGCCGGGAATCCGGTTTTAACGCGGTGAATGTGTTGCAGGGATACCCTCCGGAGCGCATCGTAGCACCAACCTTTCTTATCCATGGCCACGACCAAGAAAAAGACCTTTGATGCAGTGGCAGAGTCCCGCCGCTGGCGGCGCGCGACCAGCAAGCTGCTCAACAAGATGACGCCCGAGGAACAACTCACGTTCTTGAACCGCCGCCTCACCGACTGGCCCACCGCGCCTGCGGCCAAACCCGCGCGCGAACACGCCCGTCGCTAAACGTACATTGGAGCGATATGTCGTGCGCGAAAAACATCCACGCCGGTGGCGACTTCGACGACTTCCTCAAAGAAGACGGTATTTTCAAAGAAGTGGAAGCACGCGCCCTCAAGCGCGCCTTGGCGCTACAAGTGCACGAGCCGAAAGCTGAAGTTCGAACTGATGCACGCGATGCGGCGCCTCGTGGCCGTAGTTTTGAATCGGATTCCCGGAGCTGAGCAGCGACAGCGCTCATCGCAGCCGATACGATCACGCGACGAGGGGCGTCGCGGCTTCAGTCCGGGCCAGAGAAAAACTCTGCGCGCAAGCCAGACTCCCGAAGGACTGGTCTGAGCCTCGCTCTAAATTTTTGATTGGATTTCGGCGAAGGAGTTTGCAGTTTACCCGGCTAAGGTTCGCCAGAGTAGCTCAGTGGTAGAGCAGAGGACTCATAAGCCTTTGGTCGGCGGTTCAATCCCGCCCTCTGGCACCATTTACTTACAATAGCGCGGCGGTCGCCGCCTAGGATCGGAATTGTTAACCGCAAAGAACGCAAGGAGCACAAAGAACTGTGATGCCTTGGTCTCTGTGATCTTTACGTTCTCTGCGGTTAAATTGCCTTTTGATTCGGGGTGCAGCCATCTGCTCAAATGTCGTCCGGGCCCAGCCAGCGGAAATACGTGACCACGAATTTTCTACCCAAGCCATTCGGCGCTGTTTCCGCGGTGCGTTGAAGAATCGCTTCACAGTACGCGACGGCTTCGATCGTCGTTCCGTCCAACGGGTCGAGCGCCTCACCGTAAGACCGAATCCGATACGTGTCGGATCGAACCATCAACAGTCCGCCAATCGCGGTCATGAATTCCGCCGGCGTGATCGGAGCGGGAAGATTCGCCGCCAATAAAGCACTCGCGCCGAACGCCGCGCTGCTCGTGAACGGTCCGCCCGCGTTTTTGCTCGAGGCCGAAGCGGCAAACCCATTCGCAATCGCGGTTCCGTACGACGTCAAATTGCTCGTCGAGATCGTGGTGACACCCGGCGCCGAGTTGTACGTTTCCAGGATGCTCCGCCAGACGTACGGCGATGCGGTGTTGAGGTTGACCGTCCCGGAGTAGCTCTGTCCGGCCACCACTGACAACGCGGTGAGCGTCACGTGATGAAAATTGTCCTGCAGCACCGATTGGGTGAGCGCTGACGACGGCGTCGGAATCAAACTGAGTTGTTCGTACGAAATGACCGCCGGCAACTTGCTCGCATACGCGTCGACCGCGGCGCGCAACTTTCCCTGCGCTGAAGAAGCCGCCGTACTCGTGATCAGCGGCTTCACGTTCGCAATGACGAGCTGACCAATCGGCGAATAAGCGCTAATCTTCACGCCTTCGTCACTGACGAGAAACGCATAGCTTCCGACCGTGGCCGGCACGCCCGGAGTAGCCG
>CBRAFL010000294.1:0-7073 GCA_967755055.1 uncultured bacterium
TATTCGAAGGGACGCACTTGATTTGCCCGCCGCCGCGAGCGAAAGCAGCGCGCTGGCCGAGTTGCGCGCACTCGCGAATCAGAATCAGGTTTTCCGCAGCGTCATCGGTCTTGGTTATTACGACACGCTCACTCCCGGCGTCATTCAACGCACGATCCTCGAAAATCCGGGTTGGTATACCGCTTACACTCCGTATCAGGCGGAAATTTCCCAAGGTCGCCTCGAAGCCCTCCTGAATTTCCAGACGCTCGTCACGGATTTAACCGGCTTGGAAATCGCCAACGCATCCATGCTCGACGAAGGCACCGCCGCCGCCGAAGCGATGATGATGTGTCATCGCTTAAAAGAAGGCGACGCCTCCGCTCACCGCACATTTTTCGTCTCCGCTGCTTGCCATCCGCAGACGATCGACATCGTCAAGACACGCGCGACGCCCCTCGACATCGAAGTGATCGTGGGCGACCACCGCACGTTTTCTCCGACGGCGAGTTGTTTCGGCGTGCTCGTGCAATATCCCGACACGACCGGTTCCATTCATGATTTCGAAGCGTTCTTCTCCGCCGCACACGCAGTCGGCGCGAACACGATTGTCGCCACCGATCTCTTCGCGTTGACGCTTCTGCGCGCACCCGGCGATTTCGGTGCCGACGTCGCGGTTGGCTCCGCGCAACGCTTCGGCGTTCCACTCGGCTTCGGCGGACCGCACGCGGGATTTCTCGCAACGAAAGATGCTTTCAAACGCCAGATGCCGGGCCGCCTCGTTGGCGTTTCGAAAGACGCACAAGGTGATCCCGCGATGCGTCTCGCGCTCGGCACACGCGAGCAACACATCCGCCGCGACAAAGCCACGTCCAACATCTGCACCGCACAAGTGCTGCTCGCCGTCATGGCCTCGATGTACGCCGTGTATCACGGCCCGGATGGCCTTCGGCGCATCGCACGTCGCACCAAACTCCTGACGGCGTTGCTCGCGAAAACGTTGACGTCAATCGGCGCGAAAGTGAACGCCGAGCCGGTCTTCGATACGTTGACGATCTCCAACGTCGCCGCCGGCCGGGTCCACGCCGCCGCGGAGGCGAAAAAATTCAACCTGCGCCGCGTCGACGACTACACGGTGGGAATTTCACTCGACGAAACTACCACGATCGAAGACCTGCAGACGATCGTCGGTTTCTTCAGCGAATCGGCTGGTCTCGACTCTCAGCTCTCAGTTCTTAGCGCCGAGCTTTCCGATTTCTCCGCACCTCTCGCGCGCACGTCATCGTTTCTGACCGCGGCGACATTCAATCGCTATCACACCGAGCACGAGATGCTCCGCTACATCAAGCGTCTCGAAGCGAAGGACCTTTCCCTCTGTCACTCGATGATCTCGCTCGGCTCGTGCACGATGAAGCTCAACGCCACGAGCGAAATGCTGCCGGTGTCGTGGCCGGAATTCGGACGGCTGCACCCGTTCGCTCCCGCGGAACAGACACGCGGTTATCAAAAACTCTTCCACGACCTTGAAACCTGGCTCGGAGAGATCACCGGCTTTGCCGCGGTGTCGCTGCAGCCCAACGCCGGATCGCAAGGCGAGTACGCTGGCCTGCTGGTGATTCGCGCGTTTCACGAATCGCGTGGCGAAGGCCAGCGCAACGTCTGCCTCATTCCCACCAGTGCACACGGCACCAATCCCGCCAGCGCCGCAATGTGCGGTTTCAAAGTCGTTGCCGTCGCGTGCGACTCAAACGGCAATATCGATCTCGCCGATCTCACCGCGAAAGCGACCGCTCACTCGCAAGATCTCGCGGCACTGATGGTCACGTATCCGTCAACTCACGGCGTGTTCGAAAGCAGCATCAAAGATATTTGCGCCACGGTTCACGCGCATGGAGGACAGGTTTACATGGACGGCGCGAACATGAATGCGCAGGTCGGGCTCACCTCGCCCGGCCACATCGGCGCCGACGTCTGTCATCTCAATCTTCATAAAACGTTTTGCATCCCCCACGGCGGAGGCGGACCCGGGATGGGCCCGATCGGGGTCGCTGCTCACCTAGCGCCATTCCTGCCGGGCCACGTCATTGTTTCTCCAGTACACGATAAGAGCCGCGCGCATCTCGGCGCGGTTTCCGCGGCACCCTGGGGCTCCGCGTCCATCCTTGTGATTTCGTGGATGTACATCCGCATGATGGGACCCGACGGCCTCACCGAAGCAACGAAAGTCGCGATCTTGAAGGCCAACTATGTGGCGAAACGTTTGGAGCAGTTTTTCCCCGTGCTGTATCGAGGCAACGCGGGCCTGATCGCGCATGAATGCATCGTTGATTTGCGCGCCTGGAAGAAAAACGGCATCGAAGTGGAGGATGCCGCGAAACGTCTCATGGATTATGGATACCATGCGCCAACGATGTCGTTTCCCGTGCCTGGCACGTTCATGATCGAACCGACGGAGAGCGAAGAGAAGGTCGAGCTCGACCGTTTCTGTGACGCGCTCATTTCGATTCACGGCGAAATGCAAGCCGTGGTGAACGGCGAGTCCGACAAGGCGAATAATCCGCTGAAGTTCGCGCCGCACACCGCGAAAGTGGTGTGTGCCGACGAGTGGAATCATCCGTATTCGCGCGAACTCGCCGCGTTCCCAAGTCCACCGAGCCGCGCCAGCAAGTTCTGGCCGAGCGTCGGCCGCGTGGACAATGTCTACGGCGACCGCAATCTGGTGTGCTCGTGCGTGGGCATGGAGGCGTACGCGGAAGCGAAGGCGTAAGGGCTGGCGCGAATTCGCAAACCCACTCGCTCACGCTCGTAGCTACGATGAACGGCGACGAGCAATCTTCCTCCCGTAGCTACGAGCGTGAGCGAGTGGACTCCGTACGTCTCGATAAAAAACACCTCCCGCGACTCGCCCCTGAATACTACCGCGGTCACGCCTTTGTTCATTGGACGCTGGCGATCGAGAATCGCGCCACCGGCTGGTTGACGCCATCGTTTCATCGCGCATGGGAGCTGACCTTACTCCACACCTGCGTCCGTTACGATCTCGTCTGTCCAGCGTATGTGCTCATGCCCGATCACGTGCATGTGATCTTGATCGGCCTGGACGAACACGGCTCCGATCAACGTGTCGCCGTCGAATTCCTTCGCAAATACCTGAGAACAATCCTCGCGCCGTTCGAATGGCAGCATCAGACCCACGACAGCGTGTTGCGCGGCTCCGATCGTGAGCGCGGCGGGTTCACAGCCCTGGCGCACTATATTTTCGAAAATCCTGTGCGTGCCAGACTCGTTGCACGGTGGCAGGAATATTCGTTCACGGGTTGCTGTATTGCGGGGTATCCCGCGCTGAACTTTCGTGAAGATGGTTACTGGGACCTGTTTTGGCGGATCTATGGTCGGTTGATTGAACCACATCCATCCACTCGCTCACGCTCGTAGCTACAACGCACACGTCGTCTTCGTAGCTACGAGCGTGAGCGAGTGGAGTTTTCCTTACTGTCTTTCTCAATACCCCAACTCCTGCCGCACGTACTTCACCGCCGGGCTGCCGAACGACAACACGCGATCGTGATAACGCTTCAGGTTGAATGCCGCACCTTCCTTCTTTTCCGCTGCGGCGCGCATGTCGTCGTGCTCGACCGCGCCGACAAAATACGACGAGAGCTGCGTCGAACTCTGACACGCCCGACGCCACTTCCCGACCGCTTCACCTTCCTCCTGGAAGCCGCGCTGCATCATCAAATCGAGCGCCTCTTTTTCCGTCATGCCTGCAGCGTGCACCTTCTGATCGAGGATCGCGTTGATCGTCGCACGCAGGCGCATCTTCAACTGCTGCATCTTCACTTCCGGTCCGCCGAAACCATTGTCGGCCATCACGCGCTCGGTGTAAACCGCCCACCCTTCGACAAACGTGCCACTCGACCAGATCGCGCGCACCAGTGTCGGCGCCTTGAACTGATTCGAATGCGCCAGCTGCAGATAATGCCCGGGCATCGCTTCATGTACGGTGAGATCATGCAGCATGTAATCGTTGTACTCACGAAAGAATGACAGCTTCCGCGCCGCGGTCCAATCCTGCGGCGTCGGCGAGACCAGATAAAACGTTTCGCCATTCGGCTCGAGCGCACCAGGCGCTTCACAGTACGCGATCGCCACGCCGCGCTGAAACTCCGGCAGCACGATTACTTTCAACGGAGTCTCTGGCACGGTCACGAGGTCGTGCTTCCGCACAAACTCCGTTGCCGCCTGCGTAATTTGTTTCGCACGCTCCACCACGGTGTCATCGTTCGAATGCGTCTCCGCCAGTTTTTCGAACACCGCCCGAATCACTCGCGAGTGATCCGTCAGCGTCGCTTTGTCCGCCGACGGAAAATATTTTTTGTACAGCGGCAGCGCCGTCGCGTACAACTCGTCCGTGGTGGAATCCAATCCGCGCTCAGCGCGAGCGAGGATCTCCTCGGGCGACAGTTCGGAATCCAACAGGTAACGAAGTTTCTTCCGGAATTTTTCCGCACCGAGACGAAAATCACCCGTCGCATGCGGCAGCACCTCCTGCTCCAGCCAGACTTTGTAGTCGGCAAATGCTGCCATCGCTTTTGCCTGCGCAGGCGCGAACTCGGCCTTCAACGCCGGTGCCTGCTGCAACAATTCATCGAATCCGCTTTTCACCAAATTGATCGCTCCGGCTGTCTGTTGGATCGCGGTCTCCGTGTGAATCCGCGGCGGATTTTTCAAATTCGCCTTAATCTGTTCGAGCACGCGCGGCATTCCGTCCAGCCGCCGAATCACATTGCGCAGTCGCTGTTCGGCCGGAGCGAATTCACGAACGGTGAGCGCATAAACACTTCCCGCGAGACTGTCGTTGTAAGAGAGCGGATTCCACTCAAACGGACGCTCTTCAGTGAGCTGAAAAAGTGCCGCTTCAAGATTCAGGCGGAGAATTTGAGCATCGACGCGATTGGCGCCGGTCAATGCCGCCGCGTCGATTTGTTGCAACGCCCCGAGCTGAGCACGCAACGATTTCTCCTCCGCGGCCCGCGCTGCCGCACTGTAATCGGTTAAGCGATCGTCGAACCGATGATCACCGAGCGTTGTGGCTGTCTCCGGGTGGGTGACGAGCAGCTCTTCAATCGAAGCGCGGGCAAGTTTCTCAAACGCCGCGTCAGCTGACGATGACGCACGAACCAAAATCGCCGCAGATAAGAACAGAGCCAGCCAAAGCCAGCGTCGCATTACTAACGTCCGAATTTTCATGCGCTCACGTAATGCGGAAAATTCGTCGCGCTCAACGCTCGATTCCGCCTCCGCTCTCGTCCGCGGCAAACGCTATGTCGTCCGTTTCGGACGTGAAACGCGCCCCGTACTTAGAGCTCGAGCACAATCACGCGGAACGAGTCGGGCACCATCGGTTGCCGCGGCCTCGGATTTTCCTTCGTCGCGGGCGGCTGGGGGCCCCAGTCGCACGAGGGCAGGAACAGCCGGTGCGTCTTGGGATCGACCGCCATCGTGCGCGCGCCGACCTCCGTCTTCACCGTTTCCCCCAGTGTGAACTTGTCCGCACCGTCCTCGTGCAACACTGCGAGCGTGCCGTCGCCGTTTGAAGCGAAAGCAAGTTTGAGCGCCGGGTCGAATTTCGCGGCGTCGTTGCGCTCACCGATGGGAAATGTCGCGAGAATTTTTCCCGTATCCGCATCGAGCACGAGGAACGATTTGCTGCGGCACGCCACGAAAATTCGCCGCGTCTCCGGATCCATCACTGTGCCCGCCGGCTGTGTGTGCGGGGCGAGTGAATACGTGGCGGTCACCTTGAGCGTGCGCGCGTCGATCGCGACCACGGTCGCTTTGTCCTGGAGCGAATCGTAGATCATCCCCTTCCCATCGAGCGCGGGAAATTCCGTGCGTCCGTCCAATTCGATTGTGCCGACGACGGCTCCGGTCTGCGCATCGAACGCCGTCGCGTTGCGTCCAGCGGAGTTGAACGTGAAAACGCGTTTAGTCGCCGGCTCGAAAATTATCTGGTTCGGCCGCTTGCCGGTGGCTTTCCACGTCGCGATCGGCTTGAGCGTATCGAGCGCAAAGACCGTCACGGTGTCGTTCCCCCCATTCGCGGTGTAGCCGCGATTCAGCTCGGGCGCCAGCGCGACTCCACCCATGCCCGGGCAATTCGGAATCTCGCCGACCACTTTCAACGAATCCATGTCGATCACGACCACGGTGTTCTCGTGCGCAACATAGAGCCGCCGGCCAACTGCGTCCGGCTCCAAATAATCCCAACCGCCTTCGCCTCCCACCGGAATGCTGTGAGTGATGTGATACTCGGCATGCATGGTCGCAACGGCGGCAAACAGCGGCAGCGCGAAGGCAACTGCGTGGATGAGGAGAGATCGATGTTTCATGGAAAAATTTGTCAGTGCTGAAACCGCCGCGTGGGATCAGCGGGTTCGGTTGAAGCCGCGGACCAAAGCGAGATACGCCGTCGGAGTTGCCACGAGCGAAAGCAGCACCGAGATGCACAGCGCGCCGATCACGGCCACCGCGAGAGGCCGCAGCATGTCGGCACCGGTGCCAAGCCCATAGGCCAGCGGAAGCATTCCCATCGCCGCGGCCAGTGATGTCATGAGGACAGGACGAAGTCTCCGACGGCCCGATTGAACCAGCGCCTCTTCCAGCGTAATGCCTGTCGCGCGCAGCGTATCCACTAAATCGAGCATCAGAATACCATTCTTCGCCACGATGCCGACGCCGATGATCGCACCGAGAAATGAAACCACGTTGAGCGTGATGCCGGTGATCCACAGCGCGAGCACGGTGCCGAACAGTGCGAGTACCGCGCCAAACACGATCGCGATCGGTTCATAGAACGAGCGAAACTCGACCAACAGCACCGTGAACACGAGGCCGATGGCCAGCGCGAGCACCACCATCAAATGTTGAAACGACTCCTGCTGTTGTTGAAACAATCCGCCGAACTCCACCGAGCCCGCCGGCAGCGAGGTGTCCTTCGCGAGCTTGTCGCGAATCTCCGTCATCGCGCTGCCGAGATCGCGGCCTTCGAGACGCGCGCTCACGGCGACATCCTGCCGTAAATCTTCACGGCG
>CBRAFL010000295.1:0-7018 GCA_967755055.1 uncultured bacterium
AGATTGCGTAGCTGCAACAGTGTCACCTTTTGGTTCACCGGATTGTCCTCAGCGATGAGAATGCGAGCGTCTTCAACTGGTGCCAACGTTGTGTCAGCGGCGCGGGGAGCGGGGTGAGGTGAAAGAGGCGGGCGGACGTTTGCGAGCACGCGGCCAAGTGTGTCGTGCAGACTTTTCGCGTGAATTGGTTTCAGTTCACATGCCGCAAAACGGTGGCTCGTCATTTGCGCGTGCGGAAGCCTTTCGCCGCGTGATGTCAGCAGCACGAGCACGGGACGATGTATCGCCGCGTCACGGTTGATCGCCGTCGCGAGATCGAGTCCATCGCGCTCGGGCATGTGATGGTCGGTGATGACGAGATCGAACGGTGTCCCGTTGGCCGCGGCGCGACGTATTTCCAGCAAGGCGGTTTCGACAGAGTCCGCGGTGCGGTGACGTAAATTCCACGCCGTGCACAGGTGCACCATGAGAGTGCGGTTGGTGGCGTTGTCGTCGACGATCAGAGCGTGGTGTCCTTCCAGCGAGGATACAGGAGTGTTCGGTTTACTGAGGACGGTCTCCGCGTGTCGTAGCTCGGCGGTAAACCAAAACGTCGAGCCCTTTTCGGGTTTGCTGACGACGCCGATGGTGCCGTCCATCAGCTCGGCGAGGCGTTTGCAAATCACCAGCCCGAGTCCCGTGCCGCCAAATCGGCGGGTCGTTGAACTATCGGCCTGGACGAACGGTTGAAATAATTTTTCCTGGACCCATTGCGGAATGCCGATGCCCGTATCCTTGACGGCAAGACGTAGGAGAAAGCGATCGGGCCACGAGCGATCCAAGGTCACGCTGAGCACCACTTCTCCCTTTTGAGTAAACTTGATGGCGTTACCAATGAGGTTAAGGACGATCTGCCGAAGCCGTCCGGGATCGCCTCTCACTTCACGGGGTACTTGTGGATCGATGTTCAGCACCAGCTCGAGACTTTTGCGAGATGCGGCCTCGGCGTGGAGGTCGAGTGCGAGCTCGAGATTTTCCACGAGATCGAAATCGATCAACTCCAGTTCAAGGCGTCCGGCCTCGATCTTTGAAAAATCCAGGATGTCGTTGATGATCGTGAGCAGACTTTCGCCGCTTTGGCAGAGTGTTTCCGCGAGATCGATCTGTTCGGAATTGAGCGGAGTCGCGAGAAGCAGGTTCGCCATGCCGAGGACACCGTTCATCGGCGTGCGAATCTCGTGACTCATGTTTGCGAGGAAGGCGCTCTTCGCGCGATCAGCGCTTTCGGCGGAGTCTTTCGCGCGTTTAAGATCCATCTCCACGAGCGTGCGCCGGCCGATTTCTTCGTGAAGCAGCGCGTTCGCGCTCTCCAGATCTTCCGTGCGCGCTCGTACGCGTTGTTCCATTTCATCGGCGGCCGCTTTGGCTTGCTGAAGCAGATTCCACTTGGCCGTGAGAGCATTGGCCAACTGCAGAACTTCGATGGTATCGAAGGGTTTTTTTAGAATCACCAGACGATCAGAGCCGTCGATCTTCGTGAGCAGATCGTCCCAGGAATAATCGGAATAGGCCGTGCAGATCACGATCTGTAATTCCGGGGCCACCTTCCAAAGTTCGAGCGTTGTCTCAACTCCGTCCCAGCCGGGCGGCATCCGCATATCGACGAACGCCATTCCGTAAGGCTGTCCTTCGGCGAGCGCCTTTTTTACGCAAGCCAGCCCTTCCTGACCTTGATGCGCGGAATCCACCACGAATGAAGGGAGCGCGCGTCTCCGTGGAGCAGTCTGCCCGGTCGCGTCGGAGAAAAATTCATCTTCCAACGCGGCGAGCTGTCCGGCGGTGGGGTCGACACGAGGGCACAAAATTTTGCGCACGTCTTCGTGAATCGCGAGGTTATCGTCGATTACGAGGACGCGATTACTTCGCGCAGGAATTCTTGGTGGCGAGGTGGGGTGCATGCTCGGCTCGTGAACACAATTGGGTGTCAGTGCTATCGGCACAATGTGCCTGTCATTGAGTAGAATGCGCCATTGGCGCGTTCGCCATCGCCTTCCCGGTTATTCGCCGGCATTTAGAGAACACAAAAACGGCTACCCTCTGGCGCTCCTTTTTCTTTTCTCGCACGGTGGCGGGACGCTGCTTTTAAACAGTCGGATGCTCTTTCCTGACGCCACTCGCCGGCTCCGTCGTCGGCTCGGCCCTCGTGTTGTTGCGACAGATCCGGCGACGTGCTTCGCGGCGTCTTACGATAGCAGCAAGATTTCGTTTTTGCCGGAAGCGGTTATCAAACCTCGAGATGAAGCAGCGATCGGCGTGGCTTTGGAATTGGCGAACCTCCACGGCGTGCCCGTCACCGTACGCGGTCGCGGCACGACCTTGATGGGCTCAGCGGCACCGATGCGCGGCGGCTGGGTGATCGACATGCTCGCGCTAAATCGGATCAAAATCGATGTGATCGCAGGCATGGCTCATGTGCAATGCGGTGCCAAGGTAGGTGATATTCAGCGAGCAGCCGAGGCGGAGGGCTGGTTTTATCCACCCGACCCGTCGTCGAAAGAATTTTGCACCATTGGTGGCAATATCGCGTGCAACGCCGGGGGAATGCACGGTGGGAAATACGGTGTGACGCGCGACTTCATTATCGCGCTGAAGGGTTTTCTTCCGACCGGAGAATACGTGGAGTGGGGCACGGCGACAAAAAAATTCTCCGCAGGTTTCAACTTGCGCGACCTCTGGATCGGCAGCGAAGGGATGTTGGGCGTGGTGACGAGCGCGGTGCTAAAACTTATTCCGCAACCGGCCGCGCGCTGGACGTTGTTGACGTCGTTTCGCGATGAGAAGCACGCGATCGAGGCAGCGCTGGCGCTTTTTGGCCAACGCGTGCAGCCCGCGATCTGTGAGTTTCTCGATCGGGAAAGCGTCCTCTGCGCGGAGCGCGCGATGCAGACGAAAATTTTTCCCGGTCAGGCGGGACGTCCGGTGATTCTGTTGGAGCTGGCGGGTTCGGCCGCCGAAGTTCGCGAGCAGAAAGCAGCGGTGCTGGCGTGGGCGCGGGAGAATGCGACGGCACACCGCGCCGCGCGCGATCGCGTCGAGGCTGAACAGCTCTGGGCCGTGCGGCGGAAATGCTCCGGCGCGATGTTTGAACTCGGCGATGCGAAGTTGAACGAGGACATCGTGGTGCCAATGCGCAGCTACACGAAATTCATGGAATTTCTCGCTGCGTTGAAACGCTCGTCGGGTTTGCCGATCCCCACGTTTGGCCATCTTGCCGATGGAAATTTGCACGTGAACATCATGTATCATCGCGCGAATCCCGCTGAAACGCGTGCCGCGGAGCGCGCGGTGGAAACACTGATGAAAAAGGTCGTGGCTCTTGGCGGAGCGATTTCTGGCGAGCACGGTATCGGAATGGCGAAGACGCCATTCCTTCGTGTCCAGCACCGGCCTGCACAAGTGAAAGCGATGCTTGCGGTGAAGCAGGCGCTCGACCCCAAGGGAATTCTAAATCCGGGAAAGATGTTCGACGTCGTGCAGATCTGGAAATTCCCCAAACTCGCCGTGCACCTGCCGTGGGATCATAAATAAACTTTGCGCGAAGGATTCGCCGCTTCGGCCAGACCTTGGCCGGTGCAAAAGCGATACCACGGATGCTCGAGGCTAGCCCTCGGCTTCGGTCAATTCCCGACAAGCGGCCTCGATACATGCTCCCTTTGGGAGATGGGAATTCCTATCCTCGCGATGTGTGCGGCTACATCAGGGTCGGTGTTCGCGTTGTAAATGATCAGGCTAAAGCGATACGGCAGCAGCAGATCGTCCAGCGCGTCGTAAATCCTGCCAACTGTCCGCCAATTCAGCGTCGGGCCCACGAGTGCTAGGTCGATATCCGAGCCAGGCTTATGCGTCGCTTTTGCGCGCGAGCCGAAGAGGATGGCCTTTTCAACCTCGGAAAAGCGTTCGAGCGTTCCGGCGATTTGCTCGATTGTTTTTTTTGAGAGACCGTGGCTGCGATTCATGTTTCGTGGGTCTCGAGTTCGGCGAATTTCACGAGAAAAGAATCAAACTCCTGCACAAAGCCGGAGAGAATGGCGCTGGCGACCTCGTTGGCGGTCTTCTCGTTGTAAGTGTGGCTGCTGCGATTTCGGCTTTGAATCATCGCCATCCATTCATCGCCATTTGCAATCAAGCCTCTCGCGAACGCTTCGCGCGTGGCGTCCTTCGAGCCATAGAGGTTGGTCGCGCCGCGTGATTCGAGAAAATCCTTCAGGGTGTTCCACGCTAGTTCATGGGTAAACTCGAATGCTTGGATTAGGCCCTGTTGTTCCAATTCGGACAATTTTCTCTGCTTCGCCAGATCCGCTGCCGCGGAAAGTTGGGCGAAGGCCTTGCGGAAGCTCTGAAATCGCTGGCGCCAGCGAACGTCGGGATTCTTGGCCATGAATCGAAGACTGACAGTAAAGGAGGGGCGGAGGCAGTAATTATTTTGGTTTCGGGGTCAGCTTTTGCGCATAAGGCGACGAGGCCCTGGTTCCAGCAAGAGAAGAGGCGGCAATGGATTTTCTGGGGACGCCGATTTGCATCCCATGACGAAATCCGAAATGGGCGTATCCACTGGTGACGCTTGTATCTACTTTCCTACAGCGGCGGCGTCTCCGGCGATCACGACGTTAGGCTGTTTGCGGCGGCGGTTGCTCACGTTGTTCCCGTCGTCGGTCTTCAAGCCCCAGAAGGTCAGCGATGAAACGATCGTGATGCTTCCGAGCGTGAAGAATGCTTTGTGCAAAGCAGGAATCGTTTGAATCGGATCGGTCTGATTGACGTGTCCGAGAAACCAGCCGGCGACCAGTGAACCCACGGCGACACCGAAGCTGAGCGAGAGCTGTTGTGCGGTGCTGGCGATGCTGCCGGCCTTGCTCGTCTCCCGATCACTTACGTCGGCATAAACGAGCGAGTTCATGCTGGTGAATTGAAGGGAGGCGAAAAATCCTTGAGTAAGGCTCAGCATGAGGATTGCCCACACCGGCGAACCGGGATGGATCTGCGTGAAGACCATCATGGTAAGTCCGAGCAGCACAGTGTTACCGAGCAGAATGGTACGATGGCCGAAGCGCGCGAGGATGGGGCGGCTGATGAGTTTCATGCCCATTGCGGCGAACGCTTGTGGCATCGTGAGCAGACCCGCTTGCCACGCAGGATAGCCGAGTCCGATTTGATAAAGGAGTGGAAGGAGAAACGGCATGCCGCCGACGCCAAGGCGCGTGACGAAACCGCCAACGACCGACAACCGGAACGTGCGTATCCGAAAAAGTGACATGTCGAGCACAGGCGCGTCATCGCGTTGCGAATGCCAGCCGTACGCGGCGAGCAGCAAGAATGCGACCGCGAGGAGAAACGTGATGGGCCCGATTGCCATCGTGTGTTCGCCGAAAACTTCGAGGACGTACGACAGGAGTGCGATCCCGGCGCCAAACAGGACGAAGCCCGCTCGATCGAGCGGTGCGACCGCGTCGTCGCGAAAGTCAGGCATATAACGGCCGATCATCCACAGACCGGCGAGGGCCAGCGGAATGTTCACGAAAAAAATCACCCGCCAGGAAAACCATTGTACGATTAACCCGCCGGTGAACGGGCCAAGCAGCGGTCCGAGTAATGCGGGGATGACAACGTAGTTCATTGTCCTCAGCATTTCCGAACGCGGAAATGCGCGCAGGAGCGCCAGCCTGCCAACAGGAGTCATCATCGCGCCGCCGATGCCTTGGAGAATTCGCGCGCCGATCAGGAGCGGCACGTTGGGCGCGAGGCCGCAAAAGAGTGAACCCACCATGAAGAGCATGACGGCGAGTTTGAAAATGCGCCGTGTGCCAAAACGATCCGCCATCCAGCCGCTGATCGGAATGAACACCGCGAGACTCAGCGTGTAGCTGGTAAGGACGGCTTTGAGGCTCAGCGGAGCGACGCCGAGGTTGGCTGACATCGTCGGCACGGCGGTGTTAACGATCGTCGCATCGAGGTTCTCCATGAAGAGCGCGACGGCGACGAGCCATGGCAGATAGAGGCGTGTTTTGTCGGAAACGATCGGTTGAGTGGCGAGAGGCGCTGACATCGTGCGTTAACCAAACTGCCGCACGTCGCTTGGCAACCGAGCTTTCCACTTGCGCGGCACTCTTTCACTTCTCTGCATCGCACAAGATGACCATCAGGCCGTACCGTGAAACGGATCAGGCAGAAGTAATCGCGCTGTGGAAAGCCTGTGGGCTGGTCCGCGCCGTGAATGATCCGGTGAAGGACATTCAGCGAAAGTTGATGGTGAACCCTGAGTGGTTTCTAGTCGGTGAACTTCGCGACCATGTCGTTGGAACGATCATGGTCGGCTACGAAGGGCATCGTGGTTGGATCAACTACCTCGCGATCGAACCGTCGCTGCAACGGACCGGATTTGGCCGTGCGTTAATGGACGAAGCGGAGCGTTTGTTGCGAGGCGCCGGCTGTCCGAAAATCAACTTGCAGGTGCGTTCGACGAATGCCGCGGTGATCGCGTTTTATCACCAGCTCGGTTTTGCCGTGGACGACGTCATCAGCTTGGGCAAGCGGTTGGGGGTGGATTAACCCAGGCACGTTCAACCGGGCCGACCGGGCATGGCGCGCTCGCGTAAAGTGGAGCGGTTTACGAGCGAAAAACTCCTGAAGTTTCCGTTTGCGCGCGCTCGCGTGGCCTGCTCACACTCCGCGTTTTCATGTATCTAAAGGCGCTCAAGCTTCATGGTTTTAAGTCCTTCGCCGATGCCACGACTCTCCGTTTTGAACCCGGCGTAACCGCGGTCGTCGGCCCAAATGGTTGCGGCAAATCCAACATCGCGGACGCCATTCGGTGGGTGCTCGGCGAACAGAGCGCCAAAGCGCTGCGCGGCGGGAAGATGCAGGACGTGATTTTCGAAGGCGCGGACACGCGCAAGCCTTCCCAGATTTGTGAAGTTTCGCTGCTGCTGACGGAGTGCGAGAAACAGCTCGGCAGCGAGTTTCACGAGATCGAGATCACGCG
>CBRAFL010000296.1:0-6995 GCA_967755055.1 uncultured bacterium
GCGCCACGATCGAGCGCGCTGGCCAGGCCGTCTGGTCCAAAGAAATTTGCACCGGTGAAGCCGAGATGTGTCACAGCCTTCAGAACATCGAGCATCATCATTTCAAGTTCGAAACCCACCGTCGGCCCGGCGATGTTCACGTACATTATTACGGCGCACACAGCTTGAGCTTCGGCGACGGCGTGCAGCTTCTCGACGGCGACGTGATGACCATCGCGTTCGAAAACTTCGGCCGCGCCCTGCGCAATCCGCTCCGCGTGTCCGCCCCGCCCGATCGCCTTATCACTGTCCAATCTCTCGCATGACTTCGTCTCCCACTCCACCTCACATCGCGTTTCTCGGCCTGGGATTGATGGGTGCCGGCATGGCTCGTCGTCTTCTCGGTGCCGGATTTCCGCTCACGGTTTACAATCGCAACGTCGCCAAGGCTGAGCCTTTCGCCGCTGCCGGTGCCAGGGTTGCCACTTCGCCACGTGAGGCCGCGACAGGTGCGGACGTGATCATCAGCATGGTGGCCGACGACAACGCCGCGCGCAGTTGCTGGCTCGGAGCCGATGGCGCGCTCACAAACGCCGCGGCTGGCACCTTGCTGATCGAATCGAGCACCGTGTCCGTTTCCTGGATTCACGAACTCTCCGCCGCGGCCATCGCGCGCGGATGTGAGGCGATCGATGCGCCCGTGACCGGGAGCAAACCACAGGCGGCCTCCGGCGAACTCACTTTTCTGGTCGGCGGAACGGCGACTGCCTACGAGAAAGCGCTTCCCGTGCTCGCCGCGATGGGCCGCGCCAGCGTACATCTCGGGCCAACCGGCAGCGGCGCGTTGCTCAAGTTGATCAATAATTTCGTTTGTGGCGTGCAGGCTGCCTCACTCGCTGAGGCGATGGCGCTGATTGAAAAAGGCGGACTCGATCGCGCCACCGCATTGGAGATTCTCACCAGCGGTGCGCCCGGAAGCCCGCTCGTCAAAACCCTCAGCGCGCGGATGACGAAGCAGGAATACACGCCTAACTTTCTGCTTCGGCTCATGGCCAAGGATCTCACGTACGCGCGCGAGGAAGGCGACCAACGTTCCGTGCCGATGACCACCGCGACCGCCGCACTTGAGGTCTTCAATCGCGCGATCGCCGCCGGGCATGGCGAGCAGGATTTGTCCGCGATTGTTGAACCGATGCGGGTGACACGCGAATAATCCACGTAGATTTTTCGGAATATTTCCGAAAAAAACGTTCACACCGTTAACCACTCAAATTCGACTTTGACTGGTAGCTGCGAGCGTGAGCGAGTGGACGACAACCACTCGCTCACGCTCGCAGCCACAAAAGTACCGTCGGAGGCCTTCGACTGAGCCAGACGGTAGAAACATTTCATATTTTAGAAAAATGCCCTTCCCCATCCTACTCGCCGGCACATGGTGCACCGCTCAATCTGCCGGGACGTTTCGTTCCGAGAATCCCGCCACCGGTGAATCACTTTCTGGCGAATATCCCATCAGCTCATGGGCGGACTGCGATGTGGCGTTGAACGCCGCGGTTGAAGCCGCTCGTGTTTTGAGAACCACACCCCCCGAGCAAATCGCGCGCTTTCTCACTCGCTTCGCCGAACGCATCGAGGCTCGCGCCACCGAGTTGGTTGAAATCTCTCACGCCGAAACGGGCCTGCCAAAAGCCCCACGCCTTTCCGCTGTCGAGCTTCCCCGCACCACTGGTCAGCTGCGACAGGGTGCGGCCGCTGCCCTCGAAGGATCGTGGGCTTTGCCCACGCTCGACACGAAACTCAACATCCACTCCGTGCTCGCGCCGCTCGGCCCGATCTGGGTTTTCGGTCCAAATAATTTCCCCTTCGCCTTCAACAGCGTGTCCGGCGGCGACTTCGTGGCGGCGATCGCCGCGGGCAATCCCGTGATCGCAAAAGCAAACTCCTCTCATCCGGGGACGACTCGTCTGCTCGCGGAAGAAGCCTTCGCCGCAGTCGGTGAAACGGGTCTGCCGCCGGCCACGGTCCAAATGATTTACCGCACGGGCCACGCCGACGGCGAACGCCTCGTCGCCGATCCGCGTACCGGTTCCGTCGGATACACGGGCAGCCGCGGCGCGGGTCTCAAGCTCAAGGCTGCCGCTGACGCCGCCGGCAAGCCGATCTATCTCGAGCTCTCGAGCGTGAATCCCGTTCTAATCCTGCCCGGCGCTCTCGCAGAACGCGGCGCGAAGATCGCGGAAGAATTCACCGGTAGTTGCCTGATGGGCACGGGACAGTTTTGCACCAACCCGAGTTTCGTCGTGCTTCTCGCCGGCGAAAAAACGGAGGAATTCATCACGGCCGTTCACCAGCGCTTCGATGCGGCTCCAACCGCGCCGTTGCTTTCGTCCGCCGTACAGCGCGCGCTCGCGGCCGCAGTGACCACGTTGATCGCGGCAGGCGCCGACGTCGTCACCGGTGGCAAACCGCTTACCCAGTCCGGATATTATTTCGCGAACACATTGCTTCGCGTCAGTGGCAGTCAATTCCTGCAACAGCCGGAGAAACTCCAGACCGAAGCCTTCGGCAACGCGTCGTTGTTCGTGATCGCTCGCGATCTCGCCGAAGCGTCTGCGGTGCTCGGACATCTCGAGGGAAACCTGACCGGTTGTGTTTACTCCGATACGCAGGGAAGCGATGACGCTGCTTACGCTGAACTCGCACCGCGGTTGCGCCAAAAGATCGGTCGGCTGCTCAACGACAAAATGCCCACCGGCGTCGCCGTGAGCGCCGGGATGAATCATGGCGGACCGTATCCATCAACTGGGCATCCCGGATTTACCGCGGTGGGAATTCCCGCTTCGCTGCGTCGGTTCGCGGCATTGCAATGTTACGACAATGTTCGTCCCAATCGTTTGCCGGCGGCGTTGCGTGACGCCAGTCCCAACGGTCGCATGTGGCGGCTCATCGACGGAGCTTGGACGCAGGCCTCAACAAATCGCTGAATCCGCGCTCGTCGCCGGCGAACGCTTCACTTTAGTTTGGTGTTCCCCCCAATGAACACCCTTCCCCGCACAGTGCGCTCCGCACTTGTTGGCAGCACAATTTTCTCTCTCGCGTTCGCCGTAATCGCGCACGCGGCGGAGGCACTCGCGGCCACTGAGCCTGCGGCGAAGCCAGCCGCTTCGGCTGCGGTTTTGCCGGGCAACGGTCTCGCGCAACATCCGTTCCTTTACGCCGGCGAATGGGATCACCGTTATCCGGACCAGACGATGTTTGTCGTGCGCGACGGTAAAGTCGTGTGGTCCTATTCGATTAAGCTGAAAGACGACGCCGGTGAAATCCAGGAGTTCAGCGACGCGACGATGCTTTCCAACGGCAACATCGTTTTCGCTCGTAAAACCGGCGCGGGCATTGTCACGCCAGAGAAGAAACTCATTTGGAATTACGACGCACCAAAAGGATTTGAGGTGCACGTCGCACAGCCGATCGGGCTCAGCCGGGTGATGCTCGTGCAAAACGGCAACCCGGCGAAAGCGATGGTGATCAATATCACCACGGGAAAAACGGAGCGCGAATTCAAGCTGCCCACGGGCAATCCGGCTACTCCTCACGGCCATTTTCGCCGGGCGCGCCTGACGCTCGCGGGAACCGTTCTCGCCGCGCACATGGACAACAACAAGGTGGCGGAATACGATCTCGCCGGAAAAGAAATCTGGTCAGTCGAAGTATCGTCGCCCTGGGCCGCCGTCCGACTGCGCAATGGAAACACCCTGGTCTCGAGCAACTGGGGTTTCGTGCGCGAGTATAATCCCAAAGGTGAAATCGTCTGGGAGTTTAGCCAGAAAGACGTGCCCGATATCAAGCTCTACAGCCTGCAGGAGGCCAACCGGCTCGCCAATGGAAACACCGTGATCAGCAGCTGGTGCCCCGGCGCGTTAAAAGATCCGAAGGAGTGGCCCGGCTCCGTTCAAGTGATCGAAATAAGACCCGACAAGAAGGTCGTGTGGGCACTCAGTTCATGGGACGACCCCGCGAATCTTGGTCCCGCCACGTGTATCCAGCTCCTGGATGAACCGGGAAAACCGGAAGATGGAGATCAGCAGCGGTGAGGTGGGCGGGCGAAGTTGAGAGCTGAGAGCAAAACCAAGAACTGAAATTTCCGCCAAGCGTGTCCATCCCCGGAGCCATGACCTTCGCGCTTGTCCCTTACGAGAGGGCAAACCAAGCGCAGCGCTTGGATGGTGGCGAATCGACAATGGTAGTAGGGCGAGGTCTCCGACCCGCCCTGGGCAGGTCGGAGACCTTGCCCTACTCCAATTCTGGATCGTGACGCTCTCGCCCCTAGGTTCGCGATGACAATCTCTCGCATCAAATTCAGAAACTAAATCTTCCCATTTCCAATCCCCACATGCGTTTTCTAAAAAACCAACTCTCTGCAATCGCGATCGGCATCCTGGCCGCGTCAACTTTGTTCAGCTCGCTCCACGCGGAAATCCCTCAGACCGAGCGCCAGTTCCTCTCTGGCCATGGACCGACTGATGCAGTGCCGTGGGAATTCTCCGTGACCAACGGTCGCCGGGCTGGCGAGTGGACAACCATTCCCGTCCCCTCGAATTGGGAACAGCACGGCTTCGGCGGCTACGACTACGGCGAGCAAAATAATAAATTCGATGAGCACGGACTCTATCGTCTGAAATTCGCCGTTCCCGAGATGTGGAAAGGCCGCCGCATCCAGCTCGTCTTCGAAGGCGTGATGACCGATGCGACCGTCAAAGTGAATGGCCACTCCGCCGGACCCACGCACATCGGCGCGTTCTACCGGTTTCACTACGACGTTACGTCACTCGTGAAACTAGGCTCTTTGGCCGAAAATCTTCTCGAAGTTGATGTGGCGAAAACTTCTTCCGATCCTGAAACCAACGCGGCGGAGCGACGCTCGGACTATTGGGTGTTTGGCGGAATATTTCGGCCGGTCTGGCTGGAGGCCGCTCCCGCGCAATCCATCGAACACACTGCCACCAACGCGCTCGCCGATGGCACTTTCACCGCAGACGTCACGCTCTCGTTCGTCCGTGAGGCCACGCAGGTCGATGCACAAATTCTCTCGCCCGACGGAAAGCCGGTGGGCGCGCCGTTCTCCACGCGCGTTCCTGGCGGTGGCGCCGGGCGGATACGATTGGCAACTCACGTCGATGCACCGCGATTGTGGACTGCGGAAACTCCGCAGCTGTACACCGTGCAACTCACCTTGCGCAGCGGCGACATCGCGCTCCACACGACGAGCACGCGTTTCGGTTTTCGAACCTTCGAGGTGCGCGCCGGCGACGGACTTTATTTAAACGGCCAGCGGATTCTCCTCAAAGGCGTCAATCGTCACAGCTTCCGGCCTGACACCGCGCGCACCCTCACGCGTGAAGATTGCTACGATGATGCGCGTCTGATCAAGGAGATGAACATGAACGCGGTCCGGATGTCGCACTACCCGCCTGACGAAGCGTTTCTCGAAGCGTGCGACGAACTCGGCTTGTACGTTCTCGATGAACTCAGCGGCTGGCAACACGCACACGGCACTCCCATCGGGCGCTTGCTCATTCGCGAAATGATCGAGCGCGATGTGAATCATCCGAGCATTCTTTTTTGGGACAATGGCAACGAAGGCGGCTGGAATCGTGAGCTCGATGGCGAGTTCGCACTCTACGATCCGCAGCGGCGCCGTGTGCTTCATCCGTGGGAACTCCATGATGATGTCGACACGAAGCATTATCCGAATTTTTCGGACATCACGAAGCGCCTGCTTGGGCCGCATTTGGTGATGCCGACCGAGTTCATTCACGGTCTTTACGACGGCGGCGTCGGAGCGGGGATGGAGGATTATTGGAATGCTATCTCGAAATCACCTTTTGGCGCCGGCGGTTTTATTTGGGTTTTTGCCGATGAAGGCATCGCACGAACAGATCGGAACGGACGCATCGATGTATTTGGAACGTACGCACCGGACGGGATCGTGGGACCGCGGCACGAGAAAGAAGGAAGCTTCTACACGGTCCGTGATCTGTGGTCGCCGATCCAAATCACCACGCCCGTTCTCAACGATGCCTTCGATGGTTCTCTGGCAGTCGCGAATCACTACGATTTCACTTCGCTCGCGCAGTGTCGCTTCGAGTGGCGGCTGGTGCGGTTCTCCGGGCCCACCGGCAAGCCCCGAAATGGAGGGTCCACCTCCGAGTGGACCGATGCGGACGACACGGAGGTCGTCCCCCCGCCTCAGCCGGGGCAAACCAAACCTCGCGGTGAAACCTCTGTCTCCGCCCATGCGATTGCCCAAGGCCGCGTGACCGCGCCGAACGTCGCGCCTCACGCAAGCGGCCGACTTTCCGTTTCGCTCCCGCCCAACTGGCGTGACGCGGATGCGCTCGCACTCACCGCGTACGGTCCGGATCAGCAGGAAGTTTGGACGTGGACCTGGCCGACACCAACTCTGGCTAAACGCGTCACAGCATCATCCGTACAGAACGTCTCGCCGAAACGCGACGAGGGCGCCGCATCGCCAAAAATCGAAACCGCTGCAGGAGAAATTCGGCTCGTCGCCGGAAACGTGACAGTGACGTTTGATTCGGCCACCGGTTTGCTCCGCAGCATTCGCCGCGGAAATAAAACCGCCGCACTCTCGAATGGCCCGCGCCTTACGTTCGCGCGTCCGGAATCCGCTGCCGCCATCGAGTGGCTGCCATTCGCGAAGGAAGATCCTGCGACGCAAACGCACCAGCTCGCCGCTCCTCAGCTCGCTAACACGGTGGAGCTCGACTTCGCGTTCGACAAGACAGTGGCGTACGCCGCGTGCAAACTCGAGATCACGCCCGACGGGCACACTTGGAAAACGATTTTCGACGGCTCACGCCGCAGTACGGATGGCGCAAATTATAACTTCCCGCCGCAGGCCGTCGCCGCCGTACGACTCTCCAACGTGCATCAGGCCGAGGGCGAGCCCGTCACCATAAAATCATTGCGACTCGGTTACGCCGCCGGTCGGTTTC
>CBRAFL010000297.1:0-6942 GCA_967755055.1 uncultured bacterium
CGGGAACACACCCGCCTGCAATAGTGAAGATTGACCAAGACCCTACTGGCCTAAAAGCACGGTCAACGCTTTTCGTTCAATCCGGCGCATGTGTTCGCGCACCTCTTCCTCGCGACCAAAAAAGAACGCCGTTTGCTCCTCCGTGAATGTGGAAAGGCCCGGCCAGGGATTCTCGCGGTCGACGGTGGACGCAGAAACGCCAGGACGCTCAACACTCACGGTTGAACCTTCAACGCTCACGGCTTCTTCCTGTGTTTTCCGAGTTCGAACTGGGCAGGTGCCATTGCGCTTTAAAAATTAACCGTTGAGCGTCACCGAGCCCGCCGCACACCCATCTCTTGTAGCTGCCCCAGGAATTCTGGCGATGGTTCGCCGGCGGGAACACGCGCCCAATGCGTTTGCCGGAATTTTTCCGGCACGAGCGCGCCGGATTCCGTCGTGTCATCGATGCATACCGGCAAAATAAACGTCGCGCCTTCCGCCATCGCGCGCGTGCGATCGACCGCCCAGGACCATTCCCGCCGAAACCAACCTTCGACGCGCCGTTGGGTCGTCGCGGAAATGACCGGAATGAAGTACGAACAGCGGCTGACGTTGCGTTGGATTTTCCGCTCGAAATCGTCCCCACCGTGTAGCCGTTCCATATCGAACCACGTGACGAATCCCGCGGCATCGAGCGCGGCTTTGAGACGTTGCACCGCGGCAAGATCTTCGCGGGCATAGCTGACGAAAATATCGTGATCCGGCATCTCCCGCTCGGGCGGCATGAAGCGAATCGCACGCGAATCGATGTTCGTCGTCGTCATCGCGGAGCCCCGCCGACGGGCCATCCAGCGACGGTGGAGTTCGTTCACGAACGACTCTGCTCCCTCGGAAAACAAGCGGGTGTGACTGCTGACTTGTTGGAGAAAATAAACGAGGCCGGGCTCGCGGAGAATCTGGCTATCGGCAAAAATTTCTCCGACATCGCGCGGATCGGACAAACGGCGTCGTTTCGTGAGACGCAGAAAAAGTCGGGTCAGCCAATCCGACAGTCCGCCGCCCAGGAGCAGCAGGTGACTGTGCTCGAGTTCAGCAAATAATTTTTCCGGACAGTAGTGTTCGCTTTGCAAAGCGCAGACGAACTCGAGCGTATCCTCGTCGGAGATGACATAGGTCGGAGACGCGGACAATCGGCCCATGAGATGATAAATGAGCGGCCGTTCGAGTTGAGAACGTTCACCCGCGAGATCGGTGACTTTGTTGGGCGCGTACGTCAGCACGTCGGTGCCGCGCAGGCCGGAAAAGCGGACACTGTTAATCGCATCCTCGAGCAACGAGTCGAACGTCGTTGTGACGTAGAGATCGAAATCGGTGATTTCGGCGAGCTTTCGCAAGACGGGCGGCGGCGCGAACGTGGTTTCGCGAAGAATCGTGCGAATGCGAGTGTACGCATCTTCGCGACGGCCGCGATTGCCGAGGAATTGTACGACGACGTCGTTGAGCGAAGGCGGCGAAGGAAGTCGCGCGATGTCGATGCCGAGCCGGGATGCGAGCCGCTTCGCGAGCCAGAGGTAAAGATTTTGCGGACCGGTTTCTGTTTCTACCGTGAGCAGCTCGGGACCGATGATCGGAATAACGCGCTTCTCTTCGATGAAGTTGAGGAGGTCTTCCCAAGCGTCATCATCAAAATGAATGGTCGGGGCAGCAGGTGCACTGGCTAGTTCGAGACTCATGAGTTGGGTGGGCTGGAAACCGAACAACGCCGATCATAAATAACGCGTGAAATTGGATGTCGGACTAGCTTAGTCCTTGCCAGCCCAATTCCGGAAAAATGCAAAAAACGAACATTAAAACGGTTGCCTGCGGACTGCTGCATTGGTTTCGCAAAGCGGTTGTTCGTAGCGGCAGGCCTCCGTGCCCGCCGGCTTTTCCGAAAAATGGAGGGACGACCTTCGTGTCGTCCGGTTCGCGTCCGAACTTCGATCTTCGAACTTCAATCTCCGAACTCCGCAGGCGCGGAGGCCTGCCACTACTCTTGAAATGAATCTCTCCCACGACCGGCGGCTAACCGCTCGAACCTCAATAGTCCTTGCCAGCCCAATCCTGCGCTGACAGCGGTTTTGCGCGTTATCTTAAGAGCGCGCGATGAGCGAACCAGCCAACCAGTTGCCCCAGTTTCACGTGATCGGCTTTACCGGCCATCGCCAGCTCGCCGAACCCAAACGGATCGCCGCGGGAATTCGTGCCGCGCTAACGGAATTGAAGGCCGCCGCGCCGGGAGAATGGCTCGCGCTCTCTTCGATCGCGGCGGGGAGCGACACGCTTTTCGCGAGGGAAGCGATGGCGCTTAACCTTGCCTGGCAGGCGGTACTTCCGCTTGCACCCGCGGAGTTTAAAAACGATTTTTCGGCGGCGGAATGGCGGGAAGCCGAAACGCTCCTCGCAGAGGCGGAACAAGTCCGCGTGCTGGCGGATAAAGACGCGCGCAACGATGCCTACCTCGATGCCGGTATGGAAACGGTGCACGAAAGCGACGTGTTACTCGCCGTCTGGGATGGCGAACCGGCCAGGGGCAAGGGCGGGACCGCGGATGTGATCGGTTACGCACGAGAGCTGGGTCACCCGATCGTCATTATCCACGCAGTGACGGGCGAGATGCGGCGGGAAAACTGGGCGGCGTTCACTGAGCGCGAGCTTGATCTGAAGCATTTCAACCACCTGCCCCCCGCACCGGCTGGAGGGCACAGTACACCAAATCCTTTCGCGGCACCCAGAGTAGTTCAGGAATTCCAACGCCGCACCGATCATGCGGCGAGCCGCGGCGCACCGCAGTTCCGTCGCTTGATCGCGTCAACCGTCCTCCTGCACGTGCTCGCCACACTGGTTGCCGCCGCTGCGTTGTCGTTCGGGTGGCATGCGATTGTTCTGCCGTGGATCAAGTTGCTTTGCCTGCTCGG
This sequence comes from uncultured bacterium, assembly GCA_967755055.1. Classification (GTDB taxonomy): domain Bacteria; phylum Verrucomicrobiota; class Verrucomicrobiia; order Opitutales; family Opitutaceae; genus Opitutus. The sequence continues at coordinate 2,940 of CBRAFL010000297.1, forward strand.
GGCTCTGGGTGTCGCGCTCGTGTTGCGTGCTCAAGGGACACACCACCACTGGGTCCGCTGCCGGCTGGCGGCGGAGTTTTGTCGATCTGCGCTAGCGACATGGGGACTGCCGCGAGCAGCACCACTCTTCGCAGAACTCAATCTTCCCGGACTGCGTCAGCTTACCCGGTCTTTGCAGGTGTTGCGCCGTCGAACCGTCGGCGCGACTCCTGCTGATATGGTGACCTTCAAGGACAGCTATCTGCGCGAACGCGTCGATGACCAGCTTGCCTACTACACTCGAAAATTGGCGCAGGCCGAACCGCTATTGAAACGGCTGCGCTTCGGTTTCTGGACCGCTACGGTGCTGGCGATTATCTGCACCACGCTCTACGCGACCGACCACACCTGGCACTTTCTTCAAGTGCATGGCCACTTGGAAGAATTGGTTTATTATTTCCTGCCAATCTCGCTGCCGGTTATTGCGGCGGCGTTCATGTCGCTCGTTTCAATCAACGATCTTCACCGTCGTCTCGCGCGATATCGCGAAATGCTTTCGGTGCTGGACGCGACGCGAAAACAAATTTCCTACAGCCAGACTTGGAGCAGCCTCGAACGGATCGTGCAGCGAACAGAACACGCGCTCCTGCAGGAAGTCCTCGAGTGGCACTCGATCACGAGTTTCGCGGAATCACACTGAGAGGTTTTTGCGCAGCGCAAAAACCTAAATTTTATTTCCGCGGATGGGAAATAATTGCGGAACTACTTCCCTAGTTTTTTCAGGGATTTGTTGATCTTTTCCAAGTCGCACTCGTCGGGATCGTAGTCGGGGCCAAGCCACTCCAACCATTCACGGCCGAGATCTGTTTGCGGCTCCTTGATGCACGCGAGCATATCGTGAAATGCCTCAAGTCCGCCGCAATCTTCGGGGGGGCCTGCATGCTCGCCGGCCGTGCACGTGGGGTAATTCACGCCCTTTGTGACGGTGCCGATCTTCTCGACCCTAATTTCAACCTGCCATCCTTCGCCGAAGTGGTAGCCATAGGTGAAACGGTCGCGATGCTCGAGATCGAGATCCGCGAGCGTGACATCGCGGTCGTCCTCGATCGAAAGCGTTTCTCGCTTGAGCGGATTGCCGAACCGCAGGTCATCGAGGTTGAACGCATGCGTCTGATAATCGAACCAGTCGAAGATTACCTGGATGCTGTCGTGAAGGCGTGAGAGCCACATGGACTCGCGTACAATCAGTCGCCGCCAGACAGGAGGCGTGGCGCCAACGATGGACAGGCGCAGCGTGAAAACGCGTTCCAGCGCTTTCTTCTGAGTCGAGCCATGCCCTTCGTGAAGTCCAATCATGCCCGCACTACAAAGACACCACCCGCTGTGCGCAAGAATACGTCGGACGCGTGATCAGACGAACGTGTCCTAAGTGAGTTGGTTCCTGGCGTGTAGGTTGCGCGCTCGCCGCGCCACGGCTTGAAACTCCGTGGGGCGGCGAGCACACCACCAACACGATCCTGCGACACAGCCCTCACTTCATCAGAATCGAAACTTTACGTAACCTTCGATGCGCAGCGGCAGATCCTGAAACACGAGCACGTTGTTCGAGTAATTATCGCCGTTATGAATCCAGTTGCGGCGATCGAGGACATTGAGAATTTCGACATCTGCCTCCCATCGCGGCTGACGATAAAACAGAAACGCATTCAGAAAAATCTGGGTCGGAATGTGATATTCGTCCGCGAGATTACCGGGCTGCTCGCTTTGCCAGCTCCCGCCCAAGCCGCCTCCGAAGCCGCTTGCGAAGCGATACGAAAAACTACTGTTCACGACAGCACGCGACAAACCGGGAATGCGATAGTCGCCCGGCGGAAGCTCGTCCCACTGAAACCCGATCCCGTTGCCCTGCCCTCCAGGGCCTGCGCCGAGCGCATATAGATTGTAGAGCGAAGCGCCGCCGGCCTCAGATGCTGCGGAATGATCAAAACGCCCATCAATGAGTGCGACGTTGAAGGTGGCGTTGAAATGCGTGTCGGGCTGGTAAACGAATTCGAGCTCACCGCCGCGAAATTTCAAATTGGTGATATTGCCGCCGAGTTGAACTTCCTGCCGGCGTTGTTCATAAACGGCGATGCCGGCGAAAAGCTTGTTTTCCAGCAGCGAAAATTTCGCTCCGACCTCGGCGAGTCGGCTGAGATTTTTGAAATCGCCGGAATCAATCACTCCACGGCCCGTGCCATCATCTTTGAGCATAATGCCCCCACCCGTGACGTTGCCGTGCACGGCATAGGCGCGTTGGTATGTAACGTAGACGGTCGCCTTCGGCGTGAATCGATAGATCAGACTGGAGTTCCACGAGAGCGCTGAGTCGTCGTGCCGATCCGCCCAATTTACGCCGGCGGCCGCACCGAGCGGATCACGCGCTTTGGCGTAGAATGCATCTTCGCGCAGGCCGATAAGCAACGAGAGCTTCTCGTTTAATTTCACCTCGTCCTGCACGAACACGGCCGGATTCCACAGCGTCGAGTCGGTCGTCTCCGGGCTGCCGTAAGAAGCGGGAAAATAAAGCAGACCGCCTGGTCCTGCGAATCCGGGATAATAGGAATTCGGATAATCGATCGCGTGACTGAAAACGCGGTCGGCGCGCGTCAGATCGTACTGAAAGAAATACTCGTTGAAATAATTCGTGTAGCTGAGGCGCTTTTCCCAACGGATCGTCGCGCCGGCGATAACTTGGTGAACGAGCCCGGCGCCCTCGATCGCGGCGTGCCACTCGGTGCGGTTTTCAAACGTGGTTTGCTCCGCGGATTCAGCGTATTCAAAAGCGTGATAGCGGCGGCGATTGACGTACTCAAAGAGTGTTCGATTGATCAGCTTGCGATCGGGCGCGAGCTGCGCAGTCGCGATGACCTGCCCGCGAGCGATGTTCGCGTTGGAGTAATCTCCAATGGAAAGCAACGTGGCGTCGCGCGGAAGATGGACCCACGTCTTTCCGGGAATCGTACCGGCAATCGCGCCCGCGTCCGAGTAGCCGAGATCCGGCAGATCGCCCGTGTAATAACGGCCGTGATCGATCAGCTCCTGATTGGGGCGATTGATCCCCAGGAGCTGAGGAGTGGCCTGCCACATGTATTGCGCATTCGCCTCGACCGTCAGTGTGTCGCTCACGTGGCGAATCCAGGAGGCGAAAAAATCCTGGCGATCATCGCGGCCGCCATGGTTTTTGAAAAACGTCTCGTCCTTCTTGCCGTCGTAGCTGAAACGCCAGGCGGATTTTCCATCTGCGAACGGCGCCGTGGTGTCGATTTGCCATGAGCCGTTGAGCCAGGAACCGCCGCTCGGCACCCAGGTTCCGAAGCGCGCCGTGAGCGTTGTCTCAGCCGTGAACTTCGGTTGCTTGGTGACGTAGTTGACGTAACCGCCGGTGAAAAACCCGCTGCCATAAATCGCCGAGCCGGGACCGCGCACCACATCGACGGCCTCGACGTTATTGAACGACGGCATGTAGCCGAAATTATTATAACTCAGGCGCTGGCCGTTCAGAAAGGTCTCCGCGAGATCGCCGCGAATATTCGGAATCGTTGCCTTGCCGTAGCTCGCCGGCGCGTAGCTGCCCGCCGCAAACGCCAGGAACTCACGCACTCCTTCGATCCCACGCTCGCGCACCAACGCCTGCGTGATGGTTGAGACCGCCCGCGGGGTTTCGAGTATCCCGCGCGCATCGCCGAACACCCCTTCCATGGGACGCGTAAGAGGATTGACCGAGCCTTCGATCGGCACGCCGGCAACGTCGAAGCGTTCGAGTTGGATGAGTTCATCACCGGTTGATTCGGCGCGCGCCGCGATTGAAGTGGCGGTAGCGAGAGCCAGCGCGAGGATTTTATTCGAGAGGTTCATGAGTGTAGGTGCCCTGAACCCAGAGGATCCGCTCGAAAAAAAGAGGCGCCCTGCACCTACCAAAGGCGCGACTGCGGCGCCTGCTGTTTCCTTCGTCGGCATGATCCGTTCAGGTTCGAAGGGTCGA
>CBRAFL010000298.1:0-6920 GCA_967755055.1 uncultured bacterium
ATTCGCGAGGCAAGTTCTCATGCTGCTGCTGGCGCGCCTCTCCAGCCAATGCCGCTGGAGGTTTTTGTTCACGGCGCTTTATGCGTCGCTTACTCTGGCCAATGTCTCACGAGCGAATCGCTCGGCGGCCGGTCCGCCAATCGCGGCGAGTGCGCCCAGGCGTGTCGCCTGCCGTACGATCTGATCGCCGACGGCAAACAGGTTCCGCTCGGCGACAAACGCTACCTCCTCAGCCCGCAGGACCTCGCCGGAATGGAAGTGCTGCCTGATTTAGTACGCGCGGGCGTCTCGTCGCTGAAAATTGAGGGTCGCCTGAAATCTCCGGAGTACGTCGCAAGCATCACCCGGGTTTATCGCACCGCGCTGGATAAGGTGATGGCGACATTCGCAACACCATCGACGTCCGGCTCTCGGTCTCCGATCGCGCCCGGCTCTTCCGCCGCCGCCGATCCCGCGCGCTACGAACTCGAAATGAGTTTCTCGCGCGGCCTCTACACGGGCTGGTTTCGCGGAATCAACAATCAGGAACTCGCTCACGCCCGCTTCGGCACCAAACGCGGCGTGTTTCTCGGCGAGGTCACACGCGTCGAACGCGAATCTGTTTCACTCCTCCTGCGCGCACCGCTGAAACCGGGCGATGGCATCGTCTTCGATGCAGGAAAACCGGACGAACGCGAAGAAGGCGGACGTGTTTATCAAGTTGAAACCCGCGGCGCCGCTGGCGGTGAAGCTTCCCTGCGATTCGGTCACGGTGATATCAATTGGAAGCGCGTGCACGTCGGGCAGTTCGTTTGGAAGACGAACGATCCCGCGCTCGATCGCGAAGTGCGCACAACGTTCGAAGGTGAGCAGATTCGTTTTCAGCGCCCGATCACGATCGAGGTCCACGGCCGCGCCGGCACCGCCCTCACGTTGATTTTCAACGATGGCGACGGCCACGTCGTGAAACTTGATTCAGTCGTTTCACTCGTTCCAGCAGAGAACCAGCCCCTCACCGATGACCGCCTTCGCGAACAGCTGGGCCGGCTTGGCGGGACGCCTTTTAAACTAGGCGAATTGAAATCGTTTCTCGAGGGCAACGTCATTGTCCCCGTGAAGGAGCTTAACCGGCTCCGCCGCGACGCTGCGATCGCACTCGAGCAACTGCGCGCGCAACCGAAACGCTGGTCGCTGACAGGAAAAAGCGTAGCCGCACGCCTTGGCGTGCGGTCTGAATCTGCGGACCGCGCCGTAACCGACGCGGCTACGTCCGAGAGCGATTCGCCCCAACGCGCCCCCGAACTCATCACCGTCATCCGCCTCCCGGAACAACTCGACGCCGCGTGGGCCGCCGGGGCGCGAACGATCTATGCCGAGTTCGAGAATCCGAAATTCTATCGCGACGCCGTCGCGCGCTTTCGCGAACTTCAGTCGTCCGTCGCTCGAGCCACACCTTTCGACGCTCCACCATCGTCGAGCATCTGGGTCGCCGCTCCACGTATTTTCAAACCCGGTGAAGAGTGGATTTTGAAACAAGTCCGCTCGTGCAACGCCGATGGTTATCTCATCCGCAATTACGATCACCTCGCGTTCTTCGCGGGCGAACGAAAGCGCGGGGATTTTTCCCTGAACGTCGCGAATCCATTGACTGCGGAATATTTCATTTGCCGCTACGGATTGGAACGCGTGACCGCAAGCTACGATCTTAACTTCTCCCAGCTTGAAGCACTGCTGCAAGGCGCGCCCTCCACGTGGTTCGATATTACGATTCATCAGCACATGCCGATGTTTCACATGGAGCACTGTGTATTTTGCGCATTCCTTTCGACGGGCAAAGATTACCGCGATTGCGGTCGTCCGTGCGACACTCACCGCGTGACTCTTCGCGATCGCGTCGGTGCGGAGTTGCCGCTGAAAGCTGACGCCGGCTGTCGCAACACTGTATTCAATAATCGCGCACAGACGGGCGCCGAATACGTGGGACGGTTGCTGGAACTGGGCGCGCGCAGTTTCCGCGTGGAGTTCGTCAACGAGACCGCCGACGAGGTTGCTCGAACGGTGACGCGTTACACTCAACTACTCCGCGGCGAAATCAGCGGCGCAGAATTATGGCGGGAGTTGAAACTGCTCAACCAACTCGGCGTCACGCGCGGGCAGATGGATGCCGCGCCGCAAGTGATCCACCGCAAAGTCTAAACCGGGGGCGTCAGGTGCGCGGCGCGATTGCGACGGTGCGCTTTGAAAAGTTTCACCACGTTGATCACCACCGGCATGAAGCGAATCGCGCGGCGGATAAATGGAATCTTCTTCCCGGGTAATACGGTGCGATGCAACAGCAACGCCAGCGGCAACGCCGCGAGCTTTGTAACCGCCGGAATTTTCCGCCACAGCTCGATCACGCGATCAAGCCAGTCGAGCGGTTTGGTAACTTCGCCGGCGAACTCGACACAACGCTCTCGATCGAGCGAAATTCTCGCTCGAAGCACCGTTTTGCGCCGGGCCAGCGCGGTCAATACTCCGGACGGATACATGCGCGATCTTGCTGCAGTTCCGCGATGCTGGACTCAAAAGGTTTCGGCTGCCGGGCGATGAATTTTCGACAATAGATGAGAATCGCCACGAACCCACCGCCATAAAGCACGCTGAAACCGCCGAGCACGGCCAGCCGTGCACTTTCCCAGAACAAGTACACGACCGTGAGGCTGGCAAAAGTGATCGCAAGCATCGCCGAAAAAATTGCCGCGCTGATCCAGATGAACAGCTGGATTAAACGGAATTTTTCCTCGTGGAGTTCGATCGCGAAAAGCTCGAGCCGGCCGTGGGCCGACTCGAGCAATCCGTCAGCGAAACCGCGAAGCGAACCCAGCAGCCCTGCGCCAACAGGCGTATTCTCGGAAGCGCGGACCATGAGGGGAACTCAGTCGTTGTTGCGACGAAGAAAAGCGCCAAGCAGCACACCGACGCCCAGCGCGATCGCCAGTGATTCGTAAGGATGCGTACGAATGGTTTCATCCGTCGCTCGTGCGCCGGCGATCACCCTTTTTCGCGCGTCACCATAAGCATCGACGGCCTTTGTTTGGAGCTCCGCAAACCGGGAGCGGAGGTCGGTAAATTTCTCGGCCGCTCGATCAGCGACTGGTCCAACCAACATCGCTTCTGCTTCATCCATCAGACGGCGGATGTGTTCAGCGACTTCCTCAGGAGTTTCAATCTTGGAGGCGGATTCATTTTTCATAGGTACACGGGTTGAGGTTGCGACTTAAGTTTAGAACTACGGAAAAGATAATCAAACCGACCGCCGCAAAAGAACGACGAGGCCAAAAATCATCGCGATGGGACTGAGCGTAAGCAGCCAGATCGCCGGAGACCCCGCGGGTTGTGTGACGGCGCTCGTCTGAGCGGCCAACATCGCTTCGTGCGACTGCCAACCTTCGTAAAGCATGAAGCTACCGCCGACCAAAAGGACGGCGCCAAACAGTTTGCTCATGCACTTAATCCATCAGGAGCCATGCCACGGTCTCGTGCATCAGCCCAACCTCTTGAAGAAGAGATTCTAGAAATACATTCCTCTTCTTTCTCCGTCTCGCATCGGAGAATTTCCATGCAGAGTGCGGCGTGATCGGCGTGCACTTTGGCAACGTGCACGACACGACCTTTTAGCGCGGGAGCAGAAAGTGAAACTCCGTCCCCTCTCCCGGCTCGCTGACGCACGCGATGGTTCCGCCGTGAGCGACAACGATTTCGCGAGAGATCGCCAGCCCCAGCCCCGCCCCCGTCTTGGTCTGCCCCGGAGCGCGATAAAAGCGGTCAAATACATGCGCGACCGATTCGGCAGGAATGCCTGGACCCATGTCGCGAACCGCAAATCGAACAAAGCCCTGCGGCGCTGCTTCCGCACTGAGAGTGATCGTATCGCCCGGCGAAGAGTACTTCGACGCGTTCGTCAGCAGGTTGATAAACACGTGACGCAATCGTCCGGCATCAACATTGAGTTTCACCAAACCGAGTTCGACCTGGCATTGAACAGCTAAGGTCTGGCCGACAGCGGAGATAAATCCACGCGCTTCGTTGGCGATGTCGGAGATCAATTCGCTGACTTCGACTTCGTGCAGATCGAGCGCCGACGCCCCCGCTTCAAGTCGCGCCAGATCGAGCAGATTATCGAGAATTCGCAGAAGACGATCCGCATCATCCCTCGCTCCCTCGAGCAACTCGCGCTGCTGCCGGCTCAGCACGCCGACTGCTTGCTCGAGCAAAAGATAGACTGCCATTCGCAAACTGGTGAGGGGCGTCTTGAGTTCGTGGCTGACCGTTCCGACGAGATTCGTCTTCGCATCATCGAGTAGTCGAAATTTGGTGACGTCCTGCAGCACCACCGCCGCGCCTTTGAACTCCGTCAACGTGTCACCGATTGCGAGAATGCGTGGAAGATAGTGCCGATCCTCCCGACCGACGCGAAGCGTCACGACGCGCGCGTAGTCCGTTGGTAAATAATGCTCGCCGGAAGACAGCACGCGCGAGATGGGTTCCGCGAGTGCCGGTGGAAATCCGTCAGCGAAATCCGGGAGATGCGCGAGCTGCTCGGCGGCGGGATTGCGCACCTCCTGCGTGCCATCACGCGCCACGACGAAAACCGGATCCGGCGCCGAGGTGAGCGTGGCCTCCATCGTCCGCTGCGTCCGAAGCACTTTGGCTTGGTTGGCATCGCGGTACGCGCGTAACTTCGTCGCCATCTGGTTAAAAGATCGCGCGAGTTGCCCCAGTTCATCGCGTGAAAACGCCGGCACCGTCCGGTCGAGATCACCCTCGCCCACTGCGACCGCCGAAGCCGTGAGCGCTTTAATCGGTTTCAACAGCGACGCGGCAAGTCGCCACGCGACCAGCACAGAAAGCAGAAACGCGCCGATGATTGCCGTGTACAACACACGCGCGGTGGTCGCCACCATCTGATTCGCCCGCAACGCGGTTTGTTGCGCGGCGGCGAAATCGCTGCGGTTGAGCGTTTCGATTTCCGCCATCACGCGGTAAAGCGACGTCTCATTTTTTTGCAGCATCTCGAGCGTGCCTTTGCCGCCGGCTGCGAGGAGGTCCGCGCTCTTGGTGGCGAGATCTGAGAAGGCATCATCGAGCCGCTCGACCTGCATTGCGCGTGGCTTGCCCGCGGAACTTGCGGATTGCGCCATCAATTCACGCGTGAACGCCGCGCGATTGCTTTCAAATTCTTCGCGTGCTGCCAGCGGATCGCCGCGTTGCGCGAGCGAAACGGCGGACGTCATCAATCGCGCCGAGGCACGAAGTTGCTGACAAGCGATGATGTCGCGGTAGTTGCCCACGAGATCGCGCTGCAGCGATCCCGCGAGTTCGCGCGAAACGCGAATTGCATACAGACCGGTGCCGACCACCAGGAGCAGGAGCGGGAGCAGACCGAGATAGAGGCGCGTCCGAAGCATGTGATCGTTTAAGTCATCAGAGGTGGGATAATTGAGAGCCCGCCTCTGCGTGGACTGACGCGGACGACACGGAGGCTTGCGCGCCTCTGGCGCTCGTCCTTCCAGCAGCGGTGAATCGCATTCACGTCTTTACAACAGACCGAGCTTTTGGCGTTTCCGATAAAGCGTGGCGGGATCGATGCCCAATGTCCGTGCCGCTTCATCGAGATTGCGCGTCGTCGCCAGAATGCGGCGAATGTGCTCAGCCTCCAGTACGTCAAGCGTCACGCGCGCCCCCACGGTCACCGCTGGATTCGCTTTCGCGCCGAATTGCTCGGGAAGGTCAGTGAGTTCGATCACGTTGCCGAACGCGAGAATCACCGCGCGTTCGACGACGTTGCGCAATTCGCGCAGATTCCCCGGCCATTTGTACGCCGCAAACGCAGAAAGGACGTCCGGCGAAAATCCCGTGATTTTTTTCCCGATACGCTCGGCAAAGAATTTCCGATAGCTCTCCGCAAACCGAAGCAAGTCCGAGGGACGATCGCTCAATCCGGGAAGTGCGATCGTGATTACGTTCAAGCGATAAAATAAATCTTCGCGAAAACGTCCGGCTCTGACCTCGTCACCCAGCGCGCGATTGGTCGCGGTGATCACGCGTACATTCGCGCGCCGTGAGCGTGCCTCACCCACACGCTCGTACTCACGTTCTTGAAGCAGTCGCAGCAACTTGGGTTGGATCTCCAACGGGAGTTCACCAATTTCATCGAGGAACAAGGTCCCGCCATCGGCCGCAGCGACTTTTCCCATGGTGTCGGACACGGCGCCGGTGAAAGACCCTTTCACGTGGCCGAACAATTCGCTCTCGAGCAATTCTCGCGAGAGGCTCGGACAGCTCACGGTCACGAACGCCGCATCGCGTTGCGCGCTGCGCTTGTGCACCTCGCGCGCGAGGACGCTCTTGCCCGTGCCACTCGGCCCAAGAATCAGGATGCTCGCTCCCGTGTCGGCGGCTTTGAACGCGATCTCGTAGGCGCGTTGAACAATTGGCTCCGTCGATTCGAGATCCACGGCTGGCGAGCTATCGGCCAACTGTGTTTCCAAAGATTGCACGCGGCTTTCCAACGCGCGCGCTTTCTCCACCTTCGCGAGCACGCCGCGGATTTGGTCGGGCGTAAACGGCTTCGGAATAAAATCGAAAGCACCACGCCGCATCGCTTCGACAGCGGTCGCGATATTCGCGTACGCCGTGAACATGATCACGGCGAGCAAGGGCTTCGCTTTTAACAAACGCGCAAGTACGTCGAGCCCGTCCTCAGCGCCGAGTTTCAAATCCAGGAAACAAACATCGCAGCCTTCTTCCTCGATCGATTTGAGAGCGCGCGCTCCCGTGGGAGCTTCCGTGACCACGTGACCCGCCGTCTCCACCGCGATGCGCGTAGTCCGGCGAATGCTCGCGTCATCATCCACACTAAGAACACGCATCAATCAATGTGGTCGGCTAAACTCACG
>CBRAFL010000299.1:0-6876 GCA_967755055.1 uncultured bacterium
GCTGGCCATCTGAAATAAGTGGCAGCAGCACGAACGAGCTGAGCGACGCTTCCGCGCGGAGCCAGTCGGGAAGATAGGGGATAATCTTCGGATCAACCGCGCGATGAATGACGACGTTTTCTCCTCGCGTGAGGCACACGCCGAAAACCGTGCGATCAGCGCTGCGCAACCGTGCACGTCGTCCCAGCGACGCAAAACTCTGGCCGCGGCCGTGCGTCAGCTCGAAAGCGGACTCACCCGGTGATTTTGAGAACAAAAGAATTTCGGGTGCGGCGAAACCGCGATGAACGCTATCCACAATCGCGGTGAGCAGAGCAGCTCGTGAACCGCGGCCCGATCGAGCGAGCGCTGCGAGGCGATCGATTTCGGTCTGCCAGCAAAATGCGGCCGCAGCCTCGTTCGCCGCGGCGTCAGATACTTCGGCGGTTGACGCTGGAGCTGGAGCGGAGGCGGGAACTGGCGTCGACGTCGTGCGCTTCATGGGCAACGGCTGTCCGCTCGTGGCTGGATCGCGGGACTCGCTGCGATGGCGGAGTCGCGTGAGCATACGCGGCGGCAGGCTCTTGATGTGCAGCGTGCTGATAAAGTGGTTGAGATGTTGCGTGGCGTTCGTGACCAGCGGCAAAATCTCAGCGGCCAGATCGGGCAGCAGATGAGCATAACGCGTCGCGAGCGCTTTCGATTGCTGGGCGAAAGCTTCGGCGGTCAGCTGCGGAGCGAGTGCGAGGTCTGCGAGTTGCGCCGCAAAATCCGTCAACGCGAGCATCTGGTCCGATGGCTTCGTATCGAGTTTGGCGAGGACTTCAGCCGGAAGGGCGCGCATGGTGGCGAGAATTTCATCCGGCAATTCCGCAGCGAGGAGAAGCTGATGACCGAGTTCGAGCGGCGTGAGACCAAAGGTGGCGCGAAACGCTTCGTCGCCGGGCTGCGCCTCGGCGAGCTGTTGGGCGGCGCGATAGTCGTCAATCATGCACGTGACCATGATGATTCGACCGAAGCTGCGGAGCGAGGCACACACGAACGCCTCGTCCGGGTTGATGAGCGAGCGGTTCTCAGCGGCAGCCTGGCAGATGCACCCGGCGGTCAACGCGAGCACGGCCACTTCGCGTTGTTCATCCGCTCCCTGATTGCGGGCGGTCTGTTCGACCAGCAGCAAAGACATCGCCAAAGAGCGGATACGCTCATAGCCGATCACGTGGATGGCTTGGTCCACGGTGGTCACAGGAACGCGACCCGGATTGTAGCCGAGCGTGTTGGCCGCGCTGAGGACTTTGGTGAAAATCACCGGATCTTTCTGAATGACTTCGGCAAGTTCGGGCACGGAGACCGAGCTGGAATTGCGCGACAAGGTCCGCATCAATTTCACGATCTCCGGCAGGCAAGCGACCGTCTCCTTCCGCATGGCGGAACTGGCGCGGTCCAGAGTGCGGGCGGCGAGCGAGTTGTTCACCTTCTGATAGTCGGAACAACTTTCGCAAAGTTAAGAATTGCGGCGAAGTATCGCACTTGGGGTGCAATGAATCTTTTGAGTTCCGCGCCGCCGCGCTCACCGGCGAAAATTGAAATAGATCAATTGGTTAGCGCGTGAAGGTGCGGGTTTGACGCCGCCTGCGCATTGAAGAGCAGGATATTTTGGGGCAAACCGGAGTCTCAAAATGTTGAGGCCGATTGCGATTTCCGTTCCCGCAGACTAGGTCTCACGCATGAACACTTCACTGAATTTCTTGAAAGCTGACGCCGCACAAAGCGGTGTCTTTGCGCTAGCGGATGGGTGTTCGGTGAACCGCTTGGGATTCGGCGCAATGCGCATCACAGGCCCCGGAATTTGGGGTGAACCGAAGGATCCGGCAAACGCGCGCCGCGTGCTTCAGCGGGCCGTGGAACTCGGGGTCAACTTCATTGATACAGCGGATTCCTATGGCCCGGAGGTGAGCGAACGCCTCATCGCGGAAGCGCTGCACCCGTATCCCGCAGGTTTGGTGATCGCTACGAAAGGTGGTCTCACGCGGCAGGGTCCGGATCAGTGGACCCCAAACGGGCAGGCGGAATATTTACGACAATGTGTCGAGAAGAGTCTGCGCCGGCTGCGCGTTGATTGCATTGAACTCTATCAACTCCATCGCATCGACCCGAATGTGCCGGTAGAAGAAATGGTGGGAGCCATGGCCACGCTGCCTGTGGGACCCGAATGTGCCGGTTGACGAATCGCTCGGCGTGCTGAAGGAGATGCAACAAGCTGGAAAAATCCGCCATGTCGGCGTATCCGAAGTTTCGGTTGCGGAGCTTAAGTTCGCGCAAAAAATTCTGCCGATTGTGAGTGCGCAAAACCTCTACAACATTGGAAACCGGCAAAGCGAAACGGTGCTGGAGTACTGCGAGAGCCACCACATCGGCTTCATTCCGTGGTTCCCGATCGCTGCGGGTGATCTGGCGAAAGTAGGCGGTCCACTCGACCAGGCGGCGAGGCGCCACGGGGCGACGGTTGGCCAGCTTGCGCTCGCGTGGCTCTTGTATCGCTCGCCGGTGATGTTGCCAATTCCGGGGACTTCTTCGATCGCGCACCTCGAGGAAAACATCGCCTCGGCAGCATTTCACCTGTCGGACGCGGAGTGGCAGGAAATCGAGGAAGCGATTCAACCGCAGCGCTACTGAAGCCGCGGCGACGTTTAGCTCAGCGTCTAGTTGTGAGTGGATACGGGTTGCCGTGTCGACGGCCTGGCCCCGTCATATATAATTGCCACCGATCGGATATCGGTGGCCACGCTGCTATATGAACTTTTTAGATGAGATTCCGTCATCATCACGGATCGTCTAATTGTTAAGGATGTAACTCACACGAAACTTTCTTTGAGCTTCATAAAGGCAGTATGGGTTTGGGCAGACCGTGATAGGAGCGCTCGTCCGGCGCTGGTCTTACCCCGACACCCTTGCCCCTATGAAAAACTCCTGCCTGCGCTTCGCGGTGCTTCCTGCCACCGCTCTTGCCTCGATCGTTTCCGCCGTTGCTCAAACCACGGCGATCACACGCTTCTCCGGCCGAATCACCGGCCGTTTTTTCGGGTTCGCCGCATTCGCCGCACTCGCGTTGCTCGCGGTGTTGCCTGTTTCCGCTCAACAGCCGGCGACGGGCGCGATTGAAGGTCGCGTACAAAACGTCGCCACCGGGTCGAACCTCAACAATGCGCGGGTCTCCATCAAAGGGACAAATCTCGTGACGTTCACTGACGAGTCCGGCCATTTCCGAATCGATGGCGTGCCCGCCGGTCAGCCTATGCTCCGCGTGTTCTTCACGGGTCTCGACGAACAGGAGATCGCGGTGAATGTCGCCGCTGGCCAAGTTGCCCAGCAAGAAATCAACCTTTCGAGCAAGGCGCGCTATGGAGAGGACGCGGAGAAGGTGGTGCTCAATGAGTTTGTCGTGCAATCCACGAAAGAAACCAATGCCGCCGCCATCGCCGTGAACGAGCAGCGATTCAGCCCCAATATCAAGAGTGTGGTTTCAGCCGACGAGTTCGGCACGATCGTCAATAAGAACCCGGGCGAGCTCCTGAAGTGGCTGCCGGGCGTCGACGTGGAGTATTTTGCCAATAACATCGTCGGAGTGAGCGTCCGGGGCTTGGGCTCGAACAGCACGGAGATTAATTTTGACGGCATGCCCGTCGCCAGTGCGAACGCGGAAGGTGTGGGGCGAAGCTTCGAGGTTCAGTTCGCGTCTGCCTCCGACATCGCACGAGTCGAGATTCGCAAATTGCCGCTTCCAGAGGACAGCGCCAATGCCTTGGGCGGTTCGATTAATCTCATCCGCCGCTCCGCTTTCGAATTCAACCGGCGCAAAATCGATTATGTCGCGGGCTTCACCTCCGACGGCGAGGAGCTGACGCTTAAGAGAATGGACGGACCGAAGGACCGGTTGCGCAACCGCTGGCGGCCGAACTGGGAATTAAAATGGACGGAACCGGTCACTAAAAATTTCGGATTCGCTTTCACGCTCGGCCAAAACAACTCGATCACCAACACGCATTGGTCTCTGCCGGGCTGGAATCGCGGCTCCACGGCGAACAACACGGCCGCCGCTACGGCCATCGCGGCCGGTCAAGCGTACACTCACCCGAGTATTTATACGCCTGCCATGTCAAACGCGCTGAACCACAACGCGCCGCTGATGCAGGGGAATGATTACGCCAGTGTGCGGATCGACTGGCGTCCCATCTCAGAGTTGACCCTTTCGTATTCTCTCTCGGGTTCGCGGGGCTGGAAGCAGGTTGCCGACGACATCCGTTATCGTTGGAGAATGGACCAGACCGGCTCCGGCGACGTGGCGACCTACAACGACGAGTTCACGACCATTGGTCGCACGGGCGGCGGTGGCATCTATCACGACAACCCGCTGTGGCGCGATGTCCTGGCGCCGACCGTGACGAATACCTTTGAAGCGCAATGGCGCAAGGGAGCGTGGACGGCTCGCGCCACGGGCGCCGTCTCGTATTCCAGTTACAAATACTTCGATACCTCACACGGATTCTTCAACAGCACGAGCGTGAATGACGTCACAGGCCTGACCAATATCGGGCACACGGGCGTTGGCGCGGGCACCGCCAATCCGGTTCCGATCACGATCACCTTCGCCGATCAAAACTATTGGGGGCCGAAAACCATCACGGCGGCCGCGTCCTCAAATTACACGACGCTGGGCAACAACTACACGGCCGGTCAGCCAGTCGAATGGTGGAAAAATTCGGTCACTCGCATCGGTGGCGCGCGCTCGCGGCCCGGCGACGGTAAAGACATCATCACGGCCGGGAAGGTCTTCGTGAAGCGCGATTTTTCCACGTCGAATCCGATCTCGCTTCAGTTGGGTTACGATTATTCGAAAGAGTTCAAAAATCGCCACTATCCCTATAAGACGTGGCGCTTCGTCGGCGCCGATGGTGTTCCCGGCAGCGCCGATGACTCAGCCAGCCTGATTACCGCGGATAACCTTCGGCGCCGGACCGATTCCGAATACGGCTACCCGGGCAGCGAGCGCATCAGCATGACGAAGCTGTACGATCTTTATAAGGCGCACCCGACTTGGTTTCAATATGACGACGCACGATCCGCCCGGTTATCTCTCATCACCAATCCGGACTATGAGCTTTGGGAAACCACCTGGGCTCCATATCTCCAATTCGATTCGCAGTGGATGAACGGCCGTCTCCGCTTGACGGGTGGCGTGCGCTACGAGCAGGTCGATACGCGGGCCCGCGGCTTGTCGATCAACAACTCCGCGGCGTATCAGACATATTCCGACGGCAGCACCAAACGCTCGGGCGACGTGCTGGGATCCAACGGTCTGCCGACCACCCGCGCCGGCAATCCGGTGTTTCTGTCGGGTGTCACGGCGGGCAGCCTCGCTCAAACGAACCTCGTTTATAAGCGTCTCGGCGCCTACGCCGAGAGCAGCAACGGCAAGTTGTTCCCTAGCCTTCATGTCAGTTATAACATCAAGGAGAACTTCATCTGGCAGATCGGCTACGCCCGGACGCAGGCCAAGAATCGTTTCGACCGCTCGATTATTCCCAACAATGAAATCGTCGAAAACAACGTCAGCGGATCCACCGCGCTCGGCCGCATCAACGTGCGCAACAAAGATCTCAAGCCCTGGACGGCGGACAATTTCGAAACCCGTATTTCGTACTATAATTCAACCGGCGGCGTCATTGGCCTCGGAGTGTTCCGCAAGAACATCCAGAATTATCAGCTGAATCCGGTCAGTGCGCCGTTGACGGTCGAACAGGCTCAGGCGCTCGCGGATCAGTTCCCGGATTTGGGCATCGGTCCGGAGTACGCCGGCTACGAACTCTCGACGTGGACCAATGTCGGGACTGCGCGGATCGATGGCGCCGAATTGGAAATGCGCCAGAGCCTCGATCGTTTCCTGCCCGATATGGGTCGCGGCTTCATGATTCGTGGCAGCGCGGCGTACACCAATTTGAAGGGCCGCCCTGCTGGTGGTGATTTCAACCAACTGCGTGACACTCGCTACACGTTTAGCGTCAACTACGCGCGCGGGCGGCTCAACGCCAACGTGGGCTACATCATGAACGGACGTCAGGTGAACAACGGCGCTGTTACCTCGAACGCTTTCACCGCCGAGCAGGTATATCTCCCCGATCACATGGTGGATTTTAATCTTACGTATAGCATCACGAAATACGCCTCACTCTTTCTTTCCGGCAGTAATCTGACCGACGAGCGAAAGAAGCGTGAAGTTCAGTACCCTCAAACTCCGAAATACTCGCGAATCGATTCGTCGAATACGTACGGCGTTACTTACACGGTGGGTGTAAGTGGGTCATTCTAAGTCGCCGCGCGCGGAAGTTCGTTTTTCCGGTGGAAGCGCGGTCACGAGGCCGCGCTTCTTTTTTGTCTCATTCGTACTCGACGCTGAAAAGAAGTGCCCGCCAAATTCCGTTCTGCGCCATGCCCTCGGATCGCTCCGCTTCGCCGAATGAACCCGTTGCGATTGCCGTAACGCGGGAAGCGCAGCCAGCGACTTCACGCGCGGCAACCGGGTGGGCTGGGATCGTTTTGTTTACCGTAACATTCGCCGCGTATTTTCCGGCGTTTCGTGGCGGATTTATTTGGGATGACGACGCGCACGTTACTCAGCCGTCGCTGCGCACGCTCCACGGACTCTGGCGCATCTGGTTCGAACCTGGTGCCACACAGCAATACTATCCACTGCTTCACACAACATTTTGGGTCGAACACCGCATCTGGGGTGACAGCCCACTTGGCTATCATCTGGCGAATATCGCGCTGCACGCTGGCGTCGCTTGCCTCTTCGCTGCCGTGCTGCGTCGGCTGGCTGTTCCCGGTGCGTTTCTGGCGGCG
>CBRAFL010000300.1:0-6833 GCA_967755055.1 uncultured bacterium
GTCTTGTTCATCTTCCAGTTCCCGGCGATGAGTTTTTTGCGAGGTGTCATGTGACAGATAGTTGCGTGTAGCAGGTGGTAAGAAGCGAGTAGAAATGCAGCGATGGTTTTGAGCAATGCTCGCTACCCGCTACTCACTACTCGCTACTTTCGAGAATCAGCTTTCGAGGAATGCGACTCCTGGCAGCACTTTTCCTTCCAAAAATTCCAAGCTGGCGCCGCCGCCCGTGGAGCAATGGGTGACCTTCGTGTGAACTTTGAATTTCTTCGCCGCCGTAGCCGTGTCGCCGCCGCCCACGACCGTCGTTGCGCCTTTTACGGTCGCTTCAGCCACCGCGTCAGCCATGGCCTTCGTCGCACCGGCGAACTTCTCGAATTCGAACACTCCGGGCGGTCCGTTCCAGATGATCGTCTTCGAGGCGAGAATTGCGTCGCGGTAAAGCGCGATCGACTTCGGGCCGGCGTCCAGTCCCTGCCAGCCAGCGGGAATGCCAGCAGCGTCATCCACGATTTGCGTGGCCGCGTCCGGCGCAAACTTGTCGGCCGCAATGTAATCGATCGGGAAAATCAGCTCCACATTGCGCGCCTTCGCCTGATCGACGAGTTCCTGCACGATCTTCGCGCCTTCGGTATCAAAGAGACTATCGCCGATCTGTTTACCGTAGACGACTTTCTTGAACGTGTAAGCCATGCCGCCGCCAATGATGATCTTGTTGGCTTTCGAGAGGAGATTTTTAATCAGCGGAATCTTGTCGGCGATTTTTGCACCGCCGAGAATCGCGAGCAACGGACGCTGCGGATGGTCGAGCACCGCGGCAAAAGCCTTGAGCTCTGCCTCCATCAAAAACCCCGCCGCTTTCTTTGGCAGCGTGACGCCCACCATCGACGAATGCGCCCGATGCGCCGTGCCGAAGGCGTCGTTGACGTAAACGTCGCCGAGCTTCGAGAGCGAAGCGCGGAACGCCGCCACCGCTGCGGGATCGGCTTTCTTCGACGTGCCGTCCTCGAGTTTCACTTTGCCCTCTTCCTCGATATGGAAGCGTAGGTTCTCCAGTAATACGACGTCGCCTGCTTTCAGTTTGCCGGGCGCACACGCCGCTTCGACCGCGGCGCCGACGCAGTCGTCGAGAAACGTCACGGGTTTGCCGAGGAGTTTTTCGAGTTCCGCCGCTACAGGTTTCAACGAGAATTTAGCGATCTTCTGTCCGTCCGGACGGCCGAGATGGCTCATCAACACAACGGAAGCGCCTTGCTCGAGAGCATGCTTGATCGTCGGGAGTGCCGCGACGATGCGCTGATTATTCGTGATCGCGCCGGTGGCCTTGTCTTGTGGGACGTTGAAGTCGACGCGCATGAGCACGCGTTGGCCTTTGAGATCGAGATCGCGGATGGATTTGAAATTAGGCATGACGGAACGGAAAAGTAGCGAGTGGTGGGTAGCGAGTAGCGAGTAGAACTGAAAAACGCGCGGTGGACGGCGGTTGCGAAGCGGGCGAAAAAAGAGCGAGTAGCGGCAGCGGTGAGCGGCTTGAATGCTCGCTACTCGCTACTCACTACTCGCTACGTTGCAGCGCGGGCGCTGCTTACAGCCCGGCGGCGATCTTCTTGGTCAGATCGACGACGCGGTTGGAATAACCCCACTCGTTGTCGTACCACGAAACGAGTTTGAAGAACTTCGAGTTGAGCTCGATGCCGGAACCGGCGTCGAAGATCGACGAGCTCTTGTCGTGGATGAAATCGCTCGAGACCACTTCGTCGCCCGTGTAGGCGAGGATGCCCTTAAGGTACGTCTCGCTGGCACGCTTCATTGCGTCGCAGATTTCCTTGTAGCTGGTCGCCTTCACCGTCTTCACCGTCAAATCGACGACAGAAACCGTGGGCGTTGGAACGCGGAACGACATGCCGGTGAGCTTGCCCTTCACTTCCGGGCAAACGAGAGCGGTTGCCTTCGCGGCGCCGGTGCTCGCTGGAATGATGTTGATCGCCGCGGAACGGCCACCCTTCCAGTCCTTCTTCGACGGACCATCAACGGTCTTCTGCGTCGCGGTGTAGGAGTGGATCGTGGTCATGAGGCCTTCCTCGATGCCGAAGCCTTCCTTAAGCAACACGTGAACGAGTGGCGCCAGGCAGTTCGTGGTGCAGGACGCGTTCGAAATGATGCTGTGCTTCGCGAGGTCGAGCTTGTCGTCGTTCACGCCCATTACGACGGTGATGTCTTCACCCTTCGCTGGAGCGGAAATGATCACCTTCTTGGCGCCAGCGGCGATGTGACCCTTGGCTTTTTCGGCCTCGGTGAACAATCCGGTGGACTCGATCACCAGTTGAACACCCAGAGCGCCCCACGGGAGCTCGGCAGGCGTTTTGGCGGAAACGACTTTGATGTCGTGGCCATTGACGATGAGAACGTCATCCTCGGCCTTGTCGGGCGAAGATTTCTTGGACCCTACGGTGCCGGCGAACTTCCCCTGCGTGGAGTCATATTTCAGCAGGTAAGCCAGATTATCCGCAGGGACGATGTCGCCGACAGCGACGACGTCGAACGTCGAGCCGAGAAGGCCTTGCTCGACAAGAGCGCGGAAGACGAGGCGGCCGATACGACCGAAACCATTGATTGCGACTTTGACTGCCATGGGAGGAGTTTCCGTTAGATGCTAGCGTTGTTGTCTGAGTTAGGATGAGCCCGCGCGTAGACGCGGAGAGTCGAATGAACATGCGCCGCGCGACGATGCAAGGGTTTTGGCTGCCCTAAAAGTGGCATAGTCTGACTGTTTTTTGCGGTTCAACTGTCACAGGCCCACAATCCGCAGCCCAGCGGCGGCACGAAGAGCTCGATTTCAACCGGCTCCGTTGCCCCAGGACCGTTCGGCGCAAAGAACCGCTCATGGTTCGCCAATTGCCGCCACGGTAGCGCCGCCGCGGTCTCATCGATGGGCAGGATGACATCCGCATTCGTCGGATTGATCGCGAACAGCAGCCGCACATCGCCCTGTGATTGATCCGCATTATAAATCACCGCCAGCGCCGGCGAATCCGGTAGAAAATAAAAACGGAAGAACGTGTCCGTCGCTCGCGCGAAATGCCGGAGCAACCGTCCGCGTTCACTCATCCGAAACGCGATCCAATCGGCAAAATACGTGTGCGTGCCGAGGAAACGATAGAGGCGTCGATAATCTAGCGCGTTCAAATCGCCCCGCTGATAAGTGTTATTAACACCGTGCTTCGAACGAAGGAAATCCTGCCCCGCGGAAATCATCGGAATGCCGACGGACATGAATAGCAGCGCGGCCATCAGGTGGGTGCGCCGACGATCGTTGAGCGTCGGCACGAATCCGTCGTTGTTCGGATTCTCTGTGATCATGTCCAGCCATGCGCGGTCGTCGTGCGACTCGGTGTAGTTGACCGTCTGCGCGGGCCATTTGGCAAAATACCAGGGCGAACCCTTGAGGTAATATTCCATTCGCGCCGCCGCCCCGTTGCCCCGGACATACTCACGGACAAAGTCGCGGTAACCATCATTCCAGGACGTCCAGCCTGTGTCGCGCATCACACCAACAATATGCCCGCGGAAACTCCAGGGTTCCGCGATGAGGATGACTCTCGGCTTCACCCGCTTCAGCGCCGTTTCGATCTCTCGCAGCACGTCCACGCCCAACAGTTCCGCTAGATCGAAACGAAAGCCGTCGACGCCATATGCCTCGATCAGATGCAGACAGCTGTCGATGATGAGCCGCTTCGCCATCGCTGATCTGGCCCTAACGTCATTTCCGCAACCGCTCCAATTCGCCAGTTTGCCGTCGGCGTCCTCCTCGAAATAATAGAGCCGGTCGGCCAACATCAGATGCGCCGGTACTCCCACGTGGTTGAAAACCACGTCGAGTACCACGGCCATCCCGCGCCGGTGAAACGCGCGGACCAGTTCCTGAAGTTCGCGAACGCCCGAAGCTTTTTCGGGCTCGAGCGCATAGCTGCTCTCGGGCGCGAAAAAATTGTTCGTCATATAGCCCCAGTGATATTCCTCCAGCGTCTGGTTATCGAATTCCTGCACGGGCTGTAACTCGACGCAGTTGATACCGAGGCGGTGCAAATAAAATTCCGGACTCTCCACCCACTTCCGCAATCCGGTGAATCCAAGCCGCTCCGCTTTCGTGGCCTTGACCGGCGCGTTGGCGGCCAGATCGCGCACATGCGCCTCAGCGATGATCAAATCCTGCCACGCCGGCGCATGGGGAAGTTGATCGCCCGTTCCGACCCAAGCCCGGTCCAGCACAATCCCCGGGCCCTCTCGACCGACCGCCGCCAATGCGTAAGGGTCAAGCATGCGGACCGTCGGATCGAATCTGCCCGGACCCTCGCGCGCGCCGTCAACGAAATACCAGTAGTACCAGCCGTGCAGATTTCGATCGAGCGCAACCTCCCAGACGCCCGCGACCCCGTCCGCATCCGTTCGCCGCACCAACGCGCAGGAGGTCGCCTCGGTCTGCTGTGCAAGATCGTCGCACAAAAAAAGGGTCACCGACAACGCACGCGGAGCGAACAATCGGAAAACAGTTTCCGCCTCGCGCACCAACGCACCGAGCGGCAGCTCCGTGTGAAGCTCATAAAAAAACTCTCCCGGCACCAGCGGAACCCCCGCCTCCGTGGGCGTCGCCGCCCAGCCGACCTCTAACGGTACGCCGAGATCGACCGGCACCGGACAGGTGAATCGCCAGATATGCCGGCCGGTCCGGTTCGGATCGATCACACGATTCACATTCCCGCCCGGATCACGCACCGAATTCGGCGCATCGTCCGGCAGGCTCAACCAGTGGTGTTCGTCCGTGACGAATTTGAACCGCTGTCCAGGGGTTTGAAAAAATCGCGCCGACGGGCCTGACCACGAAAACACCCGCTCGCCGTTGATCTCCGCCGGACGCAGCTGCCACTCGGGCTTCCCGACCGCGAGCTGCCAGCCGTTGAAATCGCCGGCGAGATAAATGGTGCGGTGGTCGTCCACCCCGACCCGTCGAATATCGGGCAAAATGAAAACGATGTCCTCCCCTCTCACGAAATAACCATACGCCCGCCCCGTGGTCAGCATCGACGCAGGCGCCAGTCCGCCGGGCGAGGGGCAGTGACTTCCCATCGACAACTGAGGCGGACTAACACCACCCCAATCTCGATCCAGCTCGATGATTCCCACGGTGGGGGATTCGAGCCACGCGTGAACGATACGATGGGCAGAGACGGCCATGTGAAATCGTTAGCATCCTCCGCGCCGAAATGCGGACAAGCCGGAAACGAAGCGAGTTAAAGTCCGAGTCAGATCGAATTTGTAGGTTGCGCGCTTGCCACGCCATGGTCCGGTGCCTCGTTGCACGGCTGGCGCTCCACGTCCGATCGGTGGGGGCGAACCATCCCGGTGCGCCGCGGCCGAATGGATATCTCGTTCCACACCCTCGTTCTCGTCGTCGTTCTCTTTCTCGTTCTCGTCTCAATAAAGTTGTCGGATCAAGGGCGAATCGAGAACGAGAACGAGAACGATTACGAGAACGAGAACGGGACGAACACGTGAACCCCGCGACGTTCATTTGACAAAGCCCACCCCACTCTCGTCGTCTAACCTCCCGTGCCCGATTCCGGAAAAATTCTCGTCGCGATGTCCGGCGGAGTAGACAGCTCCGTCGCCGCTCTGCTGTTGAAGCAACAGGGGCACGGCGTCGTCGGCGCGTACATGAAGAATTGGATCAACGAGGATGAAGTGATTGGTCACTGCCCGTGGATGGAGGATATCGAGGACGCCCGCCGCGTCGCGGAACAGATCGGCATCGAGTTTCGCGTGGTGAATCTGATGCGCGATTACCGCGAACGCGTGGTCGACTATCTGCTTGATGGATACGCGCGTGGGCTCACGCCCAACCCCGACATCATGTGCAACCGCGAAATCAAATTTGGCGTGTTCCGCGACTGGGCTAAAACAAACGGCTTCTCCGCCGTCGCGACCGGCCACTACGCGCGACGCGTCGCAGGTCGGGAGGGACCGCTGGGCTCGCCATCCTTCGAACTCCACGAAGGCGCCGACAAGAACAAGGATCAGTCGTATTTTCTGGCGCTACTCTCCCAGGAACAACTCCGCGACGCCCGTTTTCCGATCGGCCATCTCCCGAAGCCGGAATTGAGACGCCTCGCTCGTGAAGCCGGACTCGCCACCGCGGAGAAAAAAGACAGCCAGGGCATCTGCTTCATCGGCGAAGTAAAGATGCAGGATTTCCTCCGCGTGTACGTGCCCGACGCGCCCGGCCCCATCGTCCGCGCGAGCGATGGTCGTGAAGTCGGACAACATCGCGGCCTACATTACTACACGCTCGGTCAGCGCAAAGGCATCGGCGTTCCGTCGAACACCGACCACGAAGCCTACGTGGTTGTCGGCAAACGCGCCGCGGATCAGGCCCTGTTGGTGGCGTTCGATCACCCGGAGGCGCCGGGGCTTTTTCAACGCGAAGTCCGCGTTCACTCGTTGAGCTGGATCGGAGAACCCATCACGACGCCGCGCGCTCTTGAAGGCCGCGTGCGCTACCGCGATCCGCGCGTACCCCTCAAGTTCACGCCGGAGAGCAACAACACCGCGCTTGTACAATTTTCCGAACCCCAACGCGGATTAGCTGCCGGACAAATCCTCGCATTCTACGAAGGCGAACGCCTGCTCGGCGGCGGCGTGTACCTGTAACCCGCGCTCCCTTTTCGATCGTTCTCGTCGTCGTTCTCTTTCTCGTTCTCGTTTTCCTTTCGTCACGCCGCTCGGGTCGAGAAAGAGAAAGAGAAAGATAACGACGACGATGACGATGCGCGAAGAGTGGC
>CBRAFL010000301.1:0-6815 GCA_967755055.1 uncultured bacterium
TCCGTCCATGACGGAACAGCGGTGTCATTGTTGCCCGAGCACCACGAAGTCGTACAGTGCGCCACTCCACTCCTCCAGACTGGTTCGTTACTCCCTTAAATCATGCGCACCCCTTTCTCCGTCCTCTCTCTGTTGCTGGCGCTCGGCACGGCCCTCTCAGCTCACGCTGCGGATTCGCTGCGCAGCCCGAACAATCAGCTCGCGGTTGAATTCAAACTCACCCCGGACGGCGCGCCGATTTACTCGATCAAACTCGCCGGCAGCGTCGTGCTGCAGGATTCGCGACTGGGCCTGGTCTGCGACGACGGTGATTTTTCGAAAGCCCTGACACTGGCCGCCGAATCAACGGTGGAGCCAATCGACGATCAGTACGAAATCCTCACCGCGAAACGCCGGCTCAACACCTATTACGCCAACCGGAAAGCATTTCATCTCGCGACCGCAGCCGGGAAAAAGATGGATGTCATCTTTCAAGTTTCCAATGACGGCGTGGCGTTTCGTTATCTCTTTCCCGAAACGTCAGCGACCGTACGCAAAGTGAAGGAGGAAGTGAGCTCGTTTCACTTTCTGCCGGGCACGGTAGCGTGGATGCAGCCGATGTCCGTCGCCCGGAGCGGCTGGGAAAAGTGCAATCCCGCTTACGAAGAATATTACGAAAAGGAAATCCCCGTGGGTACTCCGTCGCCGTCAGGCGCGGGCTGGGTTTACCCGGCGCTGTTTCATTCCGGCGATACCTGGCTGCTGATTTCCGAAGGCTCACTCGGCAAAAATTATTGCGGAACGCGGCTGCGGGCGGATGCGCCAGACGGAAATTATACGATCGGAATGCCCGACCCGCGGGAAAATTTCCAGGGCGGTCCCGTAAATCCTGAATCAACACTGCCGTGGTTGACGCCCTGGCGCATCGTTGCGGTTGGCAGTTTGAAAACCATTGCCGAGTCGACGCTCGGCACCGATCTCGCGGACAAACCAAACATCCCCGCTGACGCCTCCATCAAACCGGGAAAATCATCGTGGAGCTGGCCGCTGCTCGGCGACGGACAAACGACCTATGCCGTCCAAAAACGATTCATCGATTACGCCGCGGAAATGGGCTGGCGTTACACGCTGATCGACGGGTTGTGGGATCAACAAATCGGATACGAAAAAATCAAGGAGCTGGTTGACTACGCGCGGAGCAAAAACGTCGGAATATTGCTGTGGTATAATTCCGCGGGCGACTGGAACACCACGCCGCAGACACCACGGGGCCGTCTGCTCACGCACGAAAGTCGCGTGAAGGAATTCGATCGACTCAAGGCGATGGGCGTCGCCGGGCTGAAAGTCGATTTCTTCGGCGGAGACGGTCAGTCGGTGATCGGTTACTATCTCGATATCCTCAACGACGCGGCGCCCTACGGTTTCCTCATGAACTTCCACGGCGCAACGCTTCCCCGCGGCTGGCAGCGCACGTATCCGCATCTCATGACCATGGAGGCGATCAAGGGCTTTGAATTTATTACGTTCGATCAGAAAAACGCCGACGAAGAACCGAAGCACGCCACGACGATTCCGTTTACCCGAAATATTTTCGACCCGATGGATTTCACGCCCGTGTGCCTGGACAAACTGCCGCGCGGAGAGCGCCGCACCACGAGCGCATTCGAACTCGCCCTCTCCGTTCTTTTCACGTCCGGCGTGCAACATTATCCCGAAATTCCCGAGGGCATGGCGAAAATGCCGGCGTATGTGCAGGATTTCATGAAGCACGTTCCGTCGGTCTGGGACGACACGAAGTTCATCGACGGTTATCCTGGAAAACTCGTCGTGCTGGCCCGCCAGGGCGAAGGTCGCTGGTATGTTGCAGGCATTAACGGCGAGCCGATTCAGAAAACGCTGACCCTCGACTTGAGCGCCATCGCCGCGAAAGGCAGCGGCAGTCTGATCACGGAAGGTGACGATCAATTGTTCACTGAGAAATCTGTTCGTCTCGGCGCCAGCGGAATGCTCGACGTCACACTCAAGCCCAACGGCGGCTTCGTTCTCGTGCTCGATCGAGCACCGTAACGAGCGACGGCAAGGAGTCGCAAGTGACGTAGCAGCAGGCCTCCGTGCCTGCTGTGCCTTTCAGTGGCGGGACGACTCGCCTCCGGCGAGCAAGCCCCTGTGCGCTCTGGCGCATCCGTGTCGTTCGAGTTCCTCGCTGATTTCCGATCTTCGAACTTCGATCTTCGAACTTCGATCGCAGCAGGCGCGGAGGCCTGCCACTACTTGTAAGGCACAAACTTCTGACGCTGCGACCCTCAAAAGATTCGAGTCAGCCACGCCGCCGAACGACACCGCTGAGCGGTTGCGCGCCTCCGCAGCGACAAGCGCACAATGGTTGGTCCCGCCAGTTGCGATTACCCGGCAGTCACGCGATATTTACGATGCCATGAGGAGCTGGGTTCCAGTTGCGATCGCGGGAATTATTGCCTGCAAAGCGTTGGGCGCGGCGGCTGACAACATCAGCCTCATCGAGATTGATGGTGCGATCGGGCCCGCGACCTCCGGCTACGTGTCACGCGCCATCGAAGTCGCCGCCGAAAAAAATGCCCGCTGCCTCGTGATCCAACTCGATACCCCGGGCGGACTGCTGGAATCGACGAAAAAAATCGTGCAGGCCTTCTACGCGTCGAAGGTTCCTGTGGTCGTCTATGTGGCGCCGACCGGAGCCAATGCCGGAAGCGCGGGGTGTTTTATCACGCTCGCAGCCGACGTCGCAGCCATGGCTCCCAACACTAGCATTGGGGCCGCTCATCCCGTCGAGTTTGGCGTCGGCGGAGTGGGCGAGAAAAAGGGCGACGATATCATGACAAAAAAATTGGAGAACTTCGCCGTCAGCTACATCGAAGCCATCGCGGAGAAACGCGGCCGCAATGTGGACTGGGCCAGATCCGCCGTGCGCGAGAGCGCCAGCATCACGGCGGAAAAAGCGCTCGAATTGAAAGTCATCGAAATTATCGCGAGCGACCTGCCTGACCTTTTGCGCCAGCTTGATGGTCGCACGATCAGTGGTGGCCGGACGTTACGAACCGCTGGTGCAGAGATCGAACGCATCCCGATGATCGCGCGAGAGCGGGTCTTTCAAACTCTGTGGCGGCCCGAGGTGATCTTCATCCTGATGCTGGTCGCGATCTACGGCATCATCGGCGAACTGGGAAACCCGGGCGCAATATTACCCGGCGTCGCCGGTGTCATCGCGCTCATCCTCGCGCTTTACATGGCTTCGGTGCTGCCCGTTAACATCGCGGGTCTCGCGCTCATTCTGCTGGCGATCGGCTTGTTCGTCGCAGACGTGTTTGTCACATCACATGGGATACTGACGGTTGGTGGCATCGTCTCGTTTTTTCTTGGCTCGCTCTTGCTCTTCGATCGGGCCGGACCGGCCTACCGACTGTCACTCGCGATGATCATCCCGGCCACCTTGGTCACCGCGGCGTTCTTCGTTTTCGTGCTCGGTGCGGGACTGCGGGCGCAGAAACTTCCGGCACGCGTCGGACGCGAAACGATGCTCGGTCATATCGTGCCCGCGCTCACCCGCATCGATTCAGCGAGCGGCAAAGTCTTCATCGAGGGCGAATATTGGAATGCGCGCAGTGACTCCACGGTCACTCAAGGCCAGCCCGTCGAAATTGTCGGCGTGGATGGGCTGACGTTGCGGGTCAAAACCAAAACCTAGGAGGCTGTCATGCAAAACGTACAAACATGGATGAGCGCGGTGTCGTGGTTGTTACCAGTCTTCCTGCTGATCGCATTCGTGTTGCCGAGCGCGGTCCGGATTCTGCGCGAGTACGAACGCGGCGTCGTATTCCGCCTCGGAAAACTCCTCAAGGCCAAAGGTCCGGGCGTCGTGTTGTTGATTCCGGTCGTCGACCGGATGGTTCGAATGGATTTGCGCGTCGTCACGATCGATGTGCCCAAGCAGGAAATGATGACGACCGACAATGTGCCCGTGACGGTCGACGCCGTTCTCTATTTTCGCGTGGTCGACGCCGAGGCGGCGGTGGTCAAAGTTGAGAACTATCTCAAGGCGACATCGCTCATCGCACAGACGACGCTGCGCAGCGTCATCGGCCAAGCGCAGCTGGATGAATTGCTCGCGCATCGCGAGGAGATCAATCTCCGGCTGCAAGAAATCATCGATCGCCAGACTGATCCGTGGGGAGTGAAAGTTACTGCGGTCGAAGTGAAGGACGTCGTGCTGCCCGACAACATGAAACGCGCGATGGCGCGGCAGGCCGAAAGTGAACGCGAGCGCCGCGCGAAAGTGATCAACGCCGAGGGCGAATTTCAGGCGGCGGAAAAACTCGTGCAGGCCGCCGCGATGATCAGCGCGCAGCCCATCGCCCTCCAACTCCGGTTTCTCCAGACGATGCGCGAAATATCGAGCGAGCACAACACGACGACTTTCCTCCCGATCCCACTCGACCTCTTCGCACCCTTCATCAAGCGCAGCATCGAAGAGCTGGCGAAGAAGTGACGGCGATTTTCTGAATCGAGCGGAACGTCCGTGGGCCGTCCCTCCACGGCGAATCGGCTTTTGTTTTGTCTCGAACTGGAGCCGCGGCGCCCTCGCCGCGGGAGCGGCTCACCGAGGACGGTTCGCCCTACCAACGTAACGCGACCGCTACAGTTTTAATGAAACTGCTCCAGGGTCGGCATAAAGCCAGGCGCAGATGAGACCGCATCCCGGCCGACAAGGACTCACCAAATCTCACGTAGTTTAAGCCAAACGGTGCGGAGCCTCTTCATGGCCTCCCCTGCTAGTCTACAGCCGCAGGTCGGGTTTTCCGTACACGAACGTTACTCATGAAGACTTATCTCTATCTCTCGTTGATCCCTGAGGCGCTGATCGCTTCGCACTTGGCGCCGGAGGAGTACGGACGCTACCTCGCGGTGGGCGCTCGCCAGCGTTCCCGCGGCCAGGCTATTTTCTTTCGCCTCTCCGATGCTTATGCGGAGTCGCGTCTTCGAGCACTCGGTATTGAACCAAACCTACAACGCTCCCCCCAAGATCCGCCGCGGCGCTCCTGCTACCTGAGCGTCTACCGGGTGCTCGAAGAAACTCCTCTGGACGCGCTCGAGTCACTGCATCTCGTCACAGATGACGGCCGCGTGCTCAACCTCGCGCCCGGTCAATATACTCCTGAAACCGGAAGTAGTTTTCATCTCTATCAGGAATTTTGTCCCGTCACTCCACGCATCGTCAGTCTGCTCGAGCCGCGGGCGTATGGTGAACATATCACCGACGTTCACCAGCGGGTCTCACTACCTGCCGTTGTATTCGCGGATCTGCGACTGGATAAGCTTAGCCACAATCCGGAAGCCACCGACGTTGACGATCTGCCCTATCCGAACCTCGAACATTTACGCGACTGTCTGCGTGAGTTGAAAAACAAACGCGGGAAGCCCGGCAAAACCGTCATCCGTTTTCTCCAGCAGGATGTATTGTTCCGCACGTTACAGCGCGGCTTCTACGTCGCGGCGCGTGGCGGAGGTTTCCGTTTCTTCCCCATGCCGCCTCGCGAGGACCTCGAAACGATTTTCGACCCGTGGTGGCGCTCAGCGCTCTCCGACTTCGGAGGGTGATCGCTCCTGATTTTTCAACGGTTAAGTCCAACCCAGTATTGTCATGTCCACCTCCCGCAAACGCCCGGCCAGATTCGGTCTGATCACGGCCGCCCTGCTCTTCATTGTCGCCTACTACGCGAGGCCGCTCCTGGCCGCGTCGGGCGCCAGCGCGCTCGCCGAGGCGGAAGGACCGAAGCACTCTTTTCGATTTTTCGGGCTCTTCACTGATCCGAAATACAGCGGACTCGAAATCACCGCGCTGCTCGTCGTTCTGGGCATAGCGGTCATCGGTCTGTTGTACGCCTTCTTCCTGGCGCAACAGGTCAAACGCGCCGATCAGGGCACGCCACGCATGCAAGCGGTAGCCGCCGCGGTACGTGAAGGCGCCAACGCGTATCTCTCGGCGCAATTCCGTAAAATCGGCCCGCTTATCGTCGTTATCACCGTGTTGTTATACTTCACGACGCAGACCGACGAAAGCGCCTTCAAGCTCGGACGCGCCGGCGCGTTTCTGATCGGCTCGCTCTTCAGCTGGGCGGTTGGGTTCGTCGGTATGCGACTTTCCACTACGGGCAACTTACGCGTCGCCGCCGCAGCCACTCGTTCCTACGGCGAGGCGATGCAGCTCGGTTATCGCACCGGCACCGTCACCGGCATGCTCACCGATGGACTCGGCTTGCTCGGCGGCACGATCATTTTTCTGGCTTTCGGCGAACAGGCTTACGAGGCGCTGCTGGGCTTCGGTTTTGGCGGCACCCTCCTCGCATTGTTCATGCGGGTCGGCGGCGGAATCTACACCAAGGCCGCTGACGTGGGTGCGGATCTTGTCGGCAAGATCGAGCGCAATATTCCCGAAGACGATCCACGCAATGCCGCCACCATCGCAGACAACGTGGGCGACAACGTCGGCGACTGCGCAGGTATGGCGGCGGATATTTTCGAGAGCTACGAGGTCACAATCGTCGCCGCGATGATCCTCGGTCTCGCGACCTTCGGGCACAAAGGCGTGATCTTCCCTCTGCTCGTGCGCGGCATCGGCGTCCTCGGCTCGATCATCAGCACCTACACGGTGAAAGCCGGCCCCAAGGACACGTCCGACAGTGCGCTGCGCAGTGTGCACAATGGTTTCTGGATCGGCTCATTCATCTCAGTCGTCGGGTTTTTCGTGCTCGGTGCATTTTATCTTCGTTTCGACAGCGCATATCTTTCCGCCAATCCAATGG
>CBRAFL010000302.1:0-6803 GCA_967755055.1 uncultured bacterium
GTGGTGTTTTTTTTTGGGGGGGGGGGCGCGCCCCCGGATACACCACCGACGGCGGGGGGCGCGCCCCCCGCGCCACCTACAAGCGCCGCTCCGAAACATCGATTGCATCGCGTGGGGTCGCGTGTTGCATGAACGGATGAGTCTCGGGCTTTTTCCCCAACACATTATCAGTCGCAAGCGGGACGGACACGCGTTGACGCGCGATGAGATCCGCGCGTTCGTGCGCGGCGCCGCGGACGGGTCGTGGGCCGATTACCAGCTCTCCGCGTTGCTGATGGCGGTTTTTCTACGCGGCATGAACGCGGAAGAAACGGCCGCGTATACGGATGCGATGATGCGATCGGGCGTCGTTGCGGAGTTGTCGAATGTGAAGC
Source organism: uncultured bacterium (assembly GCA_967755055.1). Lineage (GTDB taxonomy): Bacteria > Verrucomicrobiota > Verrucomicrobiia > Opitutales > Opitutaceae > Opitutus. The sequence goes on from CBRAFL010000302.1 coordinate 375, forward strand.
AGCCCAAAGCGGATAAACATTCCACCGGCGGTGTTGGCGACAAGGTCTCCCTTCATCTCGCGCCGATGGTCGCGGCGTGCGGCGTTGCAGTGCCAATGATCAGCGGGCGTGGTCTCGGACACAGCGGCGGGACGCTGGATAAATTGGAATCGATCGCGGGATTCCGCGTGAACCTTTCGATGGAAGACTATCGCGCGCAGGTTGAAAAACTTGGTCTTTGCCTCATTGGCCAAACCGCGGAACTGGCGCCGGCAGATAAAAAACTTTACGCGCTCCGGGATGTGACGGCGACGGTCGAATGCATCCCGCTGATCTGTGCGAGCATCCTGTCGAAGAAACTCGCGGAAGGAATCGACGTGCTGGTGCTCGATGTGAAGTTCGGTCGTGGCGCGTTTATGAAGGACAAACCGAAGGCGCGTGAACTCGCGCAGACGCTTGTCTCGGTCGCGACAGCGATGGGGAAACCAACGCGCGCGGTGTTGACGGCGATGGAAGAGCCGCTCGGTCGGGCAGTGGGAAATGCGCTCGAGGTTGCGGAGTCGATCGAGTGTCTGCGCGGAAATGGACCGGCGGATACGATGGAAGTCACGTACGCGCTCGGCGAGCAAATGCTCCTGTTGGCGAAAGCAGCCGCGACGAAGGAAGACGCGCGCAAGAAACTCGAAGCGAGCGTTACGAGCGGCGCGGCGTTGAAAAAATTTCGCGAGATGATCGGTGCGCAAGGCGGCGACGCACGCGTAGTTGATGAACCAGCGCGTTTACCGCAGGCGCGCTTTCAAGAAACGCTGGTGACGACTCGCGCGGGCTTCGTTGGCGAGGTCGACGCGATGGGAGTTGCACTGGCTGCGCTGCGATTGGGCGCAGGTCGGGCGAAGGCGGAGGACAAAGTTGATCACGCGGTCGGCGTGAGCGAGCTCGTCAAGGTCGGCGAGCGCGTGGAGCAGGGTTCGTCGTTGTGTCGGATTCACGCGAACAGCGAAGGCGCGTTGGCGGAGGCGAAGGCGATGTTGGCGAAAGCGATCGTCATCGGCGATGAGCGCGTGGTCGCGATGAAGTTGGTGGAAGAGATTTTGGGGTAGGGCGACGCGATAGCGCGCACGGTGTCCGATCGATCCCGCACGCTAACGCGTGCGGCTACGCGGAAATTGCTGGCAGCTTCCTTTCAATGTAGCCGCGTCGGTTACGACGCGGTTTGTTGCTCCCTACTTTTCCAACTCGGTCAGCTTTTCCACGGCGGCTTCCCAGGCGGCGGTCGCAGTTGTGATTTGGTCAACGACCGTGCTCAGCTCGCGATTGAGATGATGGAATTTGCCTTTGTCGGCGTACGTCTCCGGCGCTTCGAGCGCAGCGGTGATCTCGGATTGTTTCGTTTCGAGATCGACGACTTTTTTCTCCAGCTGGCCCACTTCTTCGCGGAACTTCCGAATTTCGTTCGGAGAAAGCTTCTTGCCGGATGAAATGGTCGCGGACGGAACGGGCGCAACTGCAACGGCTTTTTCCTGCTTCGGACGGGCGTCGGTGAAGCCGGCGGTGAGCGCGGCGCGGGCGTCGGTCGACTTGGATTTCTCGAGGTAATACTCGTAATTACCGGCGTACGCCGTGAGCCGGCCGCTGTGAACGTGCAGCACGTTTTCGGCGAGCGCTTTGATGAAATGCACGTCGTGACTGATGAAGATGAGCGTGCCCTCGTAGGCTTTCAACGCGCCGATCAGTGAGTCGATCGACTGGATATCCAGGTGAGTCGTCGGTTCGTCCATCAGGAGGAGATTCGGCGGTTTTACCAGAATGCGGGCGAGCGCCAGACGGGATTTTTCACCGCCGGAAAGGATGGAAACTTTTTTGTGAACGTCGTCTTTGCGGAAAAGAAAGGCGCCGAGAATTGCCCGTGCTTGCTGCTCGGTGAGTTGGTTTTCGTTCGTGCGGAGCTCCATCACGTTTTCGAAAACGGTCGCTTCGGCGTTGAGATTATCGAGACGGTTTTGCGCGAAGTAGCCGGGGACAACGTTGCTACCGAGCTCGCGGACGCCGCCTTGAATGGGCAGCACGCCGGCGAGAATTTTAAGCAACGTGGATTTGCCGGCGCCATTGGGGCCGACGAGGACGATGCGCTGCCCGCGTTCGGAGGTGAAGTTAAGATCGCGATACACGACGTGATCGCCGTACGACTGCTTCACGTGCTCGAGCTCGATGACCTTCAGGCCTGAGCGTGGAGGCTGGGGAAATTTGAAATTGATGCGCTTCAGCTCCTCGGTCGGTTCTTCGACGGCGACCGCTTCGAGGCGCTCGATCTGTTTCTCTTTCGATTTCGCGCGGGACGCCATTGAGGCTTTGGCGCCGAAGCGATCGACGAATTTCTGGAGATGGGCGATTTCGCGCTGTTGATTTTTAAAGGCGGCGGCTTGCTGAGATTTGCGGGCTTCTTTTTCCGTAAGGAAATTGTCGTAGTTGCCGTGGTAGTAGTTGAGACGGCCGGAGCGCAGCTCGAGCATGCCCGTGCAAAGCGCGTTCAAGAAGGCGCGATCATGGGAAATGACGACGAGGCCGCCCGGATAACGGATGAGATATTCCTGAAACCAAAGCAGTGCTTCGAGATCGAGATGGTTCGTCGGCTCGTCGAGCAGGAGCAGTGCGGGTTCGGCGACAAGGAGACGGGCGAGGTGGGCGCGCATGACCCAGCCGCCGGAGAACGATTTTGCGACTTTGAGAGCGTCGCCCTCTTTGAAACCGAGGCCGGCGAGAATTTTTTTCGCGCGGGGTTCGAGGGTGTAGTCGATGTCGTAGTCGTCTTCGTCGGGCTCGAGTTTTTTTCCGCTCGTGGCGATGTGGAGAATCGTTTCGTCGCCGGCAGGTGCGCTTTCCTGCGGAAGGTAGCCGAAGTCGGCGCCGCGCTCCCATTCGATGGTGCCGGTGTCGGGCTTTTCCTCGCCGAGGATCAGACCGAAGAGGGTCGATTTACCGGCGCCGTTGGGGCCGACGAGGCCGAGCCGGTCGGTGCGCGCAATGAAGAGAGAGACCTCAGCGAAAAGTTCGCGGGTGCCATAGGACTTGGAAACGTCGGCGATGGTAAGCATCGGAACCCGCAAGCAAACCCCATGCGAGGGGCCCGCGTCAATGACGCGTTACGGCGATGTTTAAAATCCGTGGGAGCCGCGTCACGTTTGCATCCGGCAAAGGACGCAGGTCGTCGGGATTCGTGTGATCTTTGCATTCATCTAACTGCGTCTGCGTCGCGTGGGGTGACGTTGCCACCTGGTTTTCGATTTTTTCGACACCCGGAGACCTGCTCGCATATTACGTAATACGTAATATGTGGGTTGGATGGCCGCGGGAAATATGGGGAATTGGACGGAGCGGGGCGTGCGGAGCGGGGTGGTGGGCGGACTGCAACGACGCGGATTGGTTGTGGTGTAGGGCGACGGACGGAGACGTACGCCTTTTGGTGTGCGTCCGCATCGTAACCGATGCGGCTACATCTGTGGTGCACGCGGATTCTATGGCGCATTGCGGGCGAAGAAAATTGCAGAGAGAAATGACGCAAGCGTCGCTGAATTGGCCTCACAATGGGAACGATTTCCTGACACGACGGTTTTTTGTCGCGCGTCGTCGCAGCTCCACCCAACTTTCGCCGACACACATGAAAGCCAAGAAAGCCAAAGTGAAACCCGAGGCCGTCAATGCTGCACTCGCTGCGAAAAAAGGTCCGGTCTCGCAGTTCCTCGCGCACCACTATCGTCACTTCAACGCAGCCGCGCTGCTTGATTCAGCGAAGGGCTACGAGGCGCATTTGAAAGCGGGCGGCAAGATGCTCGTGACGCTCGCAGGAGCGATGTCCACGGCGGAACTCGGCCTCACGCTCGCGGAGATGATTCGGCAGGACAAAGTGCACGCGATCGTCTGCACCGGCGCTAATCTCGAGGAGGATATTTTCAATTTGGTGGCGCACGATTATTACGAGCGCGTTCCGCATTATCGCGATCTGACGCCGGACGATGAGCAGGAATTGCTCAAACGGCACATGAACCGTGTGACCGACACCTGCATCCCGGAAGGCGAGGCGATGCGCCGCATCGAGGCGGCGGTCGCGGAAGAGTGGCTCGCGGCGGATAAAGCCGGACAGCATTTTTTCCCGCACGAGTTCATGTACAAAATTCTTCGGTCGGGAAAGCTCATCAAGAGCTACCAGATCGATCCGAAGAATTCGTGGATGCTTGCGGCGATGGAAAAGAATCTGCCGATCATCGTTCCAGGTTGGGAAGATGCGACGCTGGGCAACATGTACGCAGGGCGCGTGATTACCGGTGAGATCAAAAATGTTCACACCGTTCGGACGGGCATCGAGTACATGGCGTGGCTCGCGGATTGGTACACGAAGAACGCGAAGCTGCTGAAGAACGGCGAAGGCTCGATCGGCTTCTTCCAGATTGGTGGCGGCATCGCGGGCGATTTCCCGATCTGTGTGGTGCCGATGCTGCACCAGGATCTCGGGCGCACGAGCGTGCCGCTGTGGGGTTATTTTTCGCAAATCAGCGATTCCACGACGAGCTATGGCAGTTATTCGGGCGCGGTACCGAACGAGAAAATCACCTGGGGGAAACTCGGATCGAAGACGCCAAAGTTTATCGTCGAGAGCGATGCGACGATTGTAGCGCCGTTGATTTTTGCGTGGGTGTTGGGGCAGTGAGGTGACGGCGACGATGAAGCCGCAAGGCGGAACGGAAGCGGACGACACGGAGATCGTCCCTCCGCCTCGGAAAATGCGCCGGAAGCAGGACAATAGGGACGGTGTCCCTGTGTCAGGTAGGAAATGGAGGGACGACCTCCGTGTCGTCAGTTGAATCTCCCGCCATTGAACACCGACGAATCGCCGCTTCCCGATCGCACGAAGCCGGCTCATTTGTTGGCGGAAGAGCATCACAATCGTGCGATCATTTATTTCGTGACGGTGTGTACAAAAGACCGTCGCCAAGTTCTCGCGAGCGACGCGGTGCATGCGGTCTTGCTCGGCGCGTGGCGTGAGGCGACGTGGTTTGCGGTCGGGCGTTACGCGATCATGCCGGATCACGTGCACCTGTTTTGTACACCGGCGGTATGGCCGCCCGAGTCGCTAGCACGATGGGTGAGTTGTTGGAAATCTCTGGCGGCTCGCCGATGGCCGACTGCCGACGGAACGAAATTGTGGCAGCGGGATTTCTGGGACCGGCAATTGCGGAGTGGCGACAGCTATTCGGATAAATGGAACTACGTGAAAAATAATCCAGTGCGGGCAGGTTTGGTGGATCGCGGTGAGGCGTGGAAATATCAGGGCGAGGTGGAGGTGTTGCGATGGCACGAGTGATGAAATGGAGAGAAGTGTGCAGCGCGGGAGCGGAGGATCGGAACCGGACGACACGGAGGTCGTCCCTCTGTTGGGAGCGCGCCCAAGCACTGACGACACGGAGGTCGTCCCTCCGCCGAAAACAACGGGAAGATGACCTCTGTGGCGTCCGGGTTTTGTGAATTTTCGCCATGCCCGAATTGCCTGACGTTGTCGTTTATCTTGAGGCGCTGGAGCGGCGTATCGTAGGGCGCTTGCTCCAGAAGATTCGGCTGCAGGAATTTTTTGTGCTGCGTACGGCGGTGCCGCCGATCGATTCGCTCGAGGGGCGTCGCGTCGTGGCATTGCGGCGGATTGGGAAACGGATCGCGTTTGGTTTTGAGGGCGAACGCTGGCTCGTGCTGCATTTGATGATCGCGGGCCGGTTGCAATGGGCAGACGCCGGAGCGAAGCCGACGGGGCGAAATGCACTGGTGCATTTTCAGTTTGAGAACGGGACGCTCACGCTCACCGAAGCTGGAACGAAACGCCGCGCGTCGTTGTATGTCGTCGATGGCGAGGACGGATTGAGGGCGCATGATCCCGGCGGTATCGATGTCTTCGCGTGTTCGACGGAGGTGTTTGCGGCAGCACTGACACGTGAGAATCACACCCTGAAACGGTCGCTGACGGATCCGCATTTATTTAGCGGGATCGGCAATTCTTATTCGGACGAGATTCTGCACGCGGCGAAATTGTCGCCGGTGACTCTTACGCAAAAATTATCTCCCGCCGAGATTGCGCGGCTGCATGTGGCAACACGCGAGGTGCTGACAAAGTGGACCGAGTTGCTCCGCCGCGAAGCGGAAGAAAGGTTTCCGGAGAAGGTGACGGCGTTTCGGCCGGAGATGGCGGTGCACGGGAAATTTGGAAAGCCGTGTCCGGTCTGCGGTACGGCGGTGCAACGGATCGTCTACGCGGAGAACGAGGTAAATTATTGTCCGCGCTGTCAGACGGGCGGAAAACTCCTCGCGGATCGCTCACTCTCGCGGTTGTTGAAACAGGATTGGCCGCGCACCATCGACGAGGCCGAGGGGCTGAAGCAATCCAGGATCTGAGGAGCGACGCGGTAAAAT
>CBRAFL010000303.1:0-6791 GCA_967755055.1 uncultured bacterium
ACGCCGCCGGATGCCATGACCAACCCGAGGGCGGAGGCTTTGGTGAGGGATAAAAGCGTTTTTGAAGGACGCGAAAAACGGGAAATCATGTGAAGAAAACGAGGGAGTTGAAGGTCGATTTATAGAAGTTGAGCCTGATGGACTTTAGAACCGGGGTGTCCGGTACCAATAGTTATCCTTGTCGTTAATAAATAGTTTCTTCGCGATTTTCGAATGGATGCCGAGGGTCTTGTCGACGACTTGGGTGACGTGGAAGTCCACCGCCGCGCTGCACAATGTATAGGCCTGCATCTGGTCGTAACCTCCCTTTTCCTTGAGGAAGTCGAGGGTGTTGAGCATCGCGTTTTTCATCGCGACGTCCAAATCGGGATCCATGCCGTAAACAATATAGTTAGTCGGCGTCTCAGCGCGTGGACCTTTCAAGGTCTTTCCTTTGTGGAGGATAAATTGATACGTGGTGGTGTTGGCGGTCCCGATGGCGTCGCCGGCGATTTCGCCGTCACCTTGCGCGGCGTGACAGTCGCCAGTATAGAACAACGCGCCCTTTTGGAAAACCGGGAGGTAAAGCGTGCTGCCGGTGGTGAGATCCTTGCTGTCGAGATTGCCGCCGAATGCACCCGGAGGGCCGGACTTGCGGTTTGGACCTTCAGAGTCGGGTGGGCAGGTGGCATTCACGCCATTGAAAGGAGCGAGCGGAATTTCGACGTCTTTGTCGTAGACCGCGGTGTTGCGCTTGTGATCAAGCATATAAACTTTCCCGTATGGCCGGGGCATGACTCCGGGCAGGCCGCCGCCAGTGGGGCTCGCGCTATTCGCACCGTAGGGCAGGCGGGGAGTGATATCCAGAATCCGGACTTCGAGCGAGTCACCGGGTTCGGCGTCTTCGATATAGACCGGACCGATCAGGAAATGTCCGCCAACGCGGGTGCCGGGTTTGGCGTCGGGCGCGGGCGGCAGCCGGTTGGGCGATTCTTTGAGTGCTTTTACGATCTGGCTCAGCGCGACGTTGGATTCGACCGTGATCGGAATATGGTTTTCTTTCAGCCAGGTGTTGGGGTCATCGGTGTCTTTCCATTTGTTGCCACCACCGCCTTCGATACGCACCACGGCTCCGGATTTGACCGTGACCACCGGCTTTTTGGTGGGAGAAAAATAACCAAAGATCGCGTTCTCCGGAGTGCAGGGAACGAGGTAGTCGTAGGGGACTTCCAAGGCCAGCGCAGTGATCGGGGCGATTGCGATGGCGAGGAGCCCGCAAATCAGGGGAATTCTGCGCGAAGGCGAAGAAGGAGTACCGTTAGAGAGCAGGGTGTTCATATTATGGTGAGAAAGATCGCGTGCTATTAGCCGACCACATGCCAACCGAACGGATGCGCCTGAACTAAACGACACCCAGCAATAATATTCATAAGCGCGTTTTCACGCGCTTAGCCCCTCTCGGTTCCGGCTGACTCCTCTGCTGATTTGCAACTGGGTCGTGCCTTCGAAATAAGATCCGAACCCAAGGGACCGTTAATAGGATTTTCCCAATGGGGAAATCTTGATCGAGTGGCCACGGCTCATGTGACCGCTACGCCCAAAGGGCACCCGCAACAGTCACCCCTTCGCTCCGCTTCGGGGCCGCACCAGGTGCGACCATCTCCGCGCTGCCGCGCTCCGTCGCCTGCGCCTGGAGGTACTTGGAGCCCGCTAATCGCGGTCTGCGATCAGCAGACCCCAATACTTATGCTGGAGCCGATCAGGCGGACGGGTGACATAAGGATCTGCTCATTGGCAGATCCTATTAGCGGTTTCCTCCCTCCGGGCGTTTCGAAGACAGACACTCTGTCGCGACGAGAAAACATTTCATATAACGCAGTGGGATGTTTCGGGGCATGCCGATTGCTAAATGCTATGCATGGCCTCGTTTCAATATGTCTGCGGTGAACAGGGGCTTTTGCACCTGACGAGAGAGCCGGCTAAAGCACGCGAGTAGTCGAGAGCGTTTCAAGCATCACACACATCCTGGCGACCCATGCGGCATGCTGCCGGGTGAGCCTACTTAATCACCAATTCATCCCTATGCATAATATACTACACACATTCGCAACTGCAGCACTCTCAACGCGTCTGCAAAACCCCGCCGCAGCATGAGAGCAATCCTGGATAGCCGGCAATTGCTGGCCGTGGTCATGGTCGCTCGCACCTGCAGTTTTACGCTGGCGAGCAAGGAATTGTTCCTCACTCAGGGCGCGGTGAGTCATTCCATCAAGGCGATGGAGAATGAACTCGATTGCGCGTTGTTTGAACGGACGGCGCGCGGCGTAATCCTGACCGCCGCCGGGCGTCAATTTCTTCCCTATGCGGAGAAGATTCTCGGTGAGATGGAAGCAGCACGGGAAGTGCTCGCCATTAACACTCCGGTAACCCAGCAGCCGCGTTTTCAGATGCAGATGAGTATGCCGGCGCGATAAGTTTTGGTCGGCCGATCCCGCCCGCCCCCTCGTTTTAGTAAAATCTTACTCTCTATATCGGCGTGTATCATACATGTGACTCTTTGGTCGGAAGTTTTCGGGGAATGGCATGTTTCCGGCTGAGCCTTTTTGCCAATCACTCTCTCTCATAGAATCCGTCGCACCCGCGCGGACGCCACCACGGCTTCTGCGCTTCCGTTGCGGTCGGGCTTTGATCATTCCCGTTCACTCGGGGTGAACGTCGTCCGTAAGCAGTTCGAAGGCGTTCCGTCTCATCAAAGCCCAGGAGCCGTGTGCTTCCGAATACGCCATCCGATCTCAGCCAGTTTTGAATTTTGTTTTTATATTGCATGAATCCCACCCTGCCTCCGTCACGCCGTTCACCGGCCGTTTCCTTCACCGCCGCCCTGCTGCTCTTCGCAGGCGTTAGCTACGCACTTCCGCCCGAACCGAAATACGATGTGCTGGTGCCGCTGACGCCAGAGAATGTTTCTCTCGGCTACTACCCGTTTGATGCCGCGCCGATCCTCACGGTGAAGTCTGGCACGATTGTGAAGATCAATGGTGGTGGCGGTACTCGCTGGGGAGCTGGCGATCCTGATACCTGGCTCAAGGAAAACGGTTTCACGGAAACCCTCGAAAACACTCCGGCCTTCGCTGAAACCATCGCGGCCGGCAAAACTGCGCGCCGCGCTCCGCCCGCGCCGCCGCCGCCGGGTACGCCCGTCACGCCGGGTGCTCCCGCGGGCGGCGGTGGTCACATGCTCGTCGGCCCCATTGCAGTCGAAGGCGCAGAGCCGGGAGATTCACTGGAAATTCGAATTCTCGATGTGCGACCGCGCATACCGTACGGCAGCGTGTCAGCGAACCCCGGTCGTGGCGGCATTCCCGATCTTGTGCCAAGGCCGTACTCGCAACTCGTCCGTTTCGATTTCAAACGCGATGTGGCGATCTACGAGGAGGGCGTGGAAGTTCCACTGCGCCCGTTCATGGGTGTGATGGGCCTGCAGCCGGCTGATTCGGAAAAGCCGTTGCGCCGCTCGAGTGCCCCCGGAAATTTTGGTGGCAATCTCGACCTCAAGGAACTGTGCACGGGTACGACGCTCTACCTGCCGGTTTTTCAAAAGGGTGGCCTTTTTTATACAGGCGACTCACATGCCGCACAGGGCGATGGCGAGGTCACGATCAGCGCAGTCGAGACGGCCAACAGCTGTACTCTCCAGTTCATTCTTCACAAAGGAAAAACGCTCACCAATCCGCGGGCCGAAAACGCCACGCACTTCATCTCCATCGGCCTCGATCCCGATTTGAACAAGGCGATGCGCCAGGCGATTACCGAAGGCATTGCCTATATCGGCGAGATTAACGGCTATGATTTTCTGAAGGCGTTTACGCTTTCCAGCATCGGTGTGGATTTCCACGTCACTCAAGTCGTCGACGGGACGCAGGGCATCCATGGCATGATTCCCAAGGCGATGTTTAAGACCAAGAAATTTGAGTACTGGTATAAGACTCCGTGAGTCACGCGCGTTCTCCTTTTCTCCTTTAACCGTTTCCAAGCTCCATGCGTCTCCGTCTCGCCTTCGCCGCCTCGGCGTTTTTTGCCACCGTCGCTTTAGCCAAAACCTTCGATCTCACCACTGCCACGGTGCTCGATATTCAGGATGCGATGAGCGCCGGAGCGCTGACCTCCGAAAAGCTCGTCACCCTCTATCTCGCTCGCATCGCGGCGTACGATAAGGCCGGACCGAAGCTTAACACGATCATCACGCTCAACGCGAAAGCACTCGATACTGCGCGCGCACTCGATGCTGAGCGCAAAACGAAAGGTCCGCGTAGTCCGTTTCATGGCGTCCCGCTTTTTATCAAAGACAATTACGACACCGCGGATCTGCCGACGACCGGTGGTTCCCTCGCGCTGAAAGGTATGGTCGCTCCGGACGATGCTTTCACCGTGGCCAAGCTCCGTGCGGCGGGCGCGATCATTCTCGCGAAGGCGAATCTCGATGAGTTCGCACGCGGCGGCAGCGGCACGAGCTCGCTCGGCGGCCAGACGCTCGACGCGTATGTGCTCGATCACAGTCCGGGCGGTTCCTCGGCCGGAACCGGCGCGGGTGTGGCAGCGTTGTTCGCTCAAGCTGGCACGGGCACCGAAACCGGTTCGTCGATTCGCAGCCCATCGAGTAACAACAATCTCGTCGGTATTTCGCCGAGCGAAGGCCTCGTGAGTCGCGATGGTATTTTGCCGATCTCGTTTACGCTCGATCGCGGCGGCCCGATGGCGCGCAACGTCACCGATGCAGCCGTGATGCTCGACATCATGGCTGGTCTCGATCCCGCCGATCTCACGACCAAGCGCGCCGCGGGCAAGAAACCCGCGAAAGGTTATCTGCCTTTCCTCAACAAAGACGCGCTCAAGGGCGCGCGCATCGGTGTGCTCCGCGACCTCGCCACGCCTGGCGAAGATTTCAAGGACTGTCTCGCCGTGTTCGAAACCGCGGTCGGCGATTTGAAAAAAGCGGGCGCGATCCTCGTCGATCCGCTCACCACGGGCACCGACTTCACCGCGTTATTGCGCGATGTGAATATGAGCGATCCCGAATACAAATTCGGACTCAACGCCTACTTCGCGACGCGCGGCAGCACGATTCCATTCAAGGATCTCACGGGCCTGATCGCCACCAACGGCTATCTCGGCCGCCTCAAGGACAACTATATCAAATGCGATGCGTTCGGGCCGATGGACACGAATGCGGACTACCTCGCGAAACTCGAGGGCCGCGAGGTCGTGCGTCGGATCATCACTGAGCTCATGGAGAAATATTCGCTCGATGCCGTGGTCTATCCGCATCACCTCCGCCTCATTCAAACCATCGCCCAAGCCGTGCCCAATGGCGGCGCGACCGCGGCTGCAGGCGGTGGTGGAGAGAATGCCCGCGCAGGTGGTTCCGCGCGTTTGAGCACAGTCACCGGTTTCCCTACCGTCATCGTTCCCGCGGGTTTCACTCCTGATGGCATGCCGCTCGGCATGGAAATTTACGGCAAGCTCTTCACTGAGCCCAAGCTGATCGCCATCGCCTACGCGTACGAGCAAGCGACCCATCATCGCAAGTTGCCCGCCGCCACGCCGGCGCTGCCCGGCGAAACGTTTGAATATTGAAAATGTCGCCCGCGCTTAAACGCACTTTCGTCATCGTCGTGGTGGTCGGCGTCGTGGGCGCGGTCGCTGCGCCTAAACTTCTGCCGCTGCTCCGATCGCCCGCGGTCGCAACGAAACCCAAAGCCGAGGGAGCGGTGGCGCGCAGCGGCTCCGCTGGAGGCGCGCCGTTGCGGGTGACCGCCGTGACGTTGACCGCGATCCCCATGGCGGAAACCATCACCGCCACCGGTTCGTTGCGGGCCGACGAAAGCGTCGAACTTCAGCCGGAAACCAACGGGAAAATTATTTCCGTTAACTTTTCCGAGGGTGCAAGCGTGCGGCGCGGTGACTTGTTGTTGAAACTTAACGACGCCGAGTTGCGTGCAACTCTCCAACGCAGCACCTACCGAATGGAACTGGCGCAACTCAAGGAACGGCGTTTTGCCACGCTCCTCGAGACGAGCAGCATCAATCAACAGGACTATGATACCGTGCTCAACGAATTCAGTGTGCAACGCGCCGAGGTTGCGCTCGTCGAGGCGCAGCTCGCGAAACTCGAGATCCGCGCACCCTTCGACGGCGTCGTTGGATTGCGCTTTGTGAGCGAAGGAGCCTTCGTCACACCGACCACGCGCGTGGCGACGCTCCAGCGTTACGACCGGCTCAAGGTGGATTTCTCCATTCCAGAAAAGTACGCGCCGCGCGTGCGTACCGGAAGTCCGGTGACATTTCACGTCGAAGGCGGCGACCGAAAATATCAGGGCGAGATCTATGCGATCGATCCGCGGATCGATGCCGGCACGCGTACGGTGCTCATTCGCGCTGTCTGTCCGAATCCCGACACGCGGCTTCTGCCCGGCGCGTTTGCGCACGTGGAATTCACGCTCTCGGAGGTGGCCGAGGCTCTGCTTGTGCCATCGGAGGCGGTGATTCCCGGACTCACCGAGACAAACGTTTTCATCGTGCAAGACGGCAAAGCGGTGCGCCGTTCCGTCAAGACCGGTGTGCGCACCGAAAGCAGCGTCCAGATCACGGCGGGACTCGCTTCTGGCGACGTGGTGATCACGTCGGGAATCCAGCAGCTGCGCGCAGGGCAGGCGGTGCAACCAGCCTTCGCCGATAATAGCGCGACTTCTCCGAAAAAACGGGCGAAAGAAAAAACTGAAGGCGAGGCGACCGCCGTGAAAAAAGCCAAGCCG
>CBRAFL010000304.1:0-6734 GCA_967755055.1 uncultured bacterium
AACGGCAACGTCAACGGGCTGAAGCAGCGCTACCTTTTTTCCGCGCTCTTTTCCTCGGGCGTGATGATCCCGGCGGGTTTCGAGTTCGGTATGCGGAAATCGCTGCACGTCGTCCACACCACGCCCGCCGACTGGCACGAGAACGGCATCGACTTGCGCACTTACATCAAACAGGTCAACACGCTCAAGCAGCGGCATCCCGTTTTTCGGGAGGAGGGACCGACCTGGTTCGTGCCGTGCGCCAACCCGAATATTCTTCTCATGCGCAAGTCCTCCACGCAGCACCGCGACGAGGCGATGTTGATCCTTAACCAGGACATGTGGAACCACCAGGAATTCTACACGGATCATCTCCGGCATTTTCTCCCGGCGGGCGCGCCGCTCCGCGATGTGTCACCCGAGTTTCCGCTCGATCAGGTGTATGAGCCGTTCCACTACGCGTTGCGGCCGGGTCAGGGCATCGTGCTCATCGGCGCGCGCAACTGAGTCGGGGAAGCGCGATGCGAGAGTGGGAGCGCGTTGAGATCGACGCCCTCCGCCCTTTCACTTCGCGCGGATGTGTTCGTAGACGTTGACGTAATGCTGGCCCGGGTGATTCCAGGAAAAGTCAGAGCGCATACCGTTGATCATGAGTTCGCGGAAGAGCGTCGGATAGTTGCACCACAGCCCGATCGCACGTTCGAGCGCTGACTCGATGCCGTGGGCACTGAAGTCATTAAACACAAAACCCGTGCGTTCGTGGTAGAGTTTGTACTCGTTGTTCGCGTCGACTACGGTGTCCTTCAGTCCGCCGGTGGCGCGCACGATCGGCACCGTGCCGTAGCGGAGGCCGATCAGCTGGGTCAGGCCGCACGGCTCGAACAGACTCGGCATGATAATCATGTCCGCCCCGGCGTAGATCAGGTGCGAGAGTTCCTCGTTGAAGTCCAGTTCCAGGTGGCAGTCGGGATTGTCGTTGTAGTGCTGCTTGAGTCCCTGGAAGTGCTGCGCGATCTTCGGATCGGGGCTGGTACCGAGGAGGACAAACTGACAGCCGTGCTGCAGGCAGTAGTGGATTGCATGCGTGATGAGCGGCACGCCTTTCTGATGATCCAGCCGGCTGACGAAAGAGACGATGGGCTTGAACGCGTCGCGCAACCAGAACCGCTGCCGCAGCGCCCGCTTGTTGTCGTATTTTCTGGCGAGCGTTTCGACGCCATAGTGGCTGGCGACGTGCCGGTCGGTCGCCGGATTCCAGACTTCGTAGTCGAGCCCGTTGAGGATGCCGCCAACTTTCTGGCGGTGGATATGCAACGTGTGGCCGAGCCCGCGGCTCTGGTCGGTGTGCATGATTTCCCATGCATAACGCGGCGAAACCGTCGTGACAAAGTTGGAGTAGACGATGCCGCCCTTCATCACGTTAATCGCGCCGCGGTTGAAATTGTCCTGCAACCTATCCGGATGGAAGAAATACGCAGGGCGGTTCAAACCCGTGGCGCGCAGGATGTGCTCGCGCGTGACGCCCTGGTGAAAAACATTGTGCAACGTGTAGCATACGCGTGGGCGCGTCATGCCCATCCGCTGGTAGATCTCGTAGAGCAGCACCGGCACGAGCCCTGTCTGCCAGTCGTGGCAGTGGATAATGTCCGGATGCTTATTCGTCTGAAGCATGAACTCGAGCGCCGCGCGGCAGAAAAATGCGAACCGTTGGTCGTCGTCGACGTGGCCGTAAAAAACGCCCCGGTTGAAAAAATTATGCTGAGAGTGCGGCTCGATAAAAAAGCATTTTCGCCCATGGACGAAGCCGAAATACACGCTGCAATGGATCGAGTGGTCATACCATGGCACCCACAGATCCTTGACCGTAAGCTCGAGGCCGTAGATCTCGCCGTATCGGAGACAGTCATACTTCGGCAGGATGATCTCGACGGCGTTCCCCCGGGTCTCCAGTTCCCGGCAAAGTCCGAACACCACATCTCCGAGCCCACCGACTTTTGCCACGGGTGCACACTCCGCGGCGATCATTACAACGTACATGCTGTAATGATTACCGGGGGACGAACAATGTCGCCACTAAATCCGCATGATTGCGATTATTGCGCGGGGTCTCCGCAAATTTGCGATCGCCCCAGCTTCGCGCGGAAGGATCCCTGCGCTGCTTCCGCGAAACTGGACGGCTCGTGCGAGCCGATCTTCACCCCGCTTGTTCCAGCGGCGCTGGAGCATCCTGATTCGCGGCTTTGTTTTCCTCGACCCAGCGAACACAAAACTGAACCAGCTGCGTGGCGTTCGCCAGATTCAGTTTCCGCTTGATGTGAACGCGGTGCGTTTCGACGGTTTTAATACTCAAAAACAATTTCGCCGCGATTTCCCGCGTGGGAAGTCCGTCGCCGATCAAGTTTACGATCTCGAGCTCGCGATCGCTGAGACTGCTAACCGGCGAATCCGCCGCGCCGTCCTCGGAGCCATCGACAAAACGGTTCAACATTTGCGTGGCCACTCGCTCGCTGACGAACAGCTGGCCGTTCCGTGCGCGTCGAATCGCATCGAGCACGCGGCTCGTGACATCTTGTTTCATCACGTAGGCTCGCGCGCCGGCTTTCAAAACTCGCAGCGCGTAGACCGTCTCGTCGTACATTGAGACCACGACAACATCGATGCCGGGATCAAACGCTTTGATGTTTTTGATCAACTCGATTCCGGAATTTCCTCTCAACGAAATGTCCGCAATGACGAGTTCAGGCCGGAGCTTGATAATGTCCGCGGTGGCCGTCGCTGCGTCAGCCGCTTCTCCGCAAACTTCCATGTCGGATTCTGCGTTGATCATTGCCCGGAGCCCCATCCGCATCAGCGGATGATCATCGACCACATAGATTCTGGTCTTGAGCGCCGGTGGAGCTTGGATGACGGGTCCGTTCGAATAAACACGAACGACCGAACTAGGTTTTGCGCTCTTGGCGTTGGAATGTATTTCGAGTTTCACGGGATTGAAGGGACGTTAGGCCGGGCGCATTGACCGATAACACCGTTGAGAGTTCACCGGGAAATCTCCTAAAAAGGCCGCAGAGTCCTATTCTGCCTTCGGTTCTCCTTTCGATTTAAAGCAGATAATTATCTGGCGCGCGGCGTAGTAATCGGTCGGTCCGCGGGACTATTTTCGGGATCTGACGATGGGCGAATTTCGATCGTTGCCTTCCCTCTCTGAGAGACGGACTGGTTATCCAATCGTTCCTAATAGGCCGAGCCAGGTGGATTAAATACCTGGCGAACGGTGTCCAAAAGAATCTGCAAATCGAGCGAGAGACTCCAACGACGAATGTAGATCATGTCGTAACCAATCCGTTTGTGGAGGAGCGAAATTTCCGAGATCTCTCCTCGAAACCCCTTGCTCTGCGCCAAGCCAGTGATGCCCGGTTTAACGAAGTGCCGCGTGTAATAAGCGTTCACCATCTTCGCGAATTGTTCGTCGTGTTCCAAGAGATGCGGCCGTGGACCGCTGACGCTCATATCGCCGATGAGTACGTTTAGAAATTGAGGGATTTCGTCGAGACTCGACCGCCGCAAAAACCGGCCGAAGCGGTAAACACGGGAGTCATCTCGTTGCGCCTGCTGCGTCACGGATTCCGCGCTTTTCACGTGCATCGTCCGGAATTTATAGATCAGGAACTTTCTTCGATTTAATCCGGAGCGAAATTGACGGTGAAAAATGGGGCCCGGAGATTGAAACCGTTGCACGATCGCGACGATCGCGACCAACGGCGGCATTACAAACAAGACGACCGGCAGCGACACCGCGATGTCTAACATCCGCTTCAGGGCGCGGTTCGCCGGATTTTCCAACGGCTCCGAGGTGAGTCGAATGAAGGTGTAATCCCCGTCGTGCTCCACGCTCACTGGCAGGCTTCCAAAATACCGCCGGCTGTTTGCATAGAAACGCACCCGGCAACCCGCTTCCTCGACACACGCCGCGATTTCCTGTGCTTGCACCGGCTCGTACGCAAGCTGCGAGACGACCACTTGTGAGACGTCATGCTCCACGACAATCCGTTTGAGTTCAGCGAGAGAACCTAAACGAGGGAGCACAATATTTGCGCCGTCGCCCTCGATGTCCCCCACCCAGCCCACCAGTTGGATGCCAAAATGTTCACGCGACTTCATCCATTCGGCTAGATCCTCCAATTCGGCGGCGGGCGAAACCACGACCGTGCGCATAGCCGCGCGATGAAAGAAAAAGCGGATGATAAGCCGTGGATAAAAACGATTCGCCAACACGAGCGCCACCGCCATGAGGAGAATATAACTGATTAGGAAAAAGCGGGAGACGCCGGTGTCCTTCGTCACAAACGCGATCGTGAAAAGCACCGCGATGATTCGGATGAGCTGTTGCCGCGCAACGCGGATGGATTCGAGCCATCCGAAATTTCCGAGTCGACTCTGCTGATGGCGCATGCCGTGCGTGAGCCATAATGCGCCGGCGAATACACCGAGCAAATACACGGAGGTATCCACAGGCTCTGCCAGTTTGACCCAGCCGGTCCACTCCACGATTCCCGTCCAGACGAGATACAGGGTGGATGCAGTCAGAACTAGCGCGCAGCCGTGCAGACAGCGCAATCCTTCTTGGCGGTCCTTTAGCATGCGATCAGTTCGGTTTGATGGTTCACGCGGGATTCGACACGTGATCGTTCTGGCAGTCCCGGCACTAAGGCCCGGTCAATTCCTCCGCCCAACTGCGATGAGGTCCATCAGGGTTTGCCTGATTTATTCGCTCCACGCGGAAGGCTATTGCCATGAAAAGTTGCCGCGGTGCCCTTCCAATGAGGAGCAATTATTCAACCTTGAGGTCTAGAACTTTATGCACGCTCAGGAATCCATGCGACGTGAAGCTTGGTTCTGTTTGCGCACTCAACCGAGGCGCGAGCAAACGGCGGCCGGCCATCTGCGGCAGCGCGTAGGCATCGAGGTTTTCGCACCGCAGATTCCTCTGCGTTTGTGTTCACGGGGAGCTTCTCCCAGCCGACTGCAGCAACCTTTATTTCCAGGATATTTATTCGCGCGATTTCAATATCCACAACAACTGCGACACGTCGTCAGCGTCCAGGGTGTCAGTGGAATTTTACGTTTCGGCAGCACGCCTCCTGTTGTCGCTGATGATGTGATCGAGTTCCTCCGCCGCGAAGTGCGACTGGCTGAAGGTGGTGTTCAGGCTCAAAGCTTTCACGCCGGTGAGACGGTAAAAATCGTCAACGGCTGCTTTCGGCAGATTGAAGGACGCGTCCTCTCTTCAGATTCGGCGACCGAACGCGTGCGGGTGTTACTCAGCTTATTGGGTCAGGAAATTCAAGTCAGTGTTTTGGCGGAGCAACTGGTTTCAACCGAGACTCCGGCAAGTGCTTATCCGTCGCGTTTACGCATTGAAGCACAAGACGCGGCACCACTTGCCCAATAATCGGTCCATCTGCCGGTGACACTGCCGGGCACGGGCAACGGAAACGTCCAGTCTGTACTACATTAAGACAGACAAGGGCGGCAGCTTGGCCGGACACAGCGATTCGGCGGATGTCTGGCTCGTTTGCTCAATGTACAACCAATCCATGAAGACCCTCTACCTTATACCCTCGCTCGCTATGATGACCATCGGCGGCTCAACCGCATTTGCATTCGCCGAATTCGCGCGCGGCGAGGTCGTCCTCTCCACAACCGCTCGCGAGACGTATGATTCGCGCGTGTTTGGAGGACTCAACGGCGCCGATGATTATATCTTCACTCTCGATCCCCGCTTGATCTACCGCCGCGAAGCAGGGCAGATCAAACTCGAGGCGCTAACCGGAGTACGCATCAATCGTTATCAAGAATTTAATGAACTGAATTCCGAGGACCTTGTTACCTCCCTCAAAATCCGGCTGCCCGCCGAAGGCGCCACGCTCGCCTCGGGAGTTTTCGAATCCACCTACGACGAACACACCGACGTCAACTATGACGTGAATGTCCGGCTGCGGGAGAAAACGTTTTCCAATCGTTTCTCAGCAGACATTCCGACCGGCCTCAAAACCGTGCTCTTACTCGGCGGTTCGTATCGCAACGATCAACGCAATGCATTCAGCGATCGAAAAACCTGGGACGGAGCCGTAGGTTATCGTTACCAGGATTTTCTAGGCGGGAGCGCATTTGATGTGACCTACCGCCGCCTGGACGTGGAGTCCTCCGGACAAAACGAATGGAGCATCCCTCTGGATCAAAAGAGTGACATCTATTCAGCCACGTTTTCCCGGCCGCTTTACCATAACGTCCGCGGGTCGATCACGTACGGCTACCGCATTTTGAATCGCTCACAGGCGGAGGTTTTCAATGGCGAAAGCACTCGCTCCGCCGGTTCGATGTTCGCCCTCAAACTCGATGGGCCGTTTCTCCCGGAATCCGTTTTCCCAAAAATGGAATCGTCTCTGATGTTTGGGTATCAAAAAAACGAAACGCCCGGCATCAACGACACGAGTTCGAGCCGCTTCATTGGAACGGTCCACCTCGGCTGGCACGCCCGCGAACGCACCCGTCTGTTCCTCGATGGACGGCGAGCCCAGGAACTTTCGGTCAACAATCTGACGGTTCAGACGACGGCGGTGAACGTGGGCATCAATCAATCGATCGGAAATTTCACCTCAACGTCACTTTCCGCCGGATACGAAAAACGTGATTACAGCACGCCCATCCTGGCCGACCGCAGCGATGATGTCGTGATGGTGCAGGCCGGAGCGCAC
>CBRAFL010000305.1:0-6720 GCA_967755055.1 uncultured bacterium
AGATGAGCGAGCACTCGCCGATGAGCGCGGCCCGCCAGGGCGAACTCGCGCACGGGGTAGATCGCCGGGATGGCGTGGTGGGCGGCCAGTGCCACGATCTGCGCGCGACGGCTGTTGAAGAACGGGGAGGCGATCGTTGGGGCAACCGCCGCCTCATCGCGATTGGCACGATGCTCGCCATCGCAGGGGCAACACTGTTTGCGTTTGCCACGAACACTGGTCTCGCAGCCGCGGCGCTGGTCGTGCTTGGGCTCGGCTTCGCGCCGGTTTACCCCTGCCTCATGCATGAGGTGCCGCAGCGTTTCTCACCCGAAGCCGTCCAAACCGTGATCGGCCGTCAATCCGGCGCGGCCGCCATCGGCGCGGCAATTCTTCCGGCCGCAGCAGGAGTGCTTGCGCCTTTTTCACTTGAGAGCATCGCGTGGACGGTGATCGCCGGCGTGCTTGTACTGACCGCGACGATCCGGCGATTGGACCGGCTTACCTAAATCAGACTTCGGACGAAAAAAGGGCCATCCGATCGTTCTCTTTCTCGTTCTCTATCGTGAGACGAGACCCCCGCCCCTCTGATCGATCGAGAGAACGAGAAAGAGAACGATTACGAGAATGATGCGAGAGTCATCACTCGCCACTGAGCACTGCGGGCGCAATCGTCGTTCACCATGAAGAATGTGGCAATCATGGTCGGACTCTTGCTCGGAGGATTCGGCCTCGCGTGTTGGGGCGGCTTCGACCGCGCAAAAGCCGGCCAGATCGCCATCGCCGTGGTCTTCGCATTCACCGCGCTCGGCCACTTCGTGAAACAGGAGGAGATGATGGCGATGCTGCCGCCCACGCTGCCAGCGCGACGCGCTGCGGTCGTTCTGAGCGGTGGCCTGGAACTGCTCCTTGCAATCGGTGTGGTGCTCCCGGCTTTCACGAAGCCGGTCGGACTTATGATTTGCGCTTTTCTCGTGATCGTAACGCCGGTGAACATCTATTCCGCACTCAAGCGAGTCGACTTCGGCGGCCATGCGGGCGGCCCAACCTATCTCTGGGTGCGGCTGCCGCTCCAGTTGCTGCTGCTCTTCTGGACCTATTGGTTCGCAGTTCGCGGCTTCTAAAGCGAATCGACGCCGCTGAAGGACAAGGCGAGGCGTCGTCGAGAGGTTCGTCCCTACTTGCGATCACCGAATATCGTTCGGACGAGCCGAATTTCGCGTTTATTTTTATGATTGATTCCAATCATATAAAATTAAACCTCTTTTCTCCCTCCCCATGCGAGTCCCTCTCCATATCGTCGAACGCCGTCGCGAGAAATTGCGGGGATTGATTCGTACGGATGGATTTTTGCCGGTCGCTACCATCTGCGAGCGATTGGGAATTTCGGAGGCAACTGCCCGTCGGGATCTCGTGGCCGTGGCAGCCAACGGCCAAATCACTCGCACGCGGGGCGGTGCACTGGCCGACTACAACGCGGCATTCGCTTCGCATGGCGAACGCGCCACGCGCGCACGCTCCGCGAAAGATCGAATCGCCGCCGCCGGCGCGGCCCGCGTTCCGACGACCGGTACAATTTTCCTGGATGCAGGCACGACGGTGCAGGCGCTCGCTCGACAACTTTTGCGCCGCCGTGATTTCGCAGGCCTAAAGGTCGTCACCAACAGCCTACCCATTGCCACAATGCTCGGGGGGGCGCCGGGAATCGAGTTGCACGTGCTCGGCGGCACGTTTCTGCATCGCCAGGCGGCGCTGCTCGGTGGCGACGCCGTGCGGGCGCTGAGCGGCTGGAAATTCGATGTCGCCTTTCTCGGAGGCGAAGGTCTCGTCGCCGCCGGCGTTACGAACTCGCACGCTGAGCTCGCCGCGTTTCAACAAACAGTTGTGCGACGCAGCACAGAAATTTTCTTTTGTTTGGATGCCACGAAACTTGGCCGCAGCACCCCGCATCGCGTGGTGCCGTGGACCAAATCCGTGAAGCTCATCACCGATGCGAATGAAACCGGCTTGAAAACCGCCGGGATCAATCTTCGCCCTCACCAACTGGTTTTCACCCGCTAATTACGATGCCCTCCTACAAGTACGTTAACTTCCTCTGGGATGACGCCAAAGCCGCGTCCCTCGATCCCGTCGGCCGCCTCATTTATCGCTCAAACCTGCTCGGCAGCGATCAGCGCATCACCAACACCGGCGGCGGCAACACCTCGTCGAAAATTTCCGAGAAGGATCCGCTTACGAGTCAGCCGACGGAAGTTCTCTGGGTCAAAGGCTCCGGCGGCGATCTCCGCACGAGCACGCGCGAAAATTTTTCGTCTCTCTATCAACAGAAGCTGCTCGATCTCCAAAAACTCTACGCCGCCCGTCCCGACAAAGGACTCAAGGCACAGGCGGAGGACGACATGGTCGGCATGTTCTCGCACGCGACGTTCAACTTGAACCCGCGCGCGTCATCGATCGACACCACACTTCATTCATTTTTGCCCGGCAAGCACGTCGACCACATGCATCCGAACGCGATCATCGCGATTGCCGCGTCGAAGCATTGCGAGAAACTCACCCAGGAAATCTTCGGCGGTGAAATGGCCTACGTGCCATGGATGCGCCCCGGCTTCGAACTCGGCCTCGCGATGCAAGCGATCGAGAAAAAGAATCCGAAAATCCGCGCGATCATGATGGGCCAACACGGCTTCATTTCGTGGGCGGATGATGACAAGCAGTGTTACACGGACACACTCAACTTCATCGAGAAGGCCTCGGCCTACATCGAAGCAAAGTACGCGGCCAAAGGTGGCGACGCGTCCGCGTTTGGCGGTCAAAAATATCAGACGCTCGATGACGCGAAGCGCCGCGCGACCTTTGCCGCGATCCTTCCCTGGCTGCGCGGACAGGTTTCCAAGGAGAAGCGTTTCATCGGCACCGTGCAGGACGACGCGAAGATTCTGCGCTTCGTTAACTCGAAGGAAGCCGCCCGCCTCGCCGAACTCGGTACATCCTGCCCGGATCATTTCCTTCGCACGAAAATCAAACCGCTTTACGTCGATTGGAATCCACAGGCCGAGGATGTCGCTGCGCTGAAGACCAAGCTCGCCGCTGCAATCGAGCAGTATCGCAAGGACTACGCGTCCTACTACGCGAAGTGCAAACACGCGAATTCGCCTGCGATGCGCGACCCAAATCCAACGGTCGTGCTCATCCCCGGCTTAGGCATGGTTGCGTGGGGCAAGGACAAATCGGAATCCCGCGTGACGGCTGAATTCTACAACTGCGCGGTCGAAGTGATGCGCGGCGCTGAAGCGATCGATCAGTACATCGCACTGCCTCAGCAAGAGGCGTTCGACATCGAATACTGGCTGCTCGAAGAAGCGAAATTGAAGCGTATGCCCGCCGAGAAGGAACTCGCGCGCCAGGTCATCGTTGTGATCGGAGCCGGCTCGGGCATCGGCAAGGAAACCGCTCATCGCCTCGTGAAAGAAGGCGCGCACATCGTCTCGGTCGATCTCAACGCCGACGCCGCCAACGGCACGGCGAAGGAAATCACGGACAAGTACGGCGTCGGTATCGGCGTCGCGGGTACGGGATTGTCGAATTGCGGGCCAGCCATCGGACTCGCCGCCAACATCACAGACCGCGCCTCGATCCGCCGCATGCTCGATGATGTGGCGATCGCGTATGGTGGCTTTGACTCGATCGCGGTAACGGCCGGAATTTTTGTGCCGAGCGATACCTCCGGCCACATTCCTGACGACAAGTGGGCGCTCACCTTCAACATCAACGTCACCGGCAGCTATCTCGTCGCCGACGAAGCGGCGAAGACGTGGAAGGAGCAGGGACTCCGCGGAAATCTGGTACTCACGACGTCGGCGAATGCAGTCGTCGCGAAAAAAGGTTCGCTCGCTTACGACACCTCGAAAGCCGCCGCGAATCACCTCGTGCGCGAGCTCGCGGTCGAACTCGCTCCGCTCGTTCGCGTGAACGGCGTTGCACCGGCGACGGTCGTGCAAGGCTCGGCGATGTTTCCGCGCGACCGCGTGATCGGCTCGCTCGCGAAATATAATATTCCGTACACCGACGACGAAGCGACGGATTCACTCGTGAAGAAACTCGCGCAGTTCTACGCCGACCGCACGTTGACGAAATCGCCGATCACACCCGCGGACCAGGCCGAGGCGTATTTCCTGTTGGTCACGCAGCGTCTGAGCAAAACCACCGGTCAGGTGATCACCGTCGACGGGGGATTGCACGAGGCGTTTCTGCGGTGAGTGGGGATTGAGGTAGGGCGCGGTCTCCGACCCGCCCTTCCGGAATGGCAGGTCAGAGACCTTGCCCTACTCCGAACGAGTTACTGGTACCGTGTAGCCCTGCCCGGGAGGGCAGGGAATTTCTGCTGGTGAATAACGCAACATCCCGCCCCTCCCGAGGCGGGCTACATGCTGGCACGCGCCGCTCCCCCCGTGCGTTGCAACGCCAGCTAGCTCTCGCTTACCTGGCTATTGCCTGCCGACCGAAAGCCCGTGGCTTAACCCCACGCCCAGCGTCAAAACCATTGCACCAGGCAAACCCCTGCCCATAAACGGCCCCGTCCTGTTGTGCCGAATGCTTCTTGATTCTACTTCTCTCGAGGTCCGCGATCTATCTATCGCGACAGAGCTGGAAACCTTATACTCCTCGCGTGAAAGAAGCCACCGCCCAGCCAATCGCGCATCCGCCGCTGCGCTTGCCTAGCGCGCTCCTCTCGCCGACTGTTTAATTCGCACCATGTCCGCCGCTGAACCAGTCGAATTCGCCCTACAGGGTGAAGTGAACGGCACGCCGATCTCGCCAGCGCACGTGCCGTTCGGGCTGATGCGCAAGTTTCACGAGGAGGTCGAGCGGCTCGTGCTCGGCTCCAATCAAGGCTCGCTCACTGACACCCTCGTGCAGATCCGCGAAGGCTCTTACGGGCTGGTCGTTCCGATCCCGGAGAACGTGCGCGAGAGTTTCGAACGCGACATGCTCGTCGCCACGGAGTCCGACGAAGCGGTCGTGCCCGACCCGGAACGCTTGAAGGTTCTACTCGGCTGGCAACGCCGGGCAGCGTTCGAGAAAAACCAGACCTACTTTGTCCGCCCACAAAGCAGCGGGGCTCGCTTCCGCCCGCTGCGCATCGACGGCCAAACGCGGCTGCGCCGTGCGCAAGACGACCGCTGGATCCCCGTGGAGTTGATGTTGCTCGGCCAAGTGCTCGAGGCTGGCGGTCAGAAGGCAAACATCCACGTCCGTCTCCGTGACCGGCCAGAGCCAGTCATCGTGGACGTCCATCGGGAGCAGTTGGAGCGCGAGGCGTTTCCCTTCACCGGCGAAAAACTGCTGCGCGTCGCGGCCGAGCGCAATGAACGCACCAAGGTGCTCCGCAAGGTGCGTCTGCTCGAGTTTATTCCTTATCGCCCCGAGTTCGACGAAGCGGCCTTTACCCGGATGACGGAAGCGGGCGCGAAGGCCTGGCAGGATGTGCCCGACGCCGCAGCTTGGGTGCGGGAGCAACGCGGAGGGCAGGATGCGTAACGGCATCTTTCTCGACACGAGCTATCTCATCACTCTCGCCGATCCTGTGCGCGACCGCCACACCGTCGCCAAGCGTTACTATCAGGAGTTTCTCGCCCGCAAAATGCCAATGGCCGTTTCGGCGATCGTCGTCGCCGAGTTCTGCGTGCGTCAAAAACTCGAAACGCTCCCGCTGCAGCAGTTGATTCTCGTGCCCTTCAATCACGAAGACGCTGTCGTGGCCGCCGGACTCGACTACAAACCGTTTCAGAAACCCGGCCTCGACCGCCAATCCCTGAAGGACGATTTCAAGATCATCGGCCACGCGCAGGCTCGTAATTTCGGTTACCTCATCACCGACGACGCGGAGACCATGTTTCCTTATTGCGAAGCCCTGCGCGCCCGTGGCCACGTGAAACTCCGCGCGATCAAACTCCAGTCCGGCTTTTCCGAGCAGCCTTTCACCCCCGACGATCAGAGCGATTTTATCCAGGTGATGGAGGAACCCGGTGACTACGTGATCGAACCCTGAGAAGCGGGGCAATCCCAGGTTGCGTATTTTGATATACCGGTTGAACGCGACGCTAGGCCTTAAAAATTCTGTCCGGTCATCTGCTCACCCCGTGCGCTGCAGCGCCGGATAGCTGAACGCGAAAAAGTGCACCGTGTTCAATGCGAAGTGCGTGAGGATGCTCGCTTCGATTCGGCCGGTGCGCTGATAAATCCAGCCGTAGCCGATTCCCGCAATCGTCGCGAGCGCGACGTACATCGCGCCGCCCGCCGCATGCGCCAGACCGAAGAGCACGGCCGCCGCAGCGAGCGCCAGTAGCTGCCCGCGCGGGATGCTTGCGCACAGACGCTGAAGCTGCGCTTGGATGAAGCCCCGGAAAAAAGCCTCCTCCGCCACACAGGTGAAAACGAGGTTCACCCCGAGCCACAACCAGGTCTCGGCCGGAAATTTCAAATCGAAGCGGACGTAGCCCGCCGCGACTGACAACAGCATCATCAACGCGATCAGCCCTGCGGCCCATGGTGCGGCGGTGGCGAACATAGCACGCCACTCGGTCGCTCGCGTGATTCGCGTGTGACACCAGCCCAGGAGAAAGAGACCTACGAGGGTTTTGTCGTAGTTGAGGTAGAGCGTGAATGGAATTGCGTCCGCGCTGAAGCGAACGCCGTCGATCACACGCACATTATTGAATCCAGGAAAGCGGTGAAGCA
>CBRAFL010000306.1:0-6715 GCA_967755055.1 uncultured bacterium
GTCGGTCTGTCAATTAATTTTAGATACACCGACATTCCAATTGGCCAAACTCCAGAGGGCGGGTCGAAGACCCGCTCCTACCTCAATCCCAGATCCAGAGCCCTACCTCAATCCCATCACTTTCCCGCCAGCGCCCCGCTCTTCCCATTCTTCGCCACCCACGCCTCGTACTCTTTCCGCGGCATGAACCTCAGTGACGCGCTGTTAATGCAGTAACGCAGCCCGCCCTTCGATCGTGGACCATCATCGAACACGTGTCCGAGATGCGCGCCGTCCACGTTCGAGTGAACCTCGACGCGCACCATTCCATAGCTGCTGTCGCGCGTTTCGCCCACAAAGGCCGGCTCGATGGGCTTCGTGAAGCTCGGCCAGCCCGTGCCGCTCTCGAATTTGTCGCGGCTATCAAACAACGGCGTGTCGCTGCACACCGAAAAATAAACGCCGTCGTCGTGGTTATTCCAATACTCGTTGTCGAACGGCCGCTCCGTGCCTTGCTGACGCGCCACACGATATTGAATCGGAGTGAGCATCGCTTTCCATTCCACATCAGTGCGCTGCACCTTGTTCTTGCTCATGTCGATCACGACATTCGAGGGAAGTCCGCAGGCGGATTTGTCGCCATCAATTTTGCACGCAGCGCCGTCGCCAGCCGCCGTAACGGGAGATTGAGTTGTTTTCATTTCAGAATGGGCAACGACGGCAGTCGTCATTGCAGAAAGGATAAACCAAAGAGTGGGCTTCATCGTACCAGTAAGAGTACCACCGTGCTCAATTATTCCAAGACGTCCAATGCTCTCACGCCAACAATGTAGGTCGTGCGGTATGGCCGAACGGTAGGGCGAGGCGTCCCCGCCGTGCCGCGATCGACGGCGGCTCACCCGGAGGGTTCGCCCTATTTTTGATATGGGGGATGGGCGAGACCCTTGGATTGGGATTGAGGTAGGCGCGGGTCTTCGACCCGCCTTTCCGGAATGGCAGGTCGGAGACCTTGCCCTACTTGCAAGCGGCTCACTACGACTGCTCACTCCACCCGCATCGGCAAAGTCCCATCCCCAAACTCAGCCGTGAGTTTGTCTCCTACGACCAGGCCTTTCCGTTTGGGAATCGGTTTTCCGTCGGCGTTTCGCAGAATCACAAATCCCCGATTCAAAACGGATTTCGGACTCGCCGCCTGCAACCGCTTCCACAGCGCGAGCAGCCGATGCGATTCCATCTGCACGCGCCTTTCCGGCGAACGCTGCACGAGCAACGAGCGCGCCTCTGCCAATCGTTGACGATAGCTGTGAACGCTCGCCCGCAACGCCCCCACGAGCCGGCTCGATAAATCATCCAGTCGCAAAAAGCCTTGTTCCACTTGGGCCGACGGCGACAGCAGCCGCAGCCTCGAACGCGCATGATCGAGCCGCTCAATCGCGCGATCCATCGCATCTTCCACCGTGGTCGAGAGCGCGAGTCCCGCTTGCGTCGCTCGATTGGCGCACGCCACGAAATGGCTCGAGATCAATTCCGCCGCCGCACTCGGCGTTTCCGCGCGCACGTCCGCGGCAAAATCACTCAACGTAAAATCAATTTCGTGCCCCACCGCGGAGATGATGGGCACCGCACACGCCGCCACCGCACGCACCAACACCTCTTCGTTAAACGCCCACAAATCTTCCAAACTCCCGCCGCCGCGCCCAATCACCACCACGTCGAAAATATTCAGCCGCTGTGCGAGCCCGAGCATCGCCGCCATTTCTGCCGCAGAACCTTCGCCCTGCACTTTCGCCGGCAGGATCACCACCCGCCCACGCCAGCCACGCCGTTTAAGAATGCGCAAAAAGTCCTGCACCGCCGCACCCGTGGGAGACGTCACAAATCCAATCGTCAACGGCATCTCCGGGATCGGCCGCTTTTTTTCCGCCGCAAAAAGTCCTTCCTCCGACAGCCGTAGCTTCAATGCTTCGAACTCACGCCGCAACCGCCCTTCGCCGTCTTCGATGATTGCGCGGACCACGAACTGGTATTGTCCACGCGCTTCGTAGAGACTCACTTCGCCGTAGACGACGATCTGTTGTCCATCGCGCGGCTTCACGCTCTGCCGCATCGCATCGCCGCGAAACAGCACCGCACTCAATTGCGCGCCCGCATCCTTTAAACAAAAATAGACGTGTCCACTCGCCTGTAAGCGCAAATTTGATACCTCGCCCCGTACCCAACCCGGCCGCAGCCCACGCTCAAGCAACGTTTTGATGCGACGCGTGAAATCGCTGACCGACTCCACGCGATCATCCGCTTCCGCCGTCAATGATTCGTCGCGCAAGTTCATGAGCTGGCGGCGACAAAATGGCAGGGCGAACCCCTGGTCACTTTCGCGCTATCTGTCCCGGGCAGGGCGAGGCGTCCCCGCCGTGCCGCAGACGTAATCACCCGCGTATTCATTTTCTCGCGACCTTCTTTTTCCCGTAATGCTTCCGCGCCCAGTGCGTCGCCACCGCCGCCGCCGCAAGCAGCCCCACCGCGATCATCGCCAACTTTCCTTTCCCGTGCAGTAACGCGTCGCCAAACAGGACGAACGCCGGTGTATAAATCGCCTGCACGATAAACGATACCAGCAGGTAGGGCCCGAAAGGCACGTTGGCCAACCCGAGCAAATAGTTCTGCACCGGAAACGGCGAACCTGGAGTAACGCGCACGATAATCGTCAGGTCTGTCATGTCCTCCGGAGCGACCTGCGGCAGCTTGTAGCCAAACCGCGCCATCAATTTTTCCAATACTGGCCGCAGCGCACGCCGCGCGAGAAAATACGTGAGCACGATGTTGAACATGATCGCCGTGACGCACAGAAAAACCACCAATGGCATTCCGAGCTTCGGTCCGAACACCGGCCCCGCCGTCAACGTGAAGACACTTGCCGGCATGCCGACCGCCGGCAGCAACGCCATCGCCGTGAAATACGCCACCGGCCCCGCATCACGGATCAGGTTCATCATCTGTTCGATCAGCTCGCGCACATTCACGCCGCGCAAAAGAAACGCTGCCACAACCCCGAGCACGACGAGGCCCACAATAATCTTGAGCAGCGGCAATTTTTTTTTCTCCACGACAGATTCCGACGACATCTCGCGAGCCTGCCCACCCGCCCGCGCCACCGTCAAGCCGTCGTCTCGCGCTCTGAGCCATAAGCGCTACGCAGTGCACTAAACTCTCAGCCGGTTTCCCCTAGCGCGTGCTGCGAGGTTCGGATTCGAAACAATTGGAAGGCTGCGTTCCGTCGCAGCTGTGTCCCGCGCAAACAGCGCTGACCAAGCAGCGCCCTCCGCGGAACTTACAGGCAAATGGTCGAAGACATCATTAGGTGGTTACCTCCACCTCTATCCGATTTCCGCGTGCAAACGCACGCGGCTACGGTGGAAAACCGCCGCTTCAAACTCTAAAGCGGTAAGCGATAGGCGATAAGCAATCAGCTCTAAGCGGGAAGCGACAAGCGATGAGCAATCGGCTCGAGCCCTCTCAGCCCTCAGGTGTTCGATCCCCGATCTCTTCAACTTAAACTTCCCTCTTAAACTTTCATGCTCGCCGCGCTCTGAGCGCCGAGCTTGCCCGCTCCCAATCCGCTCGCTGTCATGTCCCGCCACGCATGAGTCTTTCTCGCTCCGACCCAGCCCGACTGCCTTTTCGATTTCTCTGTGCCGGCGCACTGCTCTGTGTCGCAACCCTCACCCTCATCGATCGCGGCGCGACGCGCGCCTATTCGACGCCTTGGATCTTTCTATTCTGGTTCGCGCACCTCGCTCCGCTATTGGCCCTGGCACTTCGCGCCTTACCCGGCGCCCGCCCTCTGATCCTGCCGAGCCGGCCCTGGTGCACTCTCGCAGCGGTTTTCGCTGCATACGTGATCCTCTCCGCTTTGGTCAGCCCGTTTCGCGGCCCGAGTCTACTCGCAGCGCTTACCCCACTCGCTGGTATCGCAGCATTTTTCCTCATTCACGATCTCGGACATCACGACGGCGAGCGGCTCAGCGAAAACATTCTGCGCTCCATCGCTGCGCTCTCGCTCGCCATCCTCGTCGTTAGCCTGAGCCGGTGGGCGATCGCACTGATCGGTTCCGGCGCCTATCACAAACTCTCCGCGCTGCTCCAATCTCGAAACGAATTCCCTTTAGGTCATTCGAACTACACCGCCGGCCTCGCGCTCCTCATCCTCCCCTGGTTTGGATTTTTGACGTGGCGCACACGCGGCGTTTCACGCGCGGGCTACCTCGTCGCCACCCTCCTCGCCCTCGCAATGCTGTTCACAAGCGGCAGCCGCGGAGGACTGATCGGCGCTGCCGCATTGGCCGTGCTCGCAGTAATCAACGCGCGGGTGAACCGTCGGATGCTCATTCTTTTGTCGCTGCTTGCAGCGATCACTACGCTCGCCCTCGGCTACGCTCACCCACGAACGCGGGCGATGATTTTTTCCCGCCGGAGCATCTCTGCAGAGCCCAACCTGAGCAATGTCCAGCGTTCCGCGATGGCGATTGCCGGATGGCGCATGGGCCTCGATCGGCCGCTGCTCGGCTGGGGACCGGGCAACACACCGCTCGTGTATCCAAAATATCGAGCGGGTCTCGATGGCGGAGTCGAAACCGCGCTCCAACTCCACAGCACACCCGTGCAACTCTGGGCGGATCTCGGGATCGGCGGAGTCGCCTGCGCAATGGCGTTCTTCTGGCTCATCTGGCGCGCAAGCTGGACACGGCCAACTTTTAAAAGCGGTGAGGGACTCCGCGGATTGTCCTCGCGAGGAGCGAAGCAAGGTGTCGATCCAGCTGAAATTCTTGCTGGGTTACCACGCGCGGCAACCGGCACTCGCACCGTGACCGTCAGGCCTCACCCGCTTCAGACGACCGCCATCCTCTCGCTGGCCGGCTACGCTGTATTTGCGCTCACTGACTATCAGCTCGATGTGCCTATGTTCACGCTCGCCGTCGCAACGTGTGCCGCACTGATCGCAAAGACTCGCACCATCACGGCTTCGCGCAGCGCCCAACTCAGCCTAAGCGCCTCTGCCCTCATCATTCTCGCAGGAGTGGCAATTCTGGGAAACCGCGATCTCACACCTGAACTCAATGTCCGCGCCCTCGCGCTCGGCGCCGATCCGAAGCACGTCGATGAAACAATCGCCCTCCTTAATCAATCGCTCGCCCTGAATCCCGATCAGGAAATCGCTCACTTCAATCTCGGTTGGTTGCTCATCGTGCGCGATCCCATCGCAGCAGAAAAACACTTCATTACCGCCGCCCATCTCGTGCCCGACAAAGGCGGCGTGTACTTCGGTCTCGCTCTCGCACGTCTCAATCAGAACCGTCCCGATCAAATTCCAGCAGTCGTCCGTGCCCTCGCGCTCGAATGTCTGAACGACCCGCGTTTCCTGATTTCTCCCTGGTGGCGTCAGCCCGACATTGCCGCGCTGCGCATCCCCACGCTCGGGGAGTTGCGAAGCCTGGCGAACACCGTCGCCCTTCGGCTCGCCGCGCGCAAAGATCGTCGCAGTCGCGAAGCCGATTACGTCGCCGTCCTCGGCGAGTGGCTCGACGGAAAGAGCGCACTCGGAGAAATCCTCGCTCGTTCGCACACGTCGGAACGCGTCAGCTATTTTGCCGCCCGGCCCCAGGTACCGGCCTGGAAAACTGCGTCGGTGAAGGCCTATCACCGCGAGCGCCCCGGCTATCCGGTGTTGATGCGCAATCTGGATTTGCCGCCGCCCGTCGATCTCTTCGAGGTACAAGAGAACAGCCTCGCCACCGGCGAACTCGCCGCACTCTTCCCGGCAAAGGGCTGGCTCCCGTCGCCTTTGCTCATCGAGTTGCTCGACGAAAATATCTCAAAGATCAAGTAGGGTAAGGTCTCCGACCTTACTGCCAGACAGCTTGCGATTTCAGAGCTCGTCCAACCGCGACGAGATTCGGCCTAATTCTTCAACGCCGGAAGCAACTCCACGATCCGCTCGGTCAGCGCGTCGGCAGCTTCGCTCAATTTTTTCGCGAGCTGACCGTAATCGGTCCCGTTCCATCCCGCCACGTCGAAGCTGAAATCTTCCTGCGCGACCAGCTTCGGATCCGTGCCGGTAGAGAAAATCTCGATACGTGCCGCGAGCCTCGCCGCACCCGCTGGCATCAGCCCTTCACAACGACGCAGATTCACCGCCACGTCGAAATCATGCTCATCTCCACCGCGCGCCACGACCCTCACGCGCGCGGGTCGCTGCGCAAGATCTTCGCGCAATATCCGGGTCAATCCGGCCTCGAGCGGTTCAGCCCAGCGCGACTGGTCAATGAAACGGAGTTCGTTGTCCGCTACCCGCACCTGCATGATTTTTCCCCGCAAGTACTCTGGGACGATCACGGGGCGCAATACGATGCGTGGAGGCTGTCCCACCACTTCAGCCACATCGGCTTTGTGTGTCACTTCATTGAGCAGATAAAATCGCGTCAGATCCGGCTGCGCCTCCGGCAGAGAACAAGCCGACAGTGCCGCTAGCAATAGGCCTGCGACCATCCCGCTGAGCCAGCGTCGGCCACTGTTAATGGACACACCCTGTTTGTCATTGCGAGGGAGGCTTGCCGACTGCGGCAATCCAGCAAGAATTTCAGATGGCGTGGCGTTCATGGGAAATTTCATAGCAGCCTCTGTTCACTCCTTAGCGCTTTTTTCCTGTGATCAACGCCTGCGGATTACGCTCAATGAAATC
>CBRAFL010000307.1:0-6678 GCA_967755055.1 uncultured bacterium
CGGCGCATTGCGAGCGGAGTTCTTGTTTCGCCCTGTCCCGAGTCGATCCCGCTTTCTGAAATCACCGGCGCGCGCATCGTGTGCAAGCTGGAGAATTTTCAACGCACGGGGTCGTTTAAGGAACGCGGCGCCCGCAACGCCCTGAGTCAGCTTCCCCCCGCTGCGCGGAAGCGCGGAGTCATCGCCGCCAGCGCTGGGAATCACGCGCTCGGTCTCGCGTATCACGGAAAGCTTCTCGGCATCCCGGTCACCGTGGTCATGCCCGACTACGCGCCGCTGATTAAAATCACCACATGCGAACGACTCGGCGCGCGCGTCTTGATTCGCGGTCGCGATTTCAACGAGGCGCGGAAGGAAGCGGAAGCGCTCGTTGCCTCTGCCGGACTCACGTATATTCACGGTTTCGATGCGCCCGAAATCATTGCGGGGCAGGGCACACTCGGCCTGGAAATTCTGGAGCAGGTGCCCGACGTGGACGCGATTGTTTGCCCCGTAGGCGGAGGTGGTCTGATTGCGGGCGTGTCGCTCGCGGTGAAATCGTTGAAACCGCGGGTGAAAATTATCGGAGTGGAAAGCGTGGCCACCGGAAATTTTTCCGCGGCGTTGCGCGCGGGTCGGCCGGTCACGATGCCACGGCACGCGACACTCGCGGACGGCCTCGCGACGCTCACGGTGGGCCCGAACGCTTTCGCGATCGCCAAGGAGCGCGTGGATAAAGTGGTTCGCGTGACGGAGGACTCGATCGCGCTGGCGATTTTGCGGATGTTGGAACTGGAGAAAACGGTGGTGGAGGGTGCGGCGGCCGCTCCGCTGGCTGCGATGATTTCCGGTCAATTGCCGGAGCTGCGCGGGAAGAAAGTCGTGCTCGTGGTCGGCGGAGGAAACATCGATCCGGCGATTCTCAGTCGTGTGATCGAGCAAGGATTGGTCCGCGACGGACGGCTCAGCCGCTTTACCGCGAGGATCAGCGACCGCCCGGGAGGACTCGCTGAGTTGAGCCGCGTAATCGCGACAACCGGCGCGAGTATCAAAGATATCGCCCACGATCGGGCATTCAGTGGTCCGGATATGAGTGCGGTGCACGTGGTCTGCACGGTGGAGACGCGTGATCGCCCTCACATCGCCGCTCTGCGGCGAGCGCTGAAAAAACACGGATTTCCGGTGGTGGCGAGGTAGGAGCCCTGAGTCGAAACCTAAGGGGTGTTGAGGAGGCGGCGCATGGGGATCACGCGTCGCGTGAATCTCAGATCTGAAATTTCAAATTTGAGATCATTGTGAGTGGGCGAATCTCAAGTTAAGATCATGGCGGATGTGCGAAATTCGTCCGATGGATCAATCGGCGAGATCATCGGGCCTGGCGGTTGTTGGGGTGAAGCGGGTGGTCGGGCGGGAGATGTTGTGCGAGGGTTTGGGCAAAATCGGCCGCGCCGGTTTTGCGTGCCTGGCGCTTGGTGTAGTCGGCGCGTGTCTTGTCGTTGAGATGGCGGGGACCGGCGATGTCGGAGTTTTGGAGCGAGTCGGCCCAGCCGCGGAGCTGACGGGAGCAGGACTCGGCGATCAATTTGAGATCTGAAATCTGAGATTTGAAATCCCGCAGCGCGGGACGGCGCTCGAAGAAACAGAGCATGGAGCGGACTTCGCCGGCGGAGCCGCGTGCGATGTAGAGGAAGGCAAGGAGTTCATTCGTGGTGCCGCGCTCGAAACCCTCGGCGATGTTGTTGGAGACGGACAGCGAGGCGCGATCGATTTGGTCGCGCTTTGACCAGGTGATACGATCCTTGGCGGCGGCGATGAAGTCTTCGACGCGCTCGGCGAGAATGAGCGCTTCCTGCCAGACGGGGAGATCTTCGAAGCGTTGATAGGTGGGCACGTTTTTTTGTCGGGGCTTTTTAGGGACGCAAATTTGAGATCTGAAATTTGAGATCAGGAGGACATCAGCCGGGCCCGACCTCCGGACCCAGACGGTCCGCCTCGTCAGCGAAGTGCGCTCGATGATTATCTCCGGCGTTACGCCCGCGCTGCCGGAGCGAAGAAGATTCATGAGGGGAGTTGCCCGAAGCGGGAGGAGAAGGACAAAAAGTCGGCGCGAGGAGGCGGCGCTTTTCCTGCGCGGAATACCGGAGAAGCCCCGTGTTAATGCAATCGTTCTGATAATAATTTATTGATTACGACCGCGCAAAATTTCACCCGACCGTCAGCACGCTCACTTCCGGCCGGCAGTTGAAGCGGATGCCGTGGAGATTGCCGACGCCGCTCGTGATGTGCAGCCAGCGATTGTCCCACGGATACAGGCCGCGTATATACCGCTTGTCTTGCACGGGCACGAAAGGCGCGCCGATCAGCGGCAGGCGCACTTGTCCGCCGTGCGTGTGGCCGCAAAGCATCACGTCCCAGTCGAAGGTGCGCAGCATGTCTTTCGCGTCCGGATTGTGATTGAGCAGCAGCCGCATCGCTCCCTCTCGCGGTGGCGTGCCGGCGAATGCCGTGTGCGGGTCGCACATGCCTGACCAC
Organism: uncultured bacterium; assembly: GCA_967755055.1. Taxonomy (GTDB): domain Bacteria; phylum Verrucomicrobiota; class Verrucomicrobiia; order Opitutales; family Opitutaceae; genus Opitutus. The sequence goes on from CBRAFL010000307.1 coordinate 2,512, forward strand.
AAATCGCCGACGCCGATAAACTGTATCGGCTGATTGCGTACAACGATCGTGCGACTTTCGTTGACGAGACAGGTGATGTTCGCGTCGCGCAGCAAGCCGAGCACGGCATCGATCATTTTAAGTCCACCGTTGTACCGCGACCATCTTCCTCCGTCGTGATTGCCAAGGCACGCGAAAGTGGGCGCTGCGGCGGAGAGACGGCGGAGGGTTTCGCCATAGCGCGGAAGCTCACGAGCCCGCCCGGTGAAAAAATCGCCAGTCACTGCGATTAAATCCGGCTTCTCTGCGAGACCCCGGTCGATGCTTTCGGCGATAAACTCCAACGGCACCTCGGGGGACAGATGAAAATCCGAGAGCTGAAGAACCCGGAGTGGGGGCGCGTTCTTCCGGGACATCGCGAGCGGCACGCGGACGCGGGAAACCGTCAGCCAGCGCGGCTCGAACCGGGCGACATACCCGAGGCCGCCGCCGGCGGTGACGAGGCCACCGGCAACCGCCAATAAAAATTGCCGACGTGTAATCATGCAGAGCCTGAACGATCCTGATGACACCGACGTTTGGCGCCAGTCCTACCTGAGAACCGCGCGCGAAAGCTGCTGTGATCAAATCGCGATCGGCTCGGGACGAAACCGACGCGCGGCCATCACGCCGAGCGCAATAAAGATCACGAGTACGATCAGCTGTGCGATTGCGAAAGGCGGCTCTGATTGTGTCGGCGCAAGCGCTTTAAGCGCCGACACTTTCGCGAAGAGCTGCGCGACGAGAACAAAAACGTTCAGGTACAGCGCAAGCACGGCCGTGACCACGTAGGTCCGTCGCCACCCTCCAGCGAGATGGCGCGCATGGAGCGCGAAGATCGCCACGGCCAGCACCACCATCGAAATGATACCCACCGCATGCGACGGCATGAAATGGTGGGCCGGCAGAAAAAATCCCGTCACGCTGGTTGCCACGGTGCTCCACAGAAAAAGCGAGGTCCACCCGCCACAAGGTTTCGCCGCGATCAATCCACCCAGAACGACGAATCCCGAAACAATTCCCACCAAACTGATCACCACGTGCACGATCGTGAATGTGCTCATGAGCCGGAAAGAATGCATTTCACCGCGCGACCGTCGATGTTTTTGGCGTCGGAGAAATGAGGGTTCGGGCGTCCGTTGGCGGACAGTCTGGCTATGGCTGCACCACGTCGGGGAGGGAGGGGATTTTTGCCACGGGTGCTTGCTGCAGCTGCCTAATCTGCGCCCGGAGCTCCTTTGCGCCGCTGAAGATCGAGAAGAGCGCGAAGACGTGGAAACCGACGGGCAACCAGTCTCCCACGAGCACGTAGATCGCGCCGTCGCAGAGGTACGCGATTCCGCCGACCACGAAGGCCCAGAGATGTCCGCGTTGCGCGAAGAATCCGGCAAAGAAAAAGAACGCGGCTGCCAGCGCGTCGAAGAGGAACGCCAGCGGTTTCATGTTTTGAAACACGCCGTCGATCAGTTGCATGAAACCAAGACCGACGACGAAGTTGAAGTCGCCGCCGGTGTGAATGATGACGGAGTTGATCACTGAAAGGCCGGCGATCCACCAGAACCAGCGCGCCGCGCCTTGAACGCGGGGACTGGCCTTGGCGAGCGCCGCCTTGTCCACCGTAAGTAGCGGTGGTGCAGAGACAGGAGTTTCGAGTGGCATTGGAGAAAAAATGCCCGAGGCGTTTTCGTTCAGAAGGCGAGTTGAAGTCACGTCCGCGCGGACGCCATCGGTTGAAGCAGGGACCCAGCAGTACGGCAGGAGCTCAACGTGGCCGCAGTTCAGCGGCAATATTGAATTGATCGTGGTGCGGGTGGCGCGCGCCATGCCCCGCGATCCACTCGCTCACGCTCGCAGCACGACGGAGAAGGAAACGGGAAGTTATTTCACCTTCGCGTAGAAAACGCAGTCGCGCGGTTCCGGGCCGAGATTCGGAAAGACCTGCCAGCGACGGAGTACACCTTCACGCTCCAGTCCGGCTTTTTCCATCACGCGTGCGGACGATGGATTCTCGGCGGCGCAATATGCCCACGCTCGCCGCAAACGTGGCTGCTCATTCGTCCAGTTAACCAGAAACGTTAACGCCTCCGAGGCGTAGCCGCGGCCCCAGTAGTTTTGTCCGAAGACATATCCGAACATGGCTTTCGGCTCGTCGATGAAGATGCCGATCGAACCAATTGGCGTATCAGTGCCGCGCTCACACACGAGGTAGGCGTAGTGTCCATCGCCTTTTTCCCATGCCTCAGCCCGTCCGCGCAAAAATTCCGACAGTTTCTCCAATTGCGTGTAAGGCACCCAGGCGAGATAACGCGTCGCCAGCGGATCACTCGCGTAAGCCGCGAACACCGCTGGTGCATCGTCTTCACGCGGCTTGCGGGCGTGAAGCCGCGCCGTTTCGAATGACTCGGGCGGGCGTAAAACGGCGGACGTTTCGAGGGACATGGATCGGAAGATGGACACGCGAAAGGAAAAGCTGATGGCGGAGAGTTGAAAATCGGGACTCGAAAGCCAAGAGCTCAGAGCTAAACGCTGAAAGAGAAAAAATTTTAAGCGCGATGGTTCAGCCGGGGTGTGCCGTGTAGCCGGGGGCGGTGACCCCGGAGAGCGGATCTCCCCCTCGTGCGCGTGATCATAATCGTGCTCGTGCTCTCTCCCTCGGCCGGAGCCGATCACGAGTAAGAGCACGATCAAGAGTACGAAGAACTTGGTAATCGACCGGCCTCAGCGAGGCCACCTACAACGGAGGGACGACCTCCGTGTCGTCCGTCGGAAACGGTCCATGCCGAGGTGGACCCTCCATCGCCCTCCAACAAAAAATCCGCACCGGCATTGCCGGTGCGGACTCATGATTCAACCCAACCGTTTATCCAAAACAACGGCCACGTCGCACAACCCACAACGTGCGTCGTTCCAGATAAGCGGGGGAGAAGATTGCGATCGCGTTGGCGAGAGTTGATGCGGAGGAGAGGAATCCAGTCCTTGCCTTTGCTCTCAGCGCTGGACTCTCCGCTCTTAGCCTTCCGCTCTCAGCTCTCAGCTTTTACTCGCTCTTCAGTCCTTCGTTCCTCCGAGGATCGACTGCATGACGAGGAAATAAACGTCGGTGTTGTCCACCACGCCCTTGAATAGGCTGGCGCCGCGGCCGCTCGCCGTGAGTGGGATATCGGAGCCCGTGTGTACGGCGGAACCGCCTGGGACTTGACCGGTAACATAGAATTTTCCAGCGGTATCACGATCGGTCGGCGCGGAGGGATAGGTTGCGTAAAGACTCCCGGCCGGGAACGCGGCGGCGATCTGCTGGCTGTCTTTCAAGGGAAACGGATTCGTCAACCAGTCCTCGTAACGATCGCTGTTCGCGGCGTAACCGATGAGCATTTTGTAATCGACGTCGGTCGTCACCGGATAGCCGTCTGGCGCGAGTGAATACATCGGGAAACTCGCGTTGTCGTAGGTGCCGACCACTTGATCGCGCAGCTGCGTCTTCGCGGTTGCGGCGTCGGGTTGTGAAGCGGCGCGGGCCTTCAAGCTCGCATTAGTCACGACAGAGGCGCCGATGATATTCACGCCGGCGCATTCGTGATCCGCCGTCACGATGACGAGCGTGTCAGAATTTTCGCGGGCGAATTGTTTCGCGACGCCGATCGCTTTGTCGAACTCCACCGTCTCGACGAGCCAGCGTTCGCTATCCATGTTGTGCGCTTGTTTGTCGATCGAGGCGCCTTCAACCATGAGGACGAAACCAGCGTCGTTTTTCGACAGAACCTTCAACGCGGCCGAGGTCATTTCGTCGAGCAGTGGCTGATCGGGCAGGCCGTAGTCGTCAACGACCGGGTGGGTACCGCCGGCGGGAATCGTGCCGCGGCGGCCATCGATTTTGTCTTTCGCCACGTTCATGTTGGAGAACGCAAACAAACCCAGCAATTTCGTCGTAGCCGCGGGCAGAGTACCAAGAGCGGACTTGGTTGGCGCATAAGCGAAACCGGCGGTTTGGAAATCGCCGAGGAGATTGCGGCTCGGATCGCTGGCGCCAGCGGACACATTCCACGCGGTGGCGAGTTCGGTGGGGAGAACGCTATCGGTCGCGGCGGAACGCGCGGAACCGATCGTCGTGTTGGGCAAAAACCATTTGCGCCCGCCGCCGAGGAGGACGCG
>CBRAFL010000308.1:0-6627 GCA_967755055.1 uncultured bacterium
GGCCTGAAGATCGCGTGCCTCGAGGAAATCGCCTTCCGTAACGAGTGGATCGATCGCGCCAGTCTCGATGCGAACATCAAGAAACTGGGCAAATCCAGCTACGGCGCGTACCTGAGAAAAGTTGTCGCCGAGGTCGGCTGATACTCGCCTGTCGTGATCCGCGATCCGGAGTCCGCTTCGGCTTTGAATGGCGATCACGAGCTTATCCGCGCCTTGCCTAAATGGAGGGACGACCTCCGTGTCGTCCGGAAGCGCAGGCCAGCTCACAACAGCTTCCGATGAAAATCTCCTTCATCGTCCCGCTCTTCAATTGTCTGCCGCTGACGCAGGCGATGGTGGCCGGCCTGCAAGCCACCGTACCGCGTGGACTCGTCTACGAAATCATCCTCGTTGACGACGGCAGCACCGACGGTACGCGCGCGTGGCTAGCCACGTTGCGCGCGCCATTTCGCGTAGTGTTGAATGAGCGAAATCTCGGCTACGCTGGCGCAAACAATCGCGGCGCCGCGATCGCCACAGGCGAATTCCTCGTTCTGCTCAACAACGATCTGGTGCTCAAACGCCGCTGGCTGGAACCGATGCTCGCCGCTCATCGTCGGCTGGGCGCGGATGCCGGGCTGATCGGAAACGTGCAGCGCGACGCTCGAACCGGTGAGGTGGATCACTCCGGAATCTTCATCAATCTGAAAGCCAAGCCCGAGCACGACCGATCGCTTCCGCCGCCCTGGCTGCGCTTACTCAAGTCGACGCGCCTTGTTCCTGCAGCGACCGGTGCCTGTGCCCTCATTGCGCGAAATGTATGGGAACGCCTTGGTGGTTTTGACGAAGGGTTTTCCAACGGCGGGGAAGATGTTGATTTCTGTTTCCGCGCGCGCGCTGCCGGTTTTCGCAACGCGGTCGCTCTGCGAAGCGTAATCTGTCATCACATCAGTGCATCGCCGGGGCGAAAGCTGCGCGACGAACAGAATAGTTATCGCCTCGCGCAAAAATGGCGGCTCGAACTCGAGCGACTCGCTCTGCGGCGGTGGTGTTGGGATTACCTCGATCGCCAGTGGACAACGCCGCACGACGCACTTGATCACGCCTCCGCGCGCGCGGCGCTTTTCTTCGCGCTTCATCTTCGCTCCGAGCCACCCCGTATCGCAATTACGGGTATGCGCGAAGCCATGGACCACGAATTCACCCGTTGGACGAAGCTGTTGGGTTGGAAGTAAGAGGTCCCATGGCCGAAAAGCAGGGCGAGGCTTGTACGCCTCTGGCGTGCGTCCCCGCCGAGCCGTGAACGCGCGGCTCACCGGGACGGTTCGCCCTACCCAGTAGCTTACAGCCTACAGCTTACCGCTTAGAGCTTCTCGCTCCTCGCCACCACTCTGATCACGGCCTGTGGCCGCTGGTTCACCGCGAGAAACATTCTTCCGATGTACTCGCCGATGATGCCGAGCAGCACGAGCTGCGCTCCGCCGAAAACCAGCAGCGCCGCCATCAACGATCCCCAGCCAAACGCCGGCCCTTGGTGGGTCGCGCGCAACCACACCACATAGCCGAACCCGACAACGCCCACTGCACCCATCAGAAGCCCGAGCACCGTCGCCACGCGCAACGGCAGCACGGAAAAATTTATCCACGCGCTCAGCCAGAGACGGATCAAACGGCGCAACGTGTAGCCGCTCTCACCTGCCTTGCGTTCCTCATGCACGACCTCGAGCGACCCGATCCGCTGCGTCACCTGCAAAATGAGTCCGTCAATGTACGGCGCGGGTCCACTGTTCTTCGCCACTTCCTGCGCCACGAACGCCGTCACACAGCGGAAGCTCGAAAGATAAAAACCTGCCGGCTTTTCCAGCGCCCAATCGGTCATTCGATTCGTGAACCAACTTCCGAAATTCCGCCACGCGGAATGTTGCTTCTCCGCGTAATGGCCGAAAACCACGTCCACACCCGTCTCCTGCGCGTGTCGCCAGAGTCGCACCGCCTCCCCGGGAGGATGCTGGCCGTCATCGTCGAGGTTCACGATATGCGCGCCCCTCGCCTGTCTCCAACCTGTGAGTACGGCGTTGTGTTCACCAAAATTGCGCGCGTGTTCGATGTACGTGATCGGAACGCGCGCTCCGCGGATCAGATCGCGACACACCGCGGCGGTCGCGTCACGGCTGCCATCGTTCACCAGTACGATCTCATGTCCGTCCTCAACCGTGAGACCTTCGATGTCTTTGACCAGAGCGCCAATCGTCGCGGCGCTGTTATAGAGTGGAATGACGAAGCTGAGTGCAACCGGAGCAAGGCTCATGATTTGCTCCAGCGAATGATTTCGTCGCACACTCTGTCAACGTCCTCGACGGTAATTGCCGGATGGATCGGCAGACACAAGACCTCCGCGCAGGCGCGCTCCGTCTCCGGCCAACTGACTGTCGGTTCGGCGTACGCCGGCTGATGGTGGATGGGAGTCGGATAAAGGATTCCACACATGATCCCGCTCGATGCGAGATGCTCGCGCAGCGCGTCACGCTTTTCCGTTCGCACCGTAAACTGATGCCAGACCGTTTCGGCTCCCGCCGCTACGACCGGCAGACGCAACGTCGCTCCTGCCAATCGCTCAAGATAACGTTTCGCCAGTGCACCGCGGATCGCGTTCTCTTCATCCAAGTGCCGCAACTTCACGCGTAGAATGGCCGCCTGGACTTCGTCGAGCCGGCTGTTCCGCCCAGGCGTTTCACTAACGTAGCGATGGCTCCAACCGTATTGGCGCAACAGTCGCACGCGGTCCGCAGTCGCTGTATCCCTGGTGTAAACACCACCCCCGTCGCCCAACGCTCCCAAATTTTTCGTCGGATAAAAACTGTACGCCGCCGCATCGCCCCACGTCCCCGCCTTGCGACCGGCGATCACCGCGCCATGAGATTGCGCGCAATCCTCCACCACCTTTGCGCCGTGTTGCCGCGCGAGCTCAACGATCGCGGGCAGATCGGCTGCGTGCCCATAAAGATGCACCGGCACAATCGCTTTCGCCCGACCGCCCGCGCGCGTTAAAACCGCCGCGAGTGCCGCCGCCGACATCAACATCGTCTCAGGATCGATCTCCACGAAAACAGGTTTCGCTCCGATCTGCTGAATCGCCGATACCGTCGCACTCACGGTATTCGCAACCGTGATCACGACATCGCCGTGATCCACTCCGACCGCGCGCAACGCCAGTTCGAGCGCCTCCGTGCCGTTCGCGACACCGATCATGTATCCGCCGCCATGATAGCGCGCAAATTCCTGTTCGAACGCCTCAACCTCCGGGCCAAGAATGTAGTGACCACTCGCGAGGACGCGATCGATCGCCGCACGAATTTCATGCGCGTGCGCCAGGTATCCCGCTTTCGGGTCAGCAGTGAGAAGAACGCGGTGCGACATAAAATCCTCAGAGCACTGCGATCCGGCGCGGCCGATGCGGCGAAAAAAATCCATCCTCCACCTGTGCCGCCACGCGCGCTTGTTTCATCAGCAAACCGTCAACGATTTCGATCCTGTGCATCACCTCAAATTTTTGCATCCAAGCACCGAAGGTCACAACGGAAAACACCTCGTGACAAATAATGGTTCGTTTACACACAATGGTCTTGCGCCATAACGGCGCTCTGCTTCTACCGATCAACCTGAGAATCCCCTGGCTCGTGTTCACGCTTTGATCTCTTTCCGCCGGCTCACTCCCCTGCTATTCTTAGCCGTTGTCAGCCTCGCCGTGTGGTGCGGGTTCACGCACCGGTGGTCCCTCGACGCGTGGACGACTCCGATGCAAATCCATGGAGATCCACTCGAGGTCTACGCTCGCGTCCAGGCTGCAAAGGAGGATTTAACGCAACCCCTTCGTGGCTTCGCAAACTTGCCGCGTCTTGGTGCACCGATGGGTGCTGACTGGCGTCGCTACCCGATTTCTGACCGCGTGGTCTTTACCGGTCTCGGTTTGCTCGCACGCGCCGTCGGCGTGTTTGCCGCCATGAATCTCGCAATGGCGGCAGTGCATGTACTCAACGCCGTCGCGTTTTATCTGTGCGCTCGATTTCTCCGCTGGCGACGGGAATGGGCCATGGCCATGGCTCTGCTGTTTTCATTCTCCAGCTATAATTTTCGCTGGGGCGTCACGGTCTCTTTCTCACTTACTTTTTTTGTGCCCGTCCTGTTGCTGTTGTGCGGCTGGATCAGCCGGTCAGCTCCCGCGGTTGCGGCGCGAAGGTGGACGTGGATCGCCGTCGCGCTCGGCGCCTGGTTGGGCGGCGCCAATCCCTACCTCAGTTTTTTCGCGAGCCAACTCGTCGCCGGTTCTGTCGTGCTGCAATGGTTACGCCGCCGCGAGCTCGCCCGTTGGCGCGCCGGTCTGATTTTCCTCGGTGTACTCGGAAGTTCATTTCTATTGCAACACGCCGCGTACTTCCTGGCGGAGACTGAGGGGGAAGCGCGTCTCACGCTGACTCGCAATTACGCCGGCTCGGAAATTTATGCGCTGAAACCGGCCGATCTTTTCATTCCGGCCGCTGATCATCCCGTGCCTTTCATGGCGCAAGCCGGACGTGCTTATCAGGCCCAGACCGCTCTGCGCACTGAGTTCTTCGTCAATTATCTCGGAGTGGCCGCACTCTGCGGATTGGCTCTTTTGCTATGGGCCGGCGTGCGCTCCGCCGTGCTGCAGAAACGCTCCAAGGCGCCCGATGCGTTTCTCGGCGTCGCATGGACGATGATTTTTTCCGCAGTCGGAGGTGTTAATTCACTGCTGGCTCTCGCCGGACTCGATGTTTTTCGCGCGAGTAATCGCAACAGCATTTTCATTCTCGCCTGGGCGCTTTTCTTTTTGGGCAGCTGGTGTCAGCGACGGTGGCGGCCAGCTTTTCCGCTGCTGCGTTTTGCCCTGCCCGTGGCGATTGTGGCTCTAAGCCTGGCCGACATGCTGCCGAGGCTTCACGCCGAACGCGTGCTGCGCGACAACGCCGCAGCCGTCGCGCAATACCGCGAATTCATGAGCGCACTCGAGAACCGGCTCGGGCACGGCGCCTCAATCTTCCAAGTTCCTACGCCGGGGTTTCCCGAAGCAGGCACCGCGGTGAAGCTGACGGACTACGAACATTTTCTCCCGTACCTGACATCGACCAGTTTACGTTTTTCCTATGGCGCTCTTCGCGGCACGGCGTTGTCCCGATGCCTGCACTCTCTCGCCCGCGTGCCCGCTCCGATGATGAAAGAGCAGCTGGAAGCCACCGGATTTTCCGCGATCTGGCTCGATCGCCGGGGAATTTTTGACGACGGCAAAGCCTTGATCGAAGGCTTTCGCGCACTCGGACTGAAAGAATTTTCCAACCCGTCGCTCCCCAACACGGTCGTTTTTCTTCTTAACCCGGCCAGGGAACCGCGGCCACTCGACTTGTCCGATCCGCGTTTGTTCGAACCGTGGGATGTCGTTCTGTCGAACCGAGAACCGGAGCTCGTCATTTATGATGGATGGTACGATCTGGAACGAGAGAACGGTCGCTCGTGGCGCTGGGCACAAAGAATGGCGAGCACGGGAATCATGATGCCGGTAGATCGCATGGTGGAGCTTTCGTTTTCGGCTTACAGTCTCGAGACCGGTGAACTCGTGCTCGATCTCGACGGTCACGAAGTGGCCCGGTTTCTCACAACTCCGGCGACCCGGGACCAACACGTGGTGCAGTTGAAGCTCGGCGCAGGCCGACACCGGCTGGTGTGGCGTTTCACCGGACGAGTCGTGCGTCCCACGGTGGGTGACGGGCGGAGACTCGGCTTTGCCGTGGAAAACATGAATCTTTCCCTTCGACCGTTACCCAACCCGGCACCGCAAAAATGATCAGGTTTTTCGTCCCGTCGCCAAAATAGAACTACCGAACGCGAGCGTTCCCACCGAGGTGAGCCACCATCGCTCCGCGGCCATTCCGAATCGGAACATCGCCTCCACCGGTCGTGGATAGAGTCGTACATCACTGCCGCTGCGGGGCGGCGGCAAAAGTTTTCGCCGGACCAAAACCAGCGGCAGCGGCAACGCGTTCCAATGCGTCGCATGCGATGAACCAAACCCTGCCGTGCGTAATTTCTGTTTCAATTCCACACGTTCATAACGCCGCCGCCCGTGCACCGTAACGTCATGATATGACCAAAGCCAGCGATGCGCCGGCACGTTGATCACCACAATTCCGCCCGGACGTAGCACGCGAAAAATCTCCCGCAACGCAGCAACATCGTCATCGAGATGGTAAAGCACGTCCGAGCAAACCACCGCATCGAACGCGCCTTCCGCAAACGGCAGCGCCATCAGCGATCCTTCGACGATCTCTGCCTTACACCGCGACCGCGCCAGCTCGCAAGCCAGTGGCTCCGCATCGATCCCCTTCCATCGCCAGCTCGGATGGTCGTGCGCCAGTCGGCGAATTAACCCGCCCGTGCCGCACCCGGCATCAAGGATTTCTGCAGCCCGTCCGTCACACGCGCGCACGAGTTCACGTTCGAGATGTACGTGCAGTGCACGGTAAAACCACATCTCGTCTTCCACGGCTGCCATCCGGCGATATTCCTCGAGTTCCACCCGCGCATCGAAGCCGCAGCATAAAGCTTTGCCAAGGTAAACGCCGCGCCTTTCGCTCT
>CBRAFL010000309.1:0-6610 GCA_967755055.1 uncultured bacterium
CCGCAGCCAAGGTCGGATTCAAGCCCCTTCGCTACGATGGCCTGAAAAAAGTGCTCCTCGGCCTCACCACGATTGACGAAATCGAGCGCAACACGTCGTTCGAATGGTCTGCATGATCGAAAGGTGTTGATCTTACCGCCGCCCAGGTTGCCTCTGTGGCGGCTCCCTTAATTTGAGCCATATCATGTCAGACGTGCCCGTTATCGACTCGGAATCCATTGAAAATCTTCGCGCCCTCAATCCTGGCGACGGAGATGAATTCCTCCGCGAGATCATTTCAATTTACTTGGAGGATACTCCGCAACGGATTGCCGAGCTGGAGCAAAGCCTCGCCAGCGGAGATGTCGCCCGCTTCACCCGCGCCGCGCACAGCGTAAAGGGCAGCTCCGCCAATCTTGGTGCGATGGCTGTTCGACAGGTGGCTCAGGAGCTCGAGCATCAATCGAATAAGAACGGTCTGGTCGATGTCGCGAATCTCCTCGCCGCACTCAAGGTGCAGTTCGATCTCGCACAGGCGGAATTCGCCAAGCTCCTCCGGCCGAACTAACCGGGCGATCGCTTTACCGATACAGCGCTGTCGTCGGAGCCGCCGTCAGCACGTTGTACTGGCGCATCGCGAGCCGCCACCACTCGGCGAGAGAATCCGCCGGGCAGCTCCACAATTCCCGGTGGAGCCAGATCATCGAGTCGGCGTCGAGTAACAGCGCCATTTTTTCCTTGGTCGTAAAGTTCTCGGGGCCTTCGTTGAGCAATCGCTGGCGCAGATGCGCGAACCACTCACGCGCTTCCTCACCCCGGCGTCGCTGGCGCAGCAGAGCCACGTGCATTGCGTTCACATAGGGATCCAGCACGGCCTGCAACAGCCCGTAATCCGCGCGGAGCGGTTCGATCGGCTGAAGGTGCCGGTAACACTCCGCGACGTTTTGCCGGAGGCGGCGTAACTCATAGGTGGGTTGCGTTTCTTCTGGCGTGAGAAAGAGACCGAGTTCCTTCGCGCGACGGCCAAATCCAGCCTTGCTCAAAACAATCGAGAGCGGGATCGACAGGATCAAACCCGCGAGAACCGGGCTGAGCCACCAAAAGAATTTCGGAAGTAAAATGATAGCCGAGAGCCCCCAAAGTAATCCGAAGAGTGTCTGCCCACCGTGAGTAATAATCGCCTCCCGCCAATCCGTCCCGTCGTCGTCTGAACCGCGTTTTTGCGGCACCCAAGACACGCCCTGTCCAAGCAAACTGAAGAGAACAAATTTCGAGTTGAACATCATGTTCACGGGCGCGAGCAGACTCGAGATCACGATTTCTCCGAGCGCGCTAAGCACGAACCTCACGCGCCCACCGTAGCTCTCCACTTCTTCCCGCCGGCTCAACATTACGAAAATGCTCACGAACTTCGGCAGGAACAGCAGCAACATCGTAAACACAAACAGCGTCAGCGCCTCCGGCACTTCCAAGGCATAGCCAAACAGCGAGGTATAATCTTCCGGACGCACCAGGTCGTGCGTCGTTGTCGTGGCGAGATCAAACACGTTTTTTGTGCTGATCAGCAAAAATAGCAGCCACAGCGGCGACGACAGATAAGCCATCACTCCCATGAAAAGATGGAACCGATTCGCCGGCCGAAACCCACGCGCGGTGAGCAACCACGCATGCTGCATGTTCCCCTGACACCACCGGCGATCGCGTTTTGCGCTATCGATCAGCGTCGGCGGGCCTTCCTCATAGCTGCCGTCAATATCATGTGCGAGCCAGACCGTCCATCCAGCTCGTCGCATCAACGCCGCTTCCACGAAATCGTGCGACAGGATTCTTCCGCCGAACGGTTCACTGCCTGGCAAGTCTGGCAGCGAGCAATGCTCCATGAACGGTTGAACGCGAATGATCGCATTGTGCCCCCAATAGTTTCCTTCGTGCTGCTGCCAGTAATTTAATCCCGCCAAAAATAGCGGGCTGTACACGCGATTCCCGAAAGACTGCAGCCGGGCATACAGCGTCTCACCATTTACGATCCGCGGCGCGGTCTGAATAATTCCGGTGCCCGGATTTTTTTCCATCAGCGCGACCATCTGCACGAGCGATCGTCCCGTCATGATCGAGTCGGCATCAAGCACCACCATGTAGCGGTAGTTTTTTCCCCACCGACGCAGGAAGTCCGCGACGTTTCCGGCCTTCTTGTTGATTTGATTGCGCCGCTTTCGATAAAATATTTTCCCGAAGCCGCCGACTTGTTTGCACAGCTCAACCCACGCAACTTCTTCAACGATCCACTGCGACGGCTTGTTCGAATCGCTCAGAATAAAAAAATCAAAGTGCTCGAGCTTTTTGGTCTCCTGCACCGAGCGAAACACCACGCGCAGCCCCTCGAATACCCGGCTCACGTCTTCATTGAAGACCGGCATGACCACCGCGGTGGACGCGAGCGGCACCTCTTCACCACGAGCCACGGTCATGGTGATCCGGCGGCTGTCGCCTCCGCGATTGATCACATAAAATCCCGTCATCGCCGTGCAAAACCCAATCGCGACCTGCGAGAACAACACGATGAACAACAGGAGCAACACCAGCTCCACGCCGGTCAATCCGCCACGCCACAGCAAGTCGGCCATGAACCACGTCGCCAGACTCGTGAATCCAAATATCGCCGAGAAAAACGAGAACCGCCGCCGGTTAAGGCGCGCAGCTGTCATTCGCTCATGAGGAGAAATTCGCATGTAAAGAAATGCCGTCGGCGACGAATTGAACATTCGACCCGCGCTCAAGCGTCCAGCCAGATCGTGCGGCGGCCGGCGAATTAACGTGTCGCATAAAAGATTGCCGCGAGTACTCCGGAAAACAGCAGCCAGAGAAAAACGGTGCGCAACATCGGCAGCCGTTCGAAACGTTCAAGCGTTTCACCCGCCGCTTCAGGAATCGGGCCGAGATCAATCGGCCGCGGCACCATGCTGGACACGGCCATATCGGGTCCGGCCGCGAGCGCGCCCTCGCGCATTGCCTGCACAAAATCTTCCGGCACCTGCCGATCTTCCAGGAAAGCATACGGCCACTTTTGTGGACCGTCGCACAACAACAGCGCCACACGCCCATCCACCGCGATGCGTTCATGCGGCTGATCACGTTCCTCCAGAATCTCAGCGAACCAGCGATCCATCATCGCCTCAGTTTCCTCCGCCGCGAGCGTGGTTGGATCGAGCGAAGGGTTGGCGGCGTGACGCATCGCCGCACGTTCCAAAATTCGCAGAATCAGCCGGCTCGAGTGCAGCCGATTATGGATACGATGGGCGCGAAGATAATCTTCCACTCGCACATAGGCGCTGTTCCACGCCTCGAGCGATCCCGTTGTCGGATGAAACGCTCCCAATAATTCAAATGGCCGTTGGTCACTCATGTCGCGTCGGCGATACGATGCTGCTCGTCAGGGTTGCCAGAGGTAGCTCCACGTTTCGCTCAACACATGCTGCGGTTTTCGCAGAAAGCACCGCAATTCGACAGGACGCTTCGATCCGTCGGGCTGAATCGCAAACGCTGCACGCCAAGTGTTGTTATACGGATTCTTTTGCACAATCGAGTGCACGAGTTTGGCGCCTGCGCCCACTGTCACCACGGATTCGACCGCCGGATCAGCTCCTTGATTACTGAGAGAAGGACCCGCGAAATCGATAAAGAATCGCTCAAGTTCCGGCTCATGAGTCTTCGTCCGACCATGCCGCGTGGCGACCACGTATCCAGACGGCGGATGAATCTGGTCCACGAACCAGTGCAAACGATATTCGAATTCCAGCGGTTGCCCCAATGGTGGCAGTTGATCCGGCACCCAGAACGCGACGATGTTGTCGTTCGTTTCGTCCGGCGTCGAAAGTTCCACGAGGCGCACCGACCCACTGCCCCAGTTTCCCACCGGCTCAACCCATCCGCCGGGCCGCAAGTGATAAGCCGCCTCAAGATCCTGGTAATTTTCGAAATTCCGATCGCGTTGCAACAATCCGAAACCGCGCGGGGATTTATCAGCAAAGGCCGCCACGCGGGGCGAATTCGAATTTTGCAGGGGACGCCAGATCCATTCGTCCGCTCCCGTGTTGATCATCAAGCCGTCAGAGTCGTGCACTTCCGGACGAAAATCGTTCGTCGGCTCATTCGTATTCTCACCATGCCAGAACATGCTCGTCAGCGGCGCAATTCCCACGGTCTTCACCGCTTTCCGGAAAAACAGTGCGGTCTTCACCTGCACCACCGTCTCCGCACCCGGTGTGATCACGAAGCGATACGCGCCCGCGACGCTCACGCTGTCGAGCAACGCGTAAACCGTGATGCTCTTCGGCTGGGGCGCCGGCTTCTCCACCCAGAATTCAGTGAAAATTGGAAACTCCTCGCCGCCCGGATCCGCAGTGTTGAGCGCCAGCCCGCGTGCAGACAGACCGTAAATCGTCTTCTGACAGAGCATGCGAAAATAACTGGCGCCCTGAAATGCACCGAGTTCGTCGTCGGCCTTGTTTATTGGATACAAGATCCGCAGACCCGCGAAACCCATCGTCGGCGGAAGTTCGCGCGGCTTGATTCCATCGTAGATGAAAAAATCGCGGTCGAATTTGATCAGCGCCGGCTTGCCGTGCACGACTTCGGAAATCTGCACCGTCGCGTTCTGTACAAAACCAGGATGAAAAAATTGCAGCTGGAACGGCAATCCGTCCCTCCGCCACCACGAGTGGGTTTCATCAAAACGAATGCGCCGATGTTCATCGTAGCTCAGGCGCAGCAACCATTCTGGCACCCGATTCACGGGCGCGACATACGGCTGGGCCGCCATCGCCGCGGCACGGTGGCGCAGTGCTTCGAAATCGAAGTTTGTTTCAGCAGCGCCGAGGAAACCAGCGGTGACCAGACACCAGACGGTGCCAATCGCGAAAAAGCGGAGGGAGTATTTCATTTGTCTAAAAAATAAGCTCGTTGTTTTTCTGTAATGGAAAGACCAGCACGCTCCATCACTTGCAGGAGGTCTTCCCAAATCATGCGTTTGGAGCGGTTCGATTGAGTCCGCAAAATATAGCTCGGATGGTAGGTCACCATCAGCGGCCTGCCGGCGAATTCTTTCCACCGTCCGCGCACTTCACCGAGCGTTTTGAAAGTCCCCGAGCCAAGTAATCCTTGAGCGGCGGTCGAGCCGAGCGCCACCAGCAGCCCCGGATTAACGATCTCAATTTGCGCGCGAAGATAAGGCAGACAGTAATTCATTTCGTCCGCGGTCGGCGGCCGGTTGCCGTACTGCACGTCGGCCTCGTTGACCTCCAGTTGCGGCCGCCAGTTCATGATATTCCCAATGTAGACGTCGCCACGGCCCAAGCCCATGGCGCCGATCATTTTCGTCAGCAACTGACCCGCCGGCCCGACAAACGGTTCGCCCTGATCTTCCTCTTCCGCCCCAGGCGCCTCGCCCACGAACATGATTTTTGCGTCAAGGCTGCCGACGCCGACCACCACCTGCTTCCCCGGTCGTAAATTCGCCTGACACACCGCATCGCCCAACACGCGTTCACGTAGCGCCGCCATGCGAACGCTTTTGTCCCCTTCCGGCAAGGTGAACGGAGTCGGTGCAGGAATCGTTGGCACTGAAATTGTCGGAATCTCAACCGCACTCACCTTTCGAGTCTCAGGCGCAGCCGGCGCCGGCTCTGCTCGTGGAGCGACACTTTTGCTCGCGACCGCAACCGGTTTCGCCGGCTCTGAAACCGCCGGCGAATGTGCGCGCCCACGCGCGATTGCCGTTTTCAGCATCGCGATGCTCTCGTCGGAAACCGAAACCGTCTTCACGCCCGCGGCTTTCAACCGGCGCAACTCATCCGCGAGGGCTGTAATGGCATAATGCATACGAATATTATGAGCGCCGCTGCAGCAATTTCTCCACGTATTTGCCGAGGAGATCGAATTCCAAATTCACCGCATCACCGGCGTGCTTCGACTGTAAGTTTGTCACGGCGAGCGTATGAGGAATCAACCACACCGCCAGCGTGTCGCCCTCCGTTTCCGCGATTGTGAGCGAGATGCCGTCGATCGCGATACTGCCTTTGTGAATCACATAACGGTCACTTCCAGCCGGTCCACGCACTCGGAGAAAATAATCTTTGCCTCGCTGTTCGAAGACTTCAATCGCGCCAAGTCCGTCAATGTGCCCGGAAACAAAATGCCCGCCCACCTTGCCGTCGAAGCGCAAGCTCCGCTCCAAATTTACCGGTGCGCCCACGCTCAGCGTTCCGAAATTCGTCAACCGTCTTGTTTCTTCCAATACGTCGAACCACAGGTGCGCGGCGTCAAAACGCGCCACCGTCAGGCAGCAGCCGTTAACCGCGATACTGTCGCCCAACGCGACTTGCTCGAGCGCGACACGCGCGGCGATTTGCAAACTCCACGCCTCCGCTTCGCGCGTGAACGCTGTGATCCTGCCCGTTTCTTCCACAATGCCGGTAAACATGTCGTAGGAATTTAAAGTTTAAGCCGAAGCACAGCGGTCTCTCCGCCACGACTCACCAAAATAACCGATTCCGTTCTCTGCCGATCCGCTTCCGCCGCCGCGAGCTGAGTCGTCGCCGCGCTAAACGTCTTCACCTCCACGCCATCGATTTCC
>CBRAFL010000310.1:0-6609 GCA_967755055.1 uncultured bacterium
ACAGATTGAAATCCTCGCCGAGGTAGAACTTTCGAGCTTGTTCGTCCTGAATGAGGAACTCGCCCGTGCCTTCCGCCAACACACGGCCCTTGTGCATGAGATAGGCACGATCGACCACGCGCAGGGTTTCACGCACATTGTGGTCGGTGATCACAATGCCGATACCGCGGCCTTTAAGCTGAAGGATGATCTTTTGCACCTCCGCGACGGAGATCGGGTCGATCGCCGCGAACGGTTCGTCCATCAGCAGAAATTTCGGACGCGTCACCAGGGCACGGGCGATTTCGAGTCGGCGACGTTCGCCACCCGATAACGTGTAGGCTTTTTGTTTGGCGAGATGCTGTAAGTTCAGCTCCGCCAGATGCGCGAGAACCCGCGCGGCGCGTTCGCGACGTGGAACGCCGATGGCCTCGACGATCGCAAGAATGTTGTCCTCCACCGAGAGCTTGCGGAAAACCGACGGCTCCTGCGGCAGATAGCCGATGCCGTGACGTGCGCGTTGGTGCATGCGCAAGTTTGTGAGATCTGCTCCATCGAGCATCACCCGGCCTGCGGTCGCCGTGATCAAGCCGACGATCATGTAGAACGTCGTGGTTTTTCCCGCGCCATTCGGGCCGAGCAACCCCACCACTTCACCACCGGAAAAACGCACGTTCACTCCGTCCACCACGCGGCGCTCGCCGAAGGTTTTGACCAGGCCATCCGTTCGAATTTCCGCCGTAGAATGGCTCTGCGCGGACGGGACAACGGTCTTGGTAGCAGGAGCGCTCATTTCGAAGTCGGAGGCTTTACCTGCGCGTCGGCGGGCGGAGTTTTATCGAACCCCAGATCCTTGATCGCCGGGCCGGTCAGGCGGGGGTTATCGACCTCAAGGCGTTCCTGGCCGCGCAGCATCGTGATGCGATCACCGGCGCTGACGAAATCGGTGGCGTGATCAACGACCACAGGATCCTGCGTCAGCACCACTTTGTCTTCGCGCGGGAAAACTTCGGCGCGGCCACAGGTGGCGGCGCGGCTGCCTTGCGTAATCGAGACGTGGCCGGTGGCGAGGAGGTAGCGAAATTTCTCCAACGTCGGTATCGAAGCGGATTTTTCGCCGATGCGTGTGGCGGTGAGCTCGAGACGGTCACAGAGGATTTTAAGATTCGTGCCGGTGACCGTGACGTTACCGGTGCAAATCGCTTTGGTTTCGTCGCCCTCGCTCCACATGTCCATGTGACCGCAGGTGAGCGTCGTGGGCTGGGGCTCGATTGCCCTCGCGAGCGGGCCGGCGCCAAACGCGAAGGCGCAGGACAGAAATAGGGGGATGATTCTCATTGAAGAAGATTCTTGAGCTCGGCGCGGAACGTTACGCGGACGTCGCCATCAAGAGAAATCTTTTTCTCCTCGTGGCGATAAATCCAATGAGTGCCGGATGCTTCGATTTCATCGCCGATGAAACGCACGGATTTATCGCCGCGCGCGATTTTGGCATCGGGCAAAAAAGTGGCGGCTGGGCTGAGGAGAATCGTATCAACCTTCGCGGACGCATCGCCGGTGAAGAGCGTGAGGTTGAGGTCAACGACTTCGAATTGGTGTTCGTTGACGAGGCGCGCTTCTGAACCGCGGGCGGTCATGGAGCGAAATCCTTCCTTGGAGAAAAGAGGCAGCACCCAATTTTTTGCCGGCGCGGTGATGTCGGCGGCGGAGGCGAACGGAGAAGGCGCGAAAACGGCGAGCGCGAGGACTGATGCGAGAACGGTGATGGAGCGAGCAGAGCGTGCGCGCCGTGCGGGGGTTGACCACACACCCCGGCGCTGCGCGCCACCCCTCTCGAGAGGGGATTTTTTTGCGACACGCGCAGCCGAAGTCCCCTCTTGAGAGGGGTGCCCGAAGGGCGGGGTGTGTAGCGTTGCGCGATCAATTCGTGCTACGCGCGTATTCAGGGGCTTTTCATCCACTCGCTCACGCTCGCAGCTACCGGCTGCGGTCGAATGAACGCGGATTTGTGATGATGAACCCATTTCGGCAAACGCTCTGGACTTACTTTGATACACGGGCGGCCAGGATATGCTCGCAGACATCACGCACCGCGCCATGCCCTGCCGCGCGTTTCGTGACATAGTCAGCCGCGGCAAGCGCTGCGGGCATCGCATCAGGAACGGTCGCTCCGATACCCGCCCAGGTCATCGCAGGAGCATCGATATCATCGTCACCCATATACGCGCAATCTGCGGCGGAAAGGTGGAGCGTAGCGGCGAGTTCTTGCAACGCGGCGAGCTTGTCGGTGCGGCCCTGGATCAAGTGAGGAATCTTTAGTTCGGCGGCGCGCACGGTGGTCGCACCGGAAAGACGCCCGCTGATCCACGCGGTGACGACGCCCGCTTTTTCCAGTCGTTTTAAACCCATGCCGTCGAGGATCGAAAAAGATTTCGCCTCGGTACCGTCAGAGGAAACGGAGATCGTGCCGTTGGTGAGAATGCCATCGACGTCCATCGCGAAAAGACGGATGGCAGACCAGTTAAGCGGAGCAGGGGCGTTGGATGACGGCATGATATCGTTCTCGTTCTTCGTTCTCTTTCTCGTTCTCGATCACAAAAGAGAAGGAGAACGAGAAGGATTACGAGAACGAGAAAGAGAAGGATCTACTCCATCCACGCGGTGACGAGTTCGATCACCTTGTCCTTCGTTGGACGGAAAGCGTGTTCGAGTTCGGGTGCGAACGGGACGGGCAGATCGAGGGCGCCAATTCGCAGCGGCGCTGATTTCATCGCGGCGAAATTCTGTTCGACGAGCCGCGCGACCAATTCGGCGCCGAATCCGTGCGTGCGACGTCCTTCGTGTAGAACAACGAGACGGCCGGTGCGCGCGACGGATGCATGAATCGCGTCGAGTTGGAGAGGCGAGAGGCAGCGCAGATCGAAGACATCAAACGAATGTTCGTATTCAGCGCCGACATAATCGCACACGTGCGTGGCGAGGTGAACCATTTCGCCGTAAGTCACGAAGGTCGCATAATCCCCGGTGCGAAGTTGTTTCGGTTTCCACACGTCACGGTAGTTCGGATTCCAGGCAACGGGATGTTTGCCATGACGATAGAGGCCCTTGTGCTCGAAGAAAATCACCGGGTTATTGTCCTCGTATGCGGCGAGCAGTGCGTCGAAAGCATCCTGCGGAGTACTCGGGTAGAGCGCCTTGATGCCCGGCATCGCGAGGAAGACCGACTCGAGTTCTTGCGAGTGAAACGACCCCAGCGTGAGACCGCCACCGCAAGGGAACCGCAAGACGAGCGGGCAGGCGGCGTTCGCGCGGAAATGAAACGTCGCGGCGTTGAGCGTGATTTGAGTGACCGCTTCCGTGGAAAAATCCGCGAATTGGAATTCTTCGATGGGGCGGTGGCCATTGACGGCGAGGCCGATGGCGTAACCGGTGCACGAGCTTTCGGCGAGCGGTGTATTGAAAACGCGGGGACGGCCGAAATCTTTCAACAGGCCTTCAGTGACTTTGAACGCACCGCCGTACGTCCCGATGTCCTGTCCGAGGACGATTGATTCAGGACGCTCGCTGAGAATTTTGCGTAATCCAGCGGTGATGGCCTGCGCGAGATTGAGCGGTGTTGCGGACGGCGCTTCTGGTTTCCACGGCAGCGGCGGAGACGGAGGAGCAAAAAGATCGGCCTCCATGATGGCCGGGTCGCCACTCGGGCGCGGCGTGGCGACTGCGATTTTAACGCAGGCTTCAACGTACGCGGCGAGTTCGGCATCGATCGCGTCAACGCGGGCGCCGTGGCCGGCGGCGACAAGTGACGCGCGAAATTTGGGCAACGGATCGCGGGCGAAAAATCCTTCGCTTTCGCCGGGTAGAAGGTAGTCACAGGTGTCGTAGGCGGCGTGGCCACGAAGACGAAGCGTATTCACTTCGACCAGAATCGGGCGGGACGTGGCGCGAACTTTGTCGATTGCGGCGGCGAGGGTGCGGGTCGTTTCCGCGATGTCGTGGGTGCTGTCCAACGCGAAGCCTTCCATGCCGTAGCCCGCGGCGCGGCGCCAGAGTTCAGTGCCGGGGGCGAACTGTTCGCAGGTCGGTGTCGAATAGGCGTAGCGATTATTTTCGATAATGAAAACGACCGGCAGTGACAGGAGCGACGCGAGGTTGAGCGATTCGTGAACGTCACCCGTGCTCGAAGAACCATCGCCGAAGAAAGCAAATCCGACGGCGGGGCGACCGTTGCGGCGCTGTGAATCCGTCATGCCGAGGACCGGTCCAAGCATCGCGCCGAGATGGCTGATCATGGGCAGCGAGCGATTTTTCGGATCGCCGTGGTGAATGTTCCCCTCGCGCGCTTTCGTCGGGCTGTTGGCGTTGGCGAAGTACTGATTGAGATGATCGCAGAGGTGATCGCTCCAAATCAAATGGCCGCCGAAATCGCGGTGGGTGAAGCAGACCACGTCATTCGCTTTGTCGGCGAGGAGGGCGAGCGGGATGATGAGCCCCTCGTTGCCCTGGCCGCCGGTGACGGTGCCCTTGAGGAGGCCCTGGCGGAAAAGATCGAGGATCCGATTGTCGCCAGTGCGTGCGAGTTGCATCCACGTGTAGATGCGGAGGAGAGCGTCGTTCGGTGAAGTCTCGAGCTCCGAAGCGCGCAAATTGCGTGACGCCAGGATCGCGGGAGGAGGTGGAAATGCCATGTCCAAAAACCCGACGTTGGGTGCCGAGGGCGGAGTGGGCAAGCGAGAGATTTAGGGGTTTGCCGGTGCCCTCCCATCAGACGGCATTGTGTTTTGGCGATGGGCCGTCCGCGTGAAGGACTACTCTTACAGTTCTATCGAGGCCTCAGCCGTGCGTTAATTGGAGATAGCGAAATCGTCTCGAATTCTGAAGGCAATTTTGGCGAGGCCCCGTGCTTACCGATCAACGTTCTATTTGCGGGCGAACTGTTGGATGAGAGCCCACGCAACTTCGTCGCACGCGCGGTACATACCGGCGCGGTTGCATGCGATGAGGATGGCAAAATCAATTTCTGGCACGACCCACACGACACAACTCCACCGGCCGTTGTCGCCGGCGTGGTAGAGAACGCGTCCTGTATCGTCCGGACGATTACCTTTTGCCCATGGTTTCGTTGCCGTGACCCAACCGGCGGCGTGATCGCCGCCGGTCGCTGCTTCGTGAAGCGTCGCGAAGGTGTCGGCGCGTAGGAGCGAGAGCGTAGGGTGCGGATTTGCCGGATCTCCACGCAACTGCCACGCGACGAATCTCGCCCAATCTGGAACGCTGAGATGCACGAGCCCGGCGGGTGCGCCCGCGAGTGGATAATCAGCCGCACTGCTGCCTGGATCGAATGGTGTGTCGCCAGCGCCGAACAACGGGACGAAGAGGACGCGATGCTTTCCATGGCCCCAGGGTTGATCGATCTGCCCGCCATGGCCGGGCGCCCCGAATCCGCCGGAGCTGATGCCGAGTGGTTCAAAAAGTTTTTCGCGCATCAGGTCCTCCCAAGTGCGGCCCGTGATTATTTCCAGTGCAGATCCGACGAGCAGGTAGTCGGTGGAATTATACACGAATTTGCTGCCAGGCGCATAGCTGGGCGCATGCGACAGCACGGTTTCAGCGTAGTCGAATCGCTGTTGCGAGACGCTCGCGTCGGAGAGCAGAGTTTTTCGGGCAAATAAGAGCCGGTGATCGTCGAGTCCGGCACGATGCGCGAGCATCTGCCGAAGTGTGACGTTTCGCCATGCGGGATGCATGTTGGGAAACGATGAGCCGAAAATTTCTCCGAGAGTGGTGTTCCATTCGAGACGGCCATCCTCGATCAGCAGTGCCGCGAGGCTGGCCGTCATCGCCTTCGTGCAGGAACTGATTTCGAACTGATCGTCCAACGTGACTCGCGCGAGGTTTCCTTTCTTGCGAACGCCCACGGCGCCTTCTGCGATGATACGGTTGTCGCGCAACACCACCGCGACCATGCCAGGGATTTTTGCTCGAGTGATGATCGGCTCCAGGAGGGGGCCCAAATCGTGGACATCTTTGGCGACGGCCAACGAGAATGCAGCGGTCGCAGGAGAGAGCTTCTCTTGTTTATTTTTATTCGGCGCTGCGTTTTCTGCCGCACGATTCGAGAGGCTGACGACTGTTGGACGATGGACACAGCCGGCCGCCAGCAACATGCCGAGACTGAAAAATGACCGAAGCGAAAACGAGGAACACATGCCGGGGTGGAGCTGGAACACCGCAACCAGAACGGGCTAACGGCCGCAGGTGGCAAGCGCGAGATTTTTTGCCTCTCACTGCGTGGAGAGGCGTCGCCCGGTGTAGTAGGTGGCGCGCTCGCCGCGCAACTTCGGGGAGCACGCACCACGGACGAGTCGACAGTTTCAACCGAGTCTATTTGGAGTTCGCGACGCTCGTTGCGCGGCGAGCGCGCCACCTACCGGGAACGGATCGAAGTGTTGACGTCAACCGCGGGGCGGCTCGACTCCGACGGAAGGCGGAGCACCGGCGAGTTCGAGCGCGATTTTGTCCACGGCAGACGCTGGCACGGTCAGTCGCCAGCCAGAGTCCGAACGGTGCAGCGCGAGTACGGCTACCTTGGTGTCGCGATTCGCAGAAAGGCTGGGTGGCGAGTTGTCG
>CBRAFL010000311.1:0-6482 GCA_967755055.1 uncultured bacterium
CCTTGGGAGGCAGCTGTGCATTGAGTTCTTCGAGTGATTCCTCCTTCATCTGCCACGGATTGATCCAAACCTGCGCGGTCACACCTGCGGCGTTCACCACCTGCTGAAACCGCTCATGAAATTCACCGATGCGCGCCGGCAGGCTGCGTTTTGTCGGGCCCTCTCCATCGGGCCAGAACTTGGTCCCAAGATCCGCATGCCAGAAGAAGAAGTGCCTGATCTCGGGATTGTGCTGCAGCAGCAATCGATAGACCTCCTCATAAAATGCCATGCCCTCGGGATGATCGGTGTCGATGCAATGCACGCCAGCGTGTTGGCCGCGGACTAGGAAATCGTGTCGGAAGAGTGGACCACGCAGATAAGGATGCGCTTGAAAGAATTTTTCCGGGTAGGGCCGTGGCAGAAAACTCGTAACCGACGGATCCAAGTCGCAGTCCAACGCGGTTTGCACGCACGCACGCAACTCCGCCGCGTTCGCGCTGACGACTTCAGCGTCCCAGACGCCGGGGTGCCAGCGAGTCCACACGAAGGGAGCGATCGATGGGTTCGTGAACTGATAATTTGCGTAGTAAGGTTCGAGTGGCTGGCGCGCGGAGAATCGATTGCACTCCATCGCAGTGAATCCAAGCGCCACCAGATTTTCGGCATAGGCGTCGCGATCAAAGTCAAAACCTGTCGGGGCGTAGCAATGAAACGGGAAATCTTCGAGAATCAGCCGCTGCTGGTAGGGACTTTTCCGTACCATCGGCAAGGTGGGAATCGTTCCTCTCGCGCGATGATGCAACCAGTAGAGCGCACCTGCGAGTGCCGACCGCGGTCGGTCGCCCGCAATCCAGAGCTGCGTCCCCTGTTGCCAGATTCGGAACGCCCTCGCCGGAAGAGCGGGCAGCTGCAGCGCCTCTGTCGTGCCGACAACGATGTCCGCCGTCTCGAGTTGTCTCTCGAGAGGATCGATTGGAGACGAAGCCAGTCGCCGGGCGGCTCGTTGCACCGCGGGATGCGAGCTGGGCGGGCAGAAGATCCGCAAGGGTTTGGAGGTGCTATTCATGAGCGGCCGGACCGGAAAGAAGAATGCGTGCGAGGAACCCGGAACAACGCCGTCCACGTGGTCTCCACCGGAGACCATGGCGCTCGCTCAGTCTGGTCCGCCATTAATTCTCCTTTGTGCGCCGCGAGCGACAGTAGACTGCCTGAAAATTCCGCGTTTTTTTGTAGGTAGCGCGCTCGCCGCGCTACTTGTGCGTCACAAGCCGTTGCGCGGCGAGCACGCAACCTACGGCATACCGATCGCTGTTCGGATTTTCACTTTCCCGCTTTGGATTCGGCAGCAGGAATGCCGCTGCTCCGGGTGCTGCTCCGTCTGATCTCCCTGCACAAACCGCTTGTGCTGTTTTCAAAATGTGGGCAAGCGCAGGGCGCGCGCCGATGGTTCAACGGGCGCTCCGCGCCCCCAAAGAGCCGCCCTTGGTGAAGGTCGGCAGCATGCGCGTATTGCGCGGGGTGACCGCTTCGCCCGCCAGCGATTGCATGACGGATTTGAGCAGACGCGTCGCAAACACGTGAGGATTGGTGGCGTAATAGGCGGGCGGGGGCACAAGGAAACGCAGGAAGGGTTCGTCGTCCCGCGAGATGACGGAAACATCTTGTGGCACCCGCAGCTTGCGCTGGGCGAGGGCGCTGATGACCGTCAGGTAGCTGGCGCCATTGGACACCAGGATGGCGGTTGGCATGTGCGGCATGGCGAGCAGGCGCTCCAACGCACGGCTCAGGCTTTGGGAAGAGTGCTCATGGTGCATGACCAACGGCACCGCATTGCCGTGCGGGGATTCACGGACGCCCGCGATGAAGCCGGCCTCGCTCTCGAGGTCACCGGCGCGTCCGGAGCGTTCGTTGAGCAGGGCGACGCAGCGGTGGCCGGCGCCAAGCATCACGCCGGCGGCGTGTCGGCACAGGGCATAGTGGTCGAGGTCCACCTGTGGCAGGTCAACGCTCGGATGGCACGAGCCTGCGACGACACAGGGAAGCCGCTGATCGCTGAACCAGCGCTGGGTTGCCTCGGTCGAATTGGCCAGGAGCCAGCAGGCGGTTGACTGGCGCGCGATGAGCTTCTTGAGCACGGCGGCGGGCCGCTTGGTGAAAAACTTGCGGCCGTCGATCGTGCGAAGCCGGAAATTATTCTCGATCAGCAGAGACTTGAGGCGGCTAACCCAAAGCGAAGTGTAGGGCCGCATGTGTTCGATCGGGTCCGGCGTGAGAAGGACAACGACCGGTTCAACCGCCGGACGCCCGGCGCCGGATTTCGCGTCGGCAATCCGATTGCCCAAGCCGGGCACGGTCTCAATCGTGCCCTCGCGTTGCAGCTGCGCGAGGGCCTTGCGTAAGGTTTTTCGGCTGACCTGCAGCGTCTCCGCCAACGTGCGTTCGCTGGGCAGCCATTCGTTCCAAATATTGCTGCGGATTTTCTCCCGCAGGGCATCCGAGACTTGGGCCGGGAGGGAAGTGAAACGGTGGATGCTCGCGGTCATGATCAGACAATCTCGTTGGGCCGGGCAGCTTTGCCGGCCACCGTCACCACCTGGCCGTCACGCCGCAGATGATCACTCAGGCCGGAGTAGTTCACGTCCTGGACGTCGCATCGCTCCTTGAGCGCGATCGCGGCGGCGGTGGCGGCGGACTGGCCTAGCATCATGAACACAGGTTCCATGCGGAGCGAACCGTACGCAATATGCGAGGCGGAAACGCAGACCGGCACAACCAGGTTAGGGCATTCGCCACGGCGGGGAATGATGGAGCGGTAGCTGATCGGATACGGCGGAAAGCCTGCGGCCTGGACGTCGCCTTCGTTCCAGAGTCGGCCGTCGATCAAAAGACGCCGGCAGTGATGCGAGTCCATGCCATACGCGCCGAGTCCGACGGAATCGTCCGCTCGGGTCGCGCCTCGGCAGTCGTGTTCTGTCATCACGTAGTCACCGACCATGCGACGCGCTTCGCGAATGTAGAGCGCGTGAGGCCAGCCGCACGTTTCAGGAAATTCATCCTTCGGAAAACCCCACTCGGCGTAGGCCTCACGAATGGGTGCAGGCACGGCGGTGTCGTGCGCGAGAAACCATTGCAGTCCCTGCTGGTAGGTGACGTGAGCTTGGAAGATTTTCTCGCGCGCAGCGTAGGGCGCTTCCGGCCACGCGTGGTTTTGCCCAATGAAGTCAGTCGAGACGGCGCCGTGATTGTTGGTGTCGGTTTTGTGGCCCGGGATCTGATCGAATTTCGCGAAGATCTCGTTCCATCCTCCGCGCAGGTAGCGGGCGAGTAGCTCGTACGCGCTGCGATCGTAACCCGCCGGTGGCGGAAAGGGGCGGCGGTTATCCGCGTCACGCGTCAGACACATTCGAAAATTATAGGCTTGGATACGGCGGTCGCCTGCGCCGTGGACAAAGTCGTTCGCGGCCTCGATGCCAGGCAGCAACCCGCTCCCCGGCACGCCCTCGATCCGATACGGATCAACCGCGTAGTCGAACTGGTGCTTTCGATGAATCTGCATGCCGTTGGCCGTTTCGCCGTAAATGGAATTTCCCTCACGACCGACGGTGTGGGTTACGCCCGCGCGGGCCATGAGATCGCCTTCATAGGTCGCGTCGATGAACACCTTCGCTCTCACGACCAGACCGCTTTCGAGGAGAATCGATTCGATCCGATTATTTGTCGCCCGCACTTCGGCGAGATATTCGCGGCGCAACACGGTTGTGCCGGTTTCCGCCATCCACGTGTTAAAAACACGCTCGGCGACGCTGGGCTCGAAGCACCACTGTTCATCCGTGCCGTAGTGCCGGCCGAGCCGGCGATAAAATTCCCGAGCGAGTCCGCCCACGGTGTCCTTGTTGCCAAAGTCGGTCCAACCGAGTCCGGCCGCAGTCATACCGCCGAGGTGGTTGCTGTTTTCAAGGATCACCACCCGCCAGCCGTCGCGGGCGGCTTGGACCGCCGCAATCACACCGGCTGCCGTGCCACCATAGATACAAAGGTCCACCTCCAAGGTGTCGTGACGGTGGGGTTGTCCATGTGGCGCATAATAATGAAGATCGGAACTGCGAGGATTCATGTCGTCTCAGGCTGGTGTCCGGTTACCAGTTTGTAACCGATCACAAGCAGGTTTCCTCAGGGAACCAGTTCGGCCTCAGCAGAATTTGCGAGAAATCCGTGAAGGCCTTGTCTGGATTCTGTTGGCGTTGAGTAGCCGCAGGCCTCCATGCCTGTGGGGTCGAAGATTCAAGCCCGAAGACCGAAGATCAGCAGGCACGGCCTCGTTCAGCAGCAGCGACGCTGATCCGGCGTTACAGCTTCGTCGCGGCCGCGATGAAGTTACGCTTCGCTTTGTGCGTGAAGCGAAGGCGAGAAATGAGGGAGGTCCACACGTCGACGTTCCCAGCGCGTGCAAAAAGCGCCTTCGCTTTCGTGAGCATGCGGACGGCATCCTCGTACGCGCGGTTACTCTTCACATCGATCAATCGTTCAGCTTCGCGCACGTAGATCGCAGCTGACTCGCCGGGGTGAGTGTCAGCGCGCGACGCCGCCAATTCCAACCACAGCCCGGAATGGCACCCGCCTTCTTGCGCTTCCTGCCAGGCTGTCTCGATTTCTTTTTCCCACAGGAAAACACGCACCAACTCTGAGCGGTCCGCCGATGGCAGCGACCACCCTGCGAAGCGACTGCCGGGTGAGTTCCGCGCGGATTTATCCGCGGTCGACCGAAAGCACGCCAGCGCCCGCTGGCGCCATGTCGCCCACGAGTCCGGCTGGTGATCAGCGTGGCGTTTGAGCAATCGGTAATTTTCCAGCGACGGCTGCTCTTCGAATTGCCGCCAGATCAAGGCGAGCGCCTCGTCGTGCCGCTTGCGCCGATGATATTCTTCCGCGAGAAATTCGATCAAACGTGGGTCGGTTCGATTCGGAAAGGCTTTTAGACCGCGCTCCGCCCACTCCAACGCGAGGTCGTCTCGCTTCGCGCCGCGATAAAGCTCGGCGATTTGAAAAAAGGAATAAGCGTGCGAAAGATCCTTCGACTTAATCGCGACGAGCGCGTCGACATTGCCGCTCGTGCGTGCAAGCGATTCCATGATGCTCGTGATGCGAAACCGCTGACTCGATAACTCTTCGCGCGCTCCTGGTTTCAACTTAGGCAGCGATTTCCACGCCGCTTCCGCCCGAGCTCGGTAAAGCGCGAGCCCCTTTTCGCCCAGCACGCCAGCGTACGTTTCGACTGCGCCATAAAACACGTCCCAGTCACTCGTGGTCTCCCAGTCGAAAAGTCGCGCCGCCAATTCCTCGGGATCGGGACGCGCCGCCTCGCAGGCTTTGAGGTGGAGATCCTGCAACTCTCCCAGACAAGCACCGAGTTGGCCGTCTGAGTCGTCCGCGTTGTTGAGCATGTTCTCCATCCGGGCGAGCGCATATTCGCATAATTCCATCACCGCGATGGCCTCGCCCTCGGCCAGCAGCTCCGCGATCTGTTCGATGGCGTCGCGAATGCGGTCAGCGAGTCCGTGGGTTTCGCGATAGTCGAAAAATTCGCGCTCGGGAGTCGCTCGATCGATGACGCGGCGATAAGTGCGAAGATCGACACCGCAGCTGCTGGCGCGCGCGGCCTGCCGGAGAAGTTTTTCGCGCAAGCGCTCATCGTGCGTTGCCGCATCGAGAAGCCACGCGATCAGTGCGGTCTTGTCCTGTTCGAGCAACCACGGGCGCAGTTCGTCGAGTTTCACGAGGGAAGGCGCGCCGTCGACCGCGTTGCCCGCGTCCTTGTTCGCTGCCAGCCAGGCAAGCGCGACCGCGACGTTATGTTTACAGAACGTGCCCTCGCCGCCCATGGGACAGGAACAGCGGAAAGCGAGAGCGCCATTCTTCGCGGCGAGGTGCACGGAATAATTTTCCGTGCCGTGAATCGTGGCTGTTAACGTATTGCCGCTCTCGATCAGCGAACGGACGCGACCTTCGGCGACGTAGCCTTCACCGCGTTCGAACGAAGCGCCGGAAGCGAGCGCACGGATGCGACGAATGGTTAAGAGACTGCGCAACGAAGAGTCGGCGGGCATGTGAAAAAGGGCGCGGCAGAAGGCATAATGAGGTAGGCGCTCCCGCAGGGGATGCTGAGTGATCTTGGGAAACCAGGACTTCCGGCTGCACGAAGGGCCTTGTCGATGGGAACGTCCGGGCTGTTAGTGCCGCCAGAATATTGATCGAGGGAGGGTGACATGGCGAAAGGTGAATAGGAAATGACGGCTTCGTGAAGTGATGCCGCCGTTGGAACGCGGTCAAACGTTCAACGATTGACGATTCTTCCCGGCACAACAAAAAATCGAAGCATGTCGTTTGGAACCGAAACATCTCCGATGCCCGTTCCTGTATCAGCCGATTCACGACGGCGACAGCGGCCATCGGAAATCGAAACGTAGAGCGAAGCCATCCGACCCATGTCGAGAAAGCACCGT
>CBRAFL010000312.1:0-6467 GCA_967755055.1 uncultured bacterium
GGCGGACAAGCGCGCAACCTACAGGCGGGGGAGCGTGAGGCCGCCGTCGACCATGATCACCTGGCCGGTGGAAAACGGGAAATCGCTGCGGGCGAGGGATGCGACGGCGCGGCCCACATCGTCGGGGAAACCCCAGCGCGGCTGCACGCACAAACCGCCGGCGATGAGTTTATCGTATTTCTCGGTCACACCTGCAGTCATGTCGGTCTTGATCACGCCAGGGCGGACTTCGTAAACCGGAATGCCATCGGTGCCGAGCCGCACGGCGAAGAGTTGTGTGAGCATGCTCAGGCCGGCTTTCGCGATGCAGTATTCGCCGCGGTTGATGCTGATCACCGTCGCGGAAATCGAGGTGATGTTGATGATCGCACCGGAGAACGACGTGTCGGCTTTTTTCGCCGCCACCATGTCGCGGGCGAAAGCCTGCGTCAGAAAGAATACGCCTTTGAGATTGGTATCGACGACGTAGTCGTAGCTGTCCTCGGAGGTTTCGAGCAGGTCGGCGCGGACCTTCGGCGCGACGCCGGCGTTGTTGACGAGGAGATTGATCGCCGCAGGCGCGGAGTTGAGAGCTGAGGGTTGAGAGTTGAGAGAACTGATGAAGGCGCGTGTGGCGGCGTGGATTGCGGCGCGACCTTCGACGCTGCCGACGTCGCCGCGGGCGTAGCCGACGCGCACTCCAAACGCGCGAAGTTTGGCGAGGGGCTCGGCGACGGCGTCTTCGGGGCGGACGCCGTTGATGACGAGATCCCATTTTTCGGCGGCGAGCTTTTCGGCGATGCCGAAGCCGATGCCGCGGGAGCCGCCGGTGACGAGAGCGATTTTTGACATGGAGGAGAAAGCGGTAAGCGATAAGCTTTAGGCGGAAAGCTGTGTTGGATGAGAGCGGTAAGCAGTGGGATTTAAACGGAAAGGCCAGGTCGTCGAGCTTACAGCCTAAAGCTTAATGCTTATCGCCCAAGTCCGCCGTAAGCCGTAGGCATTGGGCGGAAAGCTCAGAGGGTCGAGCTTTCCGCTTTAAGCTTACCGCTTATCGCCGCGAGGCTCAGCCGAGCCTCGGCACATCGACCCACTTGCGCTCGGCCCAGCTTTGGAGGCCGAGTTCAGCGAGTTGGACGCCTTTCGCGCCTTGCAGAAGATTCCACGGAAATGGCGAGCTGGTGACGACGTGCTTCAGGAAGAGTTCCCACTGCACTTTGAACGCGTTGTCGAAAACATCGTTCGTTGGAACACGCGACCAGCCATCAAAATATTTGATCGGGCTGTCGATATCGGGATTCCAAATACAGCGTGGGGTGGCGGAGAGATGTTGCGCGGTGCAATCACGCAGGCCCGCCACTGCTGTGCCATCGGTGCCGTCGACTTGGATCGTGAGGACGTCGTCGCGGCGGACGCGCACGGCCCACGAGGAGTTGAAGTGACAGATCACGCCGTTCACCAATTCGAATGTCGCGTAGGCGGAGTCGTCAGCGGTGCACTTGTAAGGTTTGCCGGCTTCGTCCCAACGTTGCGGGATGTGCGTGGCACCAAGGCAGGAGACGGACTTCACTTCGCCGAAGAGATTCTGGATCACGTACTGCCAGTGACAGAGCATATCGACGATGATGCCGCCGTCGTCTTCCTTGCGGTAATTCCAAGACGGGCGTTGGAGTTTCTCGTGCTCGCCGGTGAAGACCCAGTAGCCGAACTCGCCGCGAACCGAGAGGATTTTTCCGAAGAAGCCAGTATCGATGAGATACTTTAATTTCAACAAACCGGGCAGCCAGAGTTTGTCCTGCACGACGCCGTTTTTCAGACCGGCAGCGGTGACTTCTTTGAAAAGCGCGAGTGCTTCAGCGGAGGTGGTGGCGGTGGGTTTCTCGCAGTAAATATGTTTTTTCGCGGCGATGGCTTTGCGCACGCCGACGGGACGCTGGCCGGTGAGCGTGGCGTCGAAGTAAATTTGATTCGCGGGATTCGCGAGCTCGGCATCGAGGTTGGTCGAGATGCGCTGCACGTTGGTGCGTGCGGCGAGGGCCTTGAGTTTGTCCTCGCTGCGGCCGACGAGAACGGGGTCGGGCAGGATGACCTCGTTGTCGGAGAGCTTCACGCCGCCTTGATCAATGATGGCTTTGATCGAGCGGATGAGATGCTGGTTGGTGCCCATGCGTCCTGTGACGCCGTTCATGATGATGCCGATGCGGTGGGTTTTCATGGAGAAAAAGCGATAAGCTATAAGCTGTAGGCGGTAAGCTGGATCAGCGGTAAGGAGTGTAGCCGCACCGGTTACGGTGCGGGCGGACCGCGCGCTAAGGCGCGCGGCTACATGTCAAATGGTGGACGCGCCGCTCACACGTGGTCCTTATACGCTTGGACGATTTTGTGGAGGAACTGCTCCTGGTCGCCGGCCCAGTAGGTGTTCGAGAAAATTTCCACTTCGTTCCAGCTCTTGAAACCGGTGGCTTCAACCCACGCGCGAATCTGCCGCAACGGGATGCAACCTTCGCCCATCAAGCCGCGATCAAGCAGCAGATCGGTCGTGGGTGTTTTCCAATCGCAAACGTGATAGGCAAAAAGTTTTCCGAGCCGTCCGCAGCGCGCGATTTCCGCTTCGAGCGCGGGGTCCCACCAAAGATGATACACGTCCACGGCAACACCGACGACCGGCGAATTGAGCTGCTCGCAAAGATCATTGGCCTGGCCGAGTGTGTTGATGGCGGAGCGGCTGTCGGCGTACATCGGGTGCAGCGGCTCGACGGCGAGCTTCACGCCTGAGGCTGTGCAATCGGGCAGCAAGGCAGCGATGCCATCACGAATTTGCGCACGCGCTTCGGTCAGCGGCATTCCTGGCACTGCGCCGCAAACCAAGACCACGTGGGGCGCACCGAGAGCGTGGGCTTCGGCGATCGCGCGGCGGTTGTCATCGAGCGCTTTGATTCGTCCCGCTTCCGTTTGCGCAGGGAAAAAACCGCCGCGGCAAAGCGAAACGACGCTGAGTCCGTTGTCGCGCAACATCGCGCCGACGCGCGCCGGGTCACGGCCGTCCATCGCATCGCGCCAGACCGTGATGCCTTTGACGCCGGCGGCGGCGTAACGTTCAGCAGCGGTTTCGATCGGCCACGGCTTCGTCGTAATCGTGTGAACGCAGAGTCGGTTGAGTGGAGCGGACATGAGTGGTTGAGGGTGGGAAACGGAATCGGAGAAGACGGTGCTTAGAGCTAAGAGCGAATGCAGAGTGCCGGAGTTCTTGCTCCAGACACTTAGCTCTAAGCTCTGAGCTTTGCGCACGCTTCAGCTCCTCGGCAGACAGCCGAAGAACGTGAGATAAGGTTCGCGGCGCACGATGCGTTGAAGATAGAGCGCGGCTTCGCGGATGTGATAGTCGCCCCACATGCAGGCTTCGCCGCAAGGGACTTTGCGGCCGGCGGGAATATGATCCCAACCGTTTGGTCGGTGATAAACCGTGTGGAGGAGCAAGCCTTGATGATCTTTCGCCGTGGCGAGATAAGCATCGCTGAGGAGCGTGCGCATCGTGGTTAGGCCAGCCTGCCAGTAGCGTTGCCCGTCGGCATTTTCCGAACCGAGGAAACGACCGAGGCGCAGCAGACCTTGCGCGGCAATCGCGGCGGCGGAGCTGTCGACCGGCTCGTGATCGTTGAACGGCTCCGCGGCACGCGCGCGCCAGTCGCCGAGTTGGGCGAGTCCCGGTGCGCCGCCATCCCAGTACGGAATTCCGTCGAGCGCGGTGTTCGCGATGTACCAATCACACGTCGCGGTGGCGGCGTTGAGCATCAGCGAACGCCAGCGATCGCGACCGCCGAGCGGCGCGAGTTCCTCGTCGCCGAGTGTCTCGAGAAACTCCAACTCTTCGGCGAAGCCAACCATCGCCCACGCGAGCCCGCGCGTCCACGTCGTGAAGCCGGAGAAACCTTGTTGCGAATTCGGGCAGCGATAGCGGCCGTCGTTCGGGTTGAAAATACTTTCATGTGCCGTGCGACCTCGCTCGTCGTAGCTGTCGCGGCCTTTGCCATAGTAGATCGCGTAGTTGGCGGTGGCTTCGGCGTGTTGGAGCGCACGCTCGAGGAGATTGATCGCGGCGTCGTTTTCTCCCATCAGGCGATGGCCGAGCGCATGCGAGACGAGCACGATGCGGCAGCTGCGGATCGTATCGACAAATAAACTATGCGGGCCGTTGAAGGAGTAGATGTAGCCGCCGCCCCCGTGAATTTTCGACCAGCGTGCGGCTTGGATGGCGCCGGAGAGTTTGATCGCGAGTTCGCAGAAATCGACGCGCGCCTGATCGGTAACGAGGCGGCCCTCGCGCAGGAGACGGAGCCAGTTTCCGTAGGTGGAAAGATTATTGAAACCGTGATCGTGGACACCGATGTGGCTGATGTGTGAAGCCATCCGGGTGACCGTATGCTGTTCGGCGATACCGGCGAAACGGCGCTCGTTCGTGGCGTCGAATTGCAGGAACGCGGAGCCGTAATGGAAACCCTCCGTCCACTCCGTCCACCCGCGAGTGGTGTAGCGGCCAGCGACCGTGAAGACCGGTGAACCGCGCGACGGATCGTAATCGCGGACGAGTAAATCGATCTTGTCGCCGGACAACGTCCAGAATCGGCGCAGATCAGAAGCGAGAGCGTCGGGGGTGAGAGTGGTGTCGATGCGCATGGGGATGTTGAATGATAAAAGGGCTCAGTACCGTTTGTCCTTACGGAGGTGCAAAATGATGAGGCGGCAATCGGTGAGCGCCTCGTAAGTATGCTCGAGGATCGCATCGAATTGAATGCTCACGCCTTCTTCCAATTCGAACGTCTCGTGCGGCAACACAAGCCGGAGGCGACCGCTGATCATCCAGCACACTTCGGTGTCGTCGTGATGAATCTCGGGCCGTTTCACGGAGGCGCCGGCGGGCGCTTCGCCGAGAAGGCCAACGACGTTCGCGAACTTCACCTGGCGAAACGTGAACTGGCCGGAACGGTAACTGGTTTCCTTGGCGCGATGCGCGAGAGCCGACTCCGTCATCGCGAGCAGGTCGGTCGCGCTCAAGCCGAAGGCGCGCGCGAGGCGAAACACCGTGTCGAGTTCGGCGCTGGTCTGATTGCGCTCGAGTTTGGAAATCACGCCCATCGAGACCTTCGACGCCTTCGACAAATCGGCGAGCGTCATCTCGTGCTGCTCACGCAGGCGGCGGAGAACGCTGAAATCAAACTTGGGTGGAGCGGTACGGCGGGCCATTTTCTCTGAACGACAAAAATGGGCGTATTTTCGATGTCAACGAAAGATGTGTAACCGTGAATAAAAGTGATCGCGGGCCAGACCCACATATTACGTATTACGTAATATGTGGGGTTTGCTCTCAGCGTTGCGGCAGGGCCTCCGCGCCTGCAGCTGAGTCGGTTTGAAGCTTCGTCCTCGTGATCGTGCTCTTACTCGTGATCGGTTTGCGTCCGTGAGATCACGAGCACGATTACGATCACGAGCCGACTTCCGATCTCTCAACTCTCAGTCCTCAACTTCCGCCCAGTCGTTCTCGTTCTTCGTTCTCTTTCTCGTTCTCGCTTTTCTGAAAAGTCCTCCGCTCCCCCAATCTCACCAGCCCACCCACCGTCCACCGGACGAACGAGAACGATAAAGAGAACGAGAACGGCCCGAACTCCGAACTTCCGGCTTCGCCCCAGATCCACAAAAGTCTGTTCGCGGGACCATTCGGCATGCATTGATCGGGCGATGTACACGCGCACGTTTTCCACTTTGGGTTGTCCCGAGTTCACGCTCGATGAAGTGATCGCGCTCGGGGCGCGTCATGACATCTCGCAGTTTGAACTGCGCGCGCTCGGTGGGACCGTTGAACTTCCGGCTTACTTTGCGAAGAGCGGCACACCGGCCATGCTCGCGGAGCGCGTCGCGCGAGCGGGGGCGCGTGTCCTTGCGCTCGACACGAATTTCAAAGCGATCGGCAGCACGGCGGAGGATCGTCGCAAACTTTTGGAGTTTCTGCCCTGGGCTGAGGCGCTCAATGTTCGCTGGCTGCGGATATTTGATGGCGGCAAGACACTGGACTCAACGACGCAGGCGGACGCGGCCGACACGCTCGGCTGGTGGCAGAACGAACGGCGCGCGCGCGGACTCGCGGTTGATTTGATGATCGAAACGCACGATCTGCTTTTCACGACGGAGAAAATTAACCAGTTCATCGCGGCGATGCCGGCAGACAGCGTGCGATTGCTTTGGGACACTCATCACACGTGGAAAAAAGGCGGCGAAGATCCGGTCACGACGTGGCGGTCGGTGAACGCTCACATCGTGCATGTGCACGTGAAGGACAGCGTGAGCACGCCTAGCCCGAATCACCCGTTCACGTATGTGCCGCCTGGCACAGGTGAATTTCCGATGGCACCGATTCAGCGGATATTGGCGACGGAATTTTCCGGCGCAGTGAGCCTGGAGTGGGAGCGGCTCTGGCATCCCTATCTTGCGCCGCT
>CBRAFL010000313.1:0-6466 GCA_967755055.1 uncultured bacterium
CGGCTGCCTCTGATCTCGGAGCCATGCGGCGCATCAACTGGGCGGGTTTCGGCGGAAATGAGATCTCTGCTTCCATGATGAATTCCTAAGAAGCGAACCTGAAGAACCTCGCGACGCAATGGTCGATAAAAGCAGGTGCACGACTCCCACCCCAGACGCTCTTCCCACTGCTTGATTGCAACATAGGTCTCTCAGTCCGCGTTCACTCTCGAGGCCGCCAACCCACAGACGCCACACGTCCATTTGCCAGCGCGCCTTCCTGGATTAACCGTTTATCATGCGCGCGACGCGTTGCCCGTTGCTCCTTCTGCTGCCCTTCGTTCTTTCCGCGGCCGACGGCGAGGCGACGCATCAAGCAGAGCGCAACCGTATGGTTGAAACGCAAATTCTCAGCCGCGATGTCACCGACCCGTCCACCCTCGCCGCGCTGCGAAAGGTGCCGCGTCACCTCTTCGTCCCCGAAAATGTCCGAGACTCGGCCTACGCTGATTCGCCCCTGCCCATCGGTCACGGCCAAACAATTTCGCAGCCATTCATCGTCGCTTACATGACCCAGGTCGCCGGGATTACCCGCGACAGCCGCGTGCTCGAAATTGGAACGGGTTCAGGTTATCAAGCCGCGATCGCCGCAGAGCTGAGTGATCACATTTACACCATCGAGATCGTGACCGAACTCGCGGAGCGCGCAGCCGCCACACTCAAGCACGCCGGTTACGAGCGCGTCCTCGTGCGCACAGGCGACGGCTATCACGGCTGGCCCGAAGCGGCACCGTTCGATGTGATCATCGTCACCGCCGCGGCCGACTCGATTCCAGCCCCCCTCGTCGCGCAGCTCAAAGAGGGCGGCCGAATGGTAATCCCGGTCGGCCCGCAGTTTGGCGCGCAAAACCTCGTGCTCATCACGAAACGCGACGGCAAGGTGCGCACGCGCACCTTGATGCCCGTGCGGTTCGTGCCGTTCACCCGCGAAAAA
Source organism: uncultured bacterium (assembly GCA_967755055.1). GTDB lineage: Bacteria > Verrucomicrobiota > Verrucomicrobiia > Opitutales > Opitutaceae > Opitutus. Next base: position 974 of record CBRAFL010000313.1, read on the forward strand.
AAGTGAATCGCGATCGTCCGCTGCTCGCAGCTCTGGCGCTGCTTTCCGCCGCGACCACGGCCCAGCAGATCGCATTGATGCAGATGCTCGGCTGGATGCACGGGCACCACTTCGCCTACATGGTCGTCGCGCTCGCGCTGCTCGGTTTCGGAGTCGCCGGCACCGCACTTACACTTGCCCGCGAACGCCTGCTCGAACACTGGCGAACGCGGCTGCCCTGGCTGCTGCTCGCCATGGCGGCGACGATTCCACTCGGCCTGCGGCTCGCGCAGTTCGACGCCTTTGCGGTCGATCTGCCGCTCGTGTTTTTCAATCCGCAAAAAAACGCGTGGCGGCTCGTCGCGCTTTGCCTGCTCCTGCTACCGCCGTTTTTTTGCGGCGGTCTGGCCACCGGGCTTATTCTCACGGCCAAAGCGCGCGAGGCCGGTCGCACCTACGCAGCAAGTCTTGCCGGTGCAGGCGCCGGCGGATTGTGCGGCCTCGCCTTCGTGTCGTTCATCGAACCGCCGCGTTTGCCGGCGGCCGTAGCATCGCTCGCCCTCGCTGCCGCACTCTGCCTTTGGCGTGAATCATCATTGCGAATACGTACCGCCGCGTTGTTCAGCGCCGCCCTGATCGCCATGGCGTGGCTCGAACCAGGCGATCTGCACCTCTCCCAATTTAAACCGCTTCGTCGCACGCTCGATCTCCCGGATGCACGCATCGTCACCGCCCGCCCGAGTGTCCACGGCTGGGTGCAAGTGGTCGAGGCGCCAGCACTCCGACCCGCGCCGGCCGTGAGTTTCGAGTTTCAAGGCGAAATCCCGACCCAACGCGCCGTATTCATAAATGGCCTCAGCGCCGGATCGCTGCTCGATGCGACCGCGGTGCGTGAGCCGGCTTGGCTCGAATTTACCACGGATGCGGCGGCATTTGCGGCCACCACGCCGCAAAACGTGCTTCTCCTTGAAAATGGTCCCGGCGGCTGGGCTGCGCTGGCGGTCGCTCATGGCGCGAAGCACGTCGCTGTCGTTGAACCGAATCGAACACTCGTCGATCTGCTCGCACCTTCCGTCGATCCGCTGGCGCCCGAGTGGCGGCTGCCGCAGGTCGATGTCACGGTTGAAAACGGGCGCGCTTATTTGCGGCGAACCTCCGGAACGTTCGATGTCATTCGATTCCCCACCGTCGGTGCGCTGGGCGGAACAGCCGGACTCGCGTCGACGAGTGAGCAATTTCTTCTGGCGCGCGAAGCGTTCATCGACGCGTGGCACCGCCTTGCGCCGGGCGGCGTGATCACAGCCACGGCGTGGATGGATTTCCCCGAACGCAATCCCTTGCGCCTTCTCGCAACGCTCGTCGAAACCGCCGAAGCCGCCCGGGTCCCGCCTCGCGCACACGTGGCCGCAATACGAAGCTGGGCCACGGTTACGTTCTTGCTCCGACGCGATCCATGGACCGCAGAAGCGACCGCGGTACTGCGGAATTTCTGCACCGAGCGCGGCTTCGATCCGTTGCTGCTCCCCGGCGTGCGAGCCGACGAACGCGAGCAGTATCACTTCTGGCAGAATCAGGATTTTTTCGGACTCGTGGATCGCGTGGTCGATGGTCCACGCGAGCCGATCTATCACGAATATCCGTTTTCGCTGCGACCCGCCACTGACGATCGCCCGTACTTTTCTCAATTTCTGCGCTGGGGAGAATGGGAACGCGTAGCGGATGCGTTTGGTTCGCGAGCCCTGCCTTTCTTCGAATTGGGTTCGCTCACGACCGCGCTCACGTCGCTGGTTCTCATCGTGCTCGCGGCGGGCGGAATCGTATTACCACTCGCCCATGTCGGCTGGCGCACCGCGGGCAAAGTATCGGTGTTACTTTATTTTGCCGGGCTGGGCGCCGGATTTATGTTCGTCGAAATTGGACTAATGCTGAAAGCGCATGCGTGGCTCGGGACGCCCGTTCTTGCCGCCGCAGTTGTACTCACTGCTTTGTTGATTGCGTCGGGATTGGGGAGCCGCTGGTCGGAACGGTGGCCTGCGGAACCGCAGCAGCAACGACGTGCCGTCGCAATCATTGCGGCAGGGGTACTGCTATCAGCCGGGACGCTGACGGCGCTCGGGCCGTTCACGCGAGCCTGGCCGTTGGCGGCTCAGCTCGCGTTGCTCGTTGCGATCGCCGGTTCACTTGGCGTCACGATGGGCCAGGCTTTTCCGCTGGGGATCAGACGACTTGAGGCGATCGCACCAGCGCACGTGCCGTGGGCGTGGGCGATCAACGGCTGCGTATCCGTCGCCACCCCCGCCGCCGCCATGCTCCTCGCGATGAGCGCCGGCTTCACGGCGCTTTTCGTCGCCGCCGCCGTCGCCTACGCAATCGCCGTGTTGAGCACGATCGGCTCCTCGTCGTAGGCAGCTCGCTCGCGAGCGAGCTGTCTACACCTGTCGCATCTCACAACGCGAACCTCTCACCGAGTTTCCTACTTTCCCAGCTTGTGCTCCAACTTCCGAATCTTCGGCGCGATCACGTACTGGCAATATCCCGCATTCGGATTCTTCGCGAAATAGTCCTGGTGATAACCTTCCGCCTCCCAGAATTTTTTCAACGGCACGATCTCCGTGGTGATCGGATCACGGAAGATTTCCTGCGCTTTCGCCCGTGATTTTTCAGCCGCGGCCTTCTGCGCCTCATTCGCATACAGAATGATCGAGCGATACTGCGGCCCATGATCATTGCCCTGTCCGCCTACCTGAGTCGGGTTATGCACTGACCAAAAGTAATCGAGGACCGCATCGAGCGAAATTTCCGCCGGATTATAGTCGATCTTGATCACCTCGGCATGCCCCGTCTCGTGCGCACTAATCTGCTCGTACGTCGGATTCGGCTCGTCGCCGCCAGCATAGCCGCTGACCACACGTTTCACACCGGGCAGCAGCTGGTAGGCGGCTTCCGTGCACCAGAAGCACCCACCGCCAAGGACGATCGATTCGGTTTTTTTGGTTTCAGCAGCTTGGGTCATGGAAAGGAGAGAAGCAAAAAGGGCGACGAGAGCGGACAACGATTTCATGCCAGTGAGAACCACGGTGCGCGAAAGTATTCCCGGAGCAAGGCGGGGCGCGCTGTGGTTTATTGTGAGAGGGGCTTTACGCCCCGACAGAAAGCAAACTCAAGCCGTCGGGGCATGAAGCCCCTCCCACTGCTCCCGAACGCCGAACGACAATTCGCGTCACCGCATCAGCTTCAAATACTTGATCCGATGCGGCTGGCGAGATCTGACCATAGGCTCACCGCCGTTTGTAGATTTCACGCCGGTTGCCGACGTAAAGAAGTTGAAGCTGACCTGCGGCGAGATCGAAATCGTAAAGCACTCGACAGTCGCCGACGCGCAACTTGAATTCGCTGCGCCCGACCAGACGCATGTGAGGAAACGAACTCAGTCGCCGGCCCAGATCGTCGATCTTGAGGGTAATTGACGCCTGCACTTCGGGCGGCAGCGCATCAAAATGGCGGCAGAAGACGTGAGACCAGACTTGAACGGCAGGGGGCAAATTCGTGCTCATATGTGAGCCGATCCCTGGTCCATCGTCAGTTCCGGTCGAGTGGTTGCATTTCTTTTTTCAAACTGCCTTCAAACTGGTTTTCGAATGCGAACACGCCCTTCCGCAATATCACGTCGGGCTTCATCGAGTTCAGACTTAACCTTATCCGTCAATTCGAGCCGCTCTTCCATCTGTTCATCGAGCCATTCACGAAGTTCCACCAGCTCCTCAAGGGTCAGCTTCGGCACGGCCGCCTCGATCTCTTTCAGTGTGCTCATAGCCCCAAGCTAGTCATCGGGCGTTGCGAAACAAGGCTAGTTTCGGCGCCGCTCACCGCGTCAGCTTCCGATACTTGATCCGATGCGGCTGGTCGGCGTCCTTGCCTTTTCGCCGGTGGAGATCCTCCTGGTAGCTGGAGAAATTTCCGTTAAACCAGTGCACGTAGCTGTCGCCTTCGAACGCCAGAATGTGCGTCGCCACGCGATCCAGAAACCAGCGATCGTGCGACACGACCACCGCGCAACCGGCGAAATTCTCAAGACCTTCCTCCAGCGCACGGATCGAATTCACATCGAGATCGTTCGTCGGCTCATCGAGCAGAATTAAATTTGCGCCGCTCTTCAGCAACCGCGCGAGGTGCACGCGATTGCGTTCACCGCCCGAAAGCACGCCGACTTTCTTGCTCTGATCTGCACCCGTAAATCCGAACTGCGCGCAATACGCGCGGCTGTTCACCTCGCGGCCTCCGAGCTTCATGATTTCTTCGCCGCCACTGATCGCCTGCCAGATCGTCTCCGCATCCGGTAGCGAATCGCGCGACTGATCCACGTGGGCAATCTTCACCGACTCGCCGACGCGTAACGAACCGCCATCCGCTTTCTCTACACCTGTGATCAAGCGAAACATCGTCGTCTTGCCCGCGCCGTTCGGACCGATCACGCCAACGATGCCACCGGGTGGCAGCGAGAAATTGACCTCATCGAACAGCACGTTGTCACCGTAACTCTTTGTCAGTTTTTCAGCCTGCACCACGAGTGCCCCGAGTCGCGGCCCGGGCGGAATCATGATTTCAAACTCCCGCTCTTTCTCCGCGACGTTCTGCTTCAGCATCGTCTCATAAGCATTGATACGCGCCTGGGATTTCGCGACGCGCGCTTTCGCCGACTGACGGATCCAGAGAAGCTCACGCGCCATCGCTTTTTGACGCCGATCTTCCGTGCGTTGTTCAACTCCCACACGTGCCTGCTTCTGCTCCAGCCACGACGAATAATTTCCCTTCCAAGGAATCCCGTGCCCATAGGACAACTCGAGAATCCACTGCGCCACGTTGTCCAAAAAGTAGCGATCATGCGTCACTGCGATGACCGTGCCCTCATAGCGCGCCAGATGCTGTTCGAGCCACTGTACGCTCTCCGCGTCCAAATGATTCGTCGGCTCATCGAGCAGCAGGATCGCCGGCTTTTTCAACAAGAGCCGCGCCAACGCCACCCGCCGCCGTTCGCCACCAGAAAGTTTGTCGACCGTTTGATCGCCCGGCGGACAACGCAACGCGTCCATCGCCATCTCGACCTGCGGTCCCACATCCCAAGCGCCGAGCGCATCGATCTTCTCCTGCAGCTCACCCTGCTTCGTCATGATCTTTTCTTTTTCCGCCTCGTCGTCGGTCGCGCCAAGTTCGTCCCACGTCGCGTCGTAAGCGGCCGTGAGATCCGTCAGATGTTTCACGCCTTCCTCGACGCACGCGCGCACAGTCGAGCCTGGAGTGAGCTGTGGCTCCTGATCGAGCATGCCAATTTCATAACCGGGCTCAAAATGCACGCGTCCGTCGATATCGGTGTCACGACCCGCAAGAATGCGAAGCAGCGAGGATTTCCCGGAGCCGTTGAGGCCGAGGACGCCGATCTTCGCGCCGTAGTAAAACGACAACGAGATGTCGCGGAGGATTTCCTTGCGCTCGATTTTCTTCGAGACGCCGAGCATG
>CBRAFL010000314.1:0-6446 GCA_967755055.1 uncultured bacterium
ACCCGCCTGATCGTTCTCGTTCTCGTAATCTTTCTCGTTCTCGCCTTTCTCCTGATTCGAGAACGATTACGAGAAAGAGAACGAGAACGATTTTTCAGCCATGTCCTCCCCCATCTCCAACGTCCGCCCACCACCCGACGCGCTCCTCGCCAACCTCGCCGATTACGCGCTCAACTACTCCACACCCAGCGAGAACGCCCTCGACACCGCTCGCTGGTGCCTCCTCGACACGCTCGCCTGCGGAATCATGGCGCTCGCCTATCCCGCCTGCACGAAACTCCTCGGACCAATCGTCCCCGGCACCACAATCGTGAACGGGGCGCGCGTCCCCGGCACGAGCTATGAACTCGATCCCGTCCAGGCCGCTTTCAACATCGGCACGATCGTCCGCTGGCTCGATTTCAACGACACCTGGCTCGCCGCCGAATGGGGCCACCCCTCCGACAATCTCGGCGCGATCCTGGCAGTAGCCGACTGGCTCAGCCGCAACGCAGCCATCGGTACTCCCGTCGCCGCTTTCCAATCGAAAATCAAAAATCGAAAATCGGAGATTACAATCCGCGACGTTCTCGTCGCGATGATCAAAGCCCACGAAATCCAAGGCGTTCTCGCGCTGGACAATTCCTTCAACCGCGTCGGCCTCGATCACGTTCTCCTCGTCCGCATCGCGTCCACCGCCGTCGTCACCGCCATGCTCGGCGGCACGCGCGAGCAAATCATCAACGCTCTCTCGCACGCGTGGCTCGACGGCTCCGCGCTCCGCACCTACCGCCACGCGCCTAACACCGGCTCACGTAAATCCTGGGCAGCCGGCGACGCCACGAGTCGAGCCGTCCGCCTCGCGTTCATCGCGATGACCGATGAGATGGGTTATCCCTCCGCGCTCACCGCGAAAACATGGGGCTTTCAAGACGTCTCGTTCCGCGGCCAGCCAGTGAAGCTCGCCCGCCCGCTCGGCAGCTACGTGATGGAAAACGTCCTCTTCAAAATTTCCTTCCCCGCCGAATTCCACGCGCAAACCGCCGTCGAATGCGCCGTGCTGCTCCATCCGAAAATCCGCAATCGCCTCGATCAAATCACGCGAATCGAAATCACCACGCACGAATCCGCGATCCGCATCATCGACAAAACCGGTCCGCTGAACAACCCCGCCGACCGCGACCACTGCCTCCAATACATGACCGCCATCGGCCTGATCTTCGGCACGCTGACCGCAGAACACTACGAAGACAAAGTCGCCTCCGACCCGCGCATCGACGCTCTCCGTGCAAAGATGACCGTGACCGAAGAGAAAATTTATTCCCGCAATTACCTCGACGCCGAACAGCGTTCCATTGCCAACGCCGTCCAGGTTTTTTTCAACGACGGAACGAGTACCGAGCGCATCGAAATTCATTTTCCGATCGGCCACCGCCGCCGCCGCGTAGAGGGCATTCCGCTCCTCCAGCTAAAAGCCGCGTCCGCCTTCACCGCGCACTACAGCGAGTCAAAATCCGTTCAGCTACTGTCTCTCTTTAGAGACTGCGCGAAACTTGAAATAACGCCTGCGCACGAATTCGTTTCACAGTTCATCTCGTAGGCAAGATTGAGCCGCTTGTCTCTACGCTTGCCTAACACTAGACTTATGAATTCGGTCGCTTGACTTACTGCTAGACTAATACTGGACTCACTTGCCATGAGCTTCCAGCCCCAGTTCACCATCACTGCATCGCTACTGCGGGAGCTGGAGACCATCGCCGACTTGAAGGCGCGGATCGCCGCGGCAACGATTCAGGTCGCGTGGACGCCCCAACTGGCGAAGGACAGCCGCCAGCGCGGCGCACACGCCTCCACCGCCATCGAGGGTAATCCACTCACGTTGGAGGAAGTTCGCGCACTGGAACACGGAGCCACCCTTCCCGTCCAGCCCGAGCGTGCTCGTCGCGAGGTGCTCAACTATTTTGCCGGCCTTCGCTGGATCGAGAAACGCGCCAAGCAATCGAAACTGATCGTGCATGAAGACCTCTTCCGATTGCACCGTCTGCTTGCGGACGGCGTCATGGACCAGGGAGAAGCGGGCCGCTACCGCACCATCTCGGTTCGTATCGGCAAACACTTGCCGCCGTCGCCCGATCTGGTGTCCGGCCTCATGCGCGAACTGCTCGCGTGGTGGAACGGCCCGAGCGCCGAGTGGTCACCTGTGCTCACGTCCGCCATTCTGCATTACCAATTCGAGGAGATTCACCCCTTCGCTGATGGCAATGGTCGCGCAGGTCGCATGCTCGCGCTCTGGGACCTCTATCGACGGGGATTCGACACCCATCATATCTTCTCCGTCGATGAATTTTTCTGGGAGGATCGTTCGCGGTACTATGCCCGACTGGCCGCAGTGCCGGCCGCGAGCGGCGATCTCACGGCGTGGCTCGGCTACACCACCGAAGGGCTGCGCGTGACGCTTGAGCGGGTATGGCTGCGCGTGCAGCAGCTTGCCGCAAAATCAGGGACAAAGAAAACCGTGCTGCGTCCAACTCAGGAGCGACTGCTCACGTTGTTGCGCGATCGACTCGACGGCCTTGCTCCCGCGGAAATTTGGGCGGCGCTCAACGTCACCAAACAAGGCGCCGCCCACATTCTCGCTCCACTGCTGAAGGCAAAACTGGTCAAACGCATCGGCACCCGGAAAAACGGCCGCTACATTCTGGCCTAAATCAGCCGAGTTCGAAGCAGACCGTAGCCCTGCGCGGGAGCGCAGGGAAATCCCGCTGCTCCCGCAGCGGGCTGCAACTCACCAGAGCTTCCGACACTGACTTATTCTCCCGCTCCGATCTTCGGTCCATCGGTGATCTGTCGGAGCGCGCGATTGGAGAGCACGCCGAGGATCACGCAGACCAAGACCGTCGCCACAATTCCCGCGATGACCATCCATCGGTCACTCACATCTTTGAAGCGGAGCTGCTCGAGTTGAGCGGCTGCGAAAGTCGCAAGCGCGGTGCGCGGGCCGACGCCGATGAACGTGCCAATCGTATAAGCGACGATCGGCACCCGCGCCGCCGCGAGCACGAAATTCGCGAGCGCAAACGGCGCAGCCGGCGGTATCCGGAGAAGGGTGACGACGAAGATTGTCTCGAGCGCGTTGTCGCCCAGCAGCGAGCGATGAATCGCGTTCCATCGCGGTCTTTCGCGGATTACCTGGATCACGCGATCACGACAAATCCAGCGGCCGATCACATACGCGACGAACGACGACGCGGTGATCGTCACCATCGCGAGCGGCATTCCCACCGCGAATCCGAACGCCCATCCGGCGATGATCGCACAGGAATAGGTCGGGACAAACGATACGCCCATCAAAAATCCCGCGACCAAAAAGTAGATCAGCATCCCGGTGCCGCCGTGCGCTCGCAGCCATGGACCCAGCGCAGTGAGAAACGCCAGCAAAATAAAGCCGCCCAATGGTGGCCAAAACGATAGAACGATCGCAACCGGACCAGCCGCACCGAGCCGCCGCATCGTACTAACAGGCTTTATTTCAGATGACACAATGAAGCCCAAAGTTGGCGCGCCGTCATGCAACATGGCGAGCCGAGAAACGTTTTCGTGAGCGTTCGTTTCTCTCCTTCGTTCTCGTTCCTCTAATCGTTCTCTTTTTCGATTCGGCCGGCTTCGCCTCGCCGTTCCTCTCCTTTCGGAAGCTCTCGCAGGAGGAAAAATCCCACGATTAGCCGAATGGCTAATCCCAACTAGCCGAACGGCCCAGGGTGCGAATAAAGCGGTTTAGCTATGATGAACCTTCCTCTTCAACCAACGCCTTCCTCATCCCATCCGTCTGTCATCATGCTCTTCAATTCCCTCACCTTCGTCGTCTTTTTCGCCCTCGTTCTGGGCGGCTATTGGACGCTTCGCTCGTGGGAGGCCCGTAAGAACCTCCTGCTCGTCGCCAGTTATCTCTTCTACGGCACGTGGAATCCGCCCTTCGCGATTCTGCTCTTCGCCACCACTGCGCTGGATTTTTATCTCGGCGCTCGTATCGCCCAATCCAGCACGCCGGGCATTCGCCGCCGCTGGCTGATCGCGAGCCTCGTGTCGAACCTCAGCATGTTGGGCTTTTTCAAATACGGAAATTTCCTGCTCGAGAATTTCAAATGGCTCATGGCCCACGCCGGCCTTAACTACCAGCCGCCCCACCTTGATCTCTTTCTGCCGATCGGGATTTCGTTCTACACGTTCCACTCATTGTCCTACACGCTGGACGTTTATCGCGGCACGACTCAACCCACGCGCTCACTGCGCGACTTCGTGCTCGCCGTATCGTTCTTCCCGCAACTCGTCGCCGGTCCCATCGTGCGCGCCGCGGATTTCCTGCCACAAGCCGCTCAACCTCCAGCACCGCACGCGGGCCGTTTCATTTGGGGCCTCCTGCTGATGACGCTCGGCCTTTTCGAAAAGACCGTGCTCGCCGACACCATGCTGGCCAGCTCAGCCGAAAAGATTTTTGGCTACGGTGGCCCGCTCGCACGTCTCGACGCGTGGACCGGCGTGCTCGCTTTCTCGGGCCAGATCTTTTTCGACTTCGCCGGTTACTCCACGTGCGCCATCGGCGCTGCACTGTGCCTCGGCTTTCATCTCAAGGACAACTTCCGCTTCCCTTACGCTGCGGTGGGCTTCTCGGATTTTTGGCGCCGCTGGCATATCTCGCTCTCCACGTTCCTGCGCGACTACCTCTACATTCCCCTCGGCGGAAATCGCTCGGGTGTCCTGCGCGCCGCGATCAATCTGATGATCGTGATGTTCATCGGCGGCCTCTGGCATGGTGCGGCATGGACGTTCGTTGCGTGGGGCGTCATTCACGGTTTCTGCCTCGTCCTTGAACGCGTACTACGCGCGATCTTCAAAGAAGCCGCGTGGACCAACACGCTCGGCGTACAACTCGTCCTCGGCCTCGCCACCTATGCAGCCGTCTGCTTCTCGTGGGTTTTCTTCCGCGCCGCGGATTTCCCCACCGCCGCTCGCATCGTTCAAGCGATGGCTGGCGCGCTCCCGCGGGGCGACGCGATTCTTCCCACTCGCGAAATTCTCCAAGTCGCAATCGTCACCGCCGGCCTGCTCGGCGCGCACTGGCTGCTTCGTAATACCACCATGGAGGCGGTTGTCGCGAAGACGCCACGCTGGCTGCTGGCAGGCACGTGGTCGGTCATGGTTTTCGGCATCATCTTAACTCAAGGAAACGGCAATGCATTCATCTACTTCCAATTCTGATTTCGTGCGGACCATCCCGGACGCGCCCTGGCGCTCGCTGCTGCTCGCGGTAGCACTGCTCTCGACCGCAGCAACCGTGGCGTGGGAATTCCACGCCCGCTCAGCCGGCTACACTCCGACGCTCAACGATACGCCTGACCTCTGGGCCGAAACGCGCGCTTCAGTCAAACCCGACTCGCTCGTTCTTATCGGGACGTCGCGCATGTTATTCGACATGGACCTGGATCAGCTCGAGCAGGGTCTCGGCAAACGCCCCACACAGCTCGCGATTGTGGGGAGCTCGCCGTTTCCCATTCTCGCCGATCTCGCCGCCGACGAGACATTCCATGGCACGGTCCTCGTGGACATCGTACCCGCCATGTACCTCGCGCCCGGCGGTCCGCCCGTAGAGGCTTCGCAGAAAGCATTGCGCCGGTATCACACTTGGAACTACGCGCAGCGTTGGAGTCATCACCTCGGGATGGTACTCGAAAGTCACGTCGCGTTCCTGAAACAGGAAGACCTCACACTTGGCAAACTGCTGGAGAAACTTCCGATTCCCAATCGCGCCAATGCGATGGTCGGGCCGGCGCTGCCACCCTACTTCTATACGCTGGACGGCGACCGCCGCGCGCGGATGGCTCCGGAAGCTGCGATCGTCGGCAGTCCGCTCCAGCATCGCGTCTCAACCGGTTGGCTACCGCTCTTCAGTATGCCCCCGCCACCGTCGTTTATTCCGGTGCAGCAATTCCAGCAAATGATGGGACAGGCGATCGAGTCGCGCTTCCGCGAGACGTCGAAGCATATCGCGAGCATCCAAAGCCGTGGCGGCAAAGTGGTGTTCCTCCGCCTGCCCGTGAGCGGCCCGCTCGTCGCTCGCGAAGAGCAACTCGCACCTCGCGTCGCGACGTGGGATCGCCTCGTGCATGAAAACGGTGTTCCAGCGATTCACTTTGCGGAACACGCGGAGCTAAGTGCCTTCGAGTGCCCGGAATGGTCTCACCTCTCAGCGACCGACTCCGTGGAATTCACCCGTCGCCTCGTGCCGCATTTGCAAGCCGCGCTGCAAAACACTTCAGCGACTGGCACGATCGCCTCAGCCACTCCGAGTTCGTCAATCAAGGTAAACTCGGCTCCGTGATTGCCCGCGCTTTGCGTTGATTCGCAAATCAGCGCTCTCGCTTGCGAGCGCGGCGCCGCTCCCGCGTGCCTGGCTCGACAGCGCCGCCTCA